>JBIOJM010000057.1:0-38888 GCA_044450785.1 Isosphaerales bacterium
CCGCGGGCTGTGGTTGGGACGCTTCTTATGTTTCGTTCAAGTGCTTGAAAGTGGACCTGAGCGCGAGACTCGATCTGGCCGTCGACATCCTTTTGAACCCGACCTTTCCGGAAGCGGAGTGGGGGCGGATTCGCGGCCAGACGCTCGCGGGGCTCCAGGCCGAGCGTGACCACGCGGAGTCGCGTGCGTATCGAGCCTTGCTGTCGGCGCTCTATGACGAGGGCCATCCCTACCGATTTCCGCTGGCGGGAACCGAGGTGAGCGTCGAAGGACTCACACGGGCCGACTTGATGCAGTTTCACGCGAGCTTCCTGGTCGCCGGGCGGTCGACGATCATCGTCGCGGGCGATGTCGACCCTCGTTCTCTGGCGGCCGAGCTGGAAGCGCGACTGACGTCGTGGACAGGATTGGCGGGCGGGTTGCCGGTCGACCCCACGAGCCCGCGCGCCGACCATCCGCGCGTGATTCTCCTCGACCGGCCGGGGGCTCCCCAGGCGGTCGTGCGGGCCGGTCACATCGGGCTCGCTCGGTCCGACCCGGCCTACGAACACATGCTGGTCTTGAACCAGATCCTCGGCGGCCAGTTCAGCTCGCGGCTCAACGCCAAGCTGCGCGAGGAACGCGGCGTCACCTACGGCGTACGCAGCTCCTTCGACTGCCGGCGGCAGCGGGGGCCGTTTTCAATCAGTGCGGCGGTCCAGACCAGCCGGCTCGCCCTTTCCCTCGACGAGATTTACCAGGAGCTGGCGGCCTTGGTCGGGGGTCGACCTCCCAGTCAGGTCGAGCTGGACGATGCCCGCCGGGCCTTGATCGAGGGGCAGGCCCGCCTCTTCGAAACACCGACTGCGCTCGTGAATCGATTCGGGAGCCTCGTGGTTCATGGCCTGCCGGCCGACCACGACGCCGGGTTCGCGGAACGGTTGGCGGCAATCGATCTGGATTCATTGATCATCGCGGCCAACCGGGAGATTCATCCCGGCTCGCTCGTGGCCGTCGTGGTCGCCGACGCAGCGCAGGTCGTCGAGGACCTGGAACGACTCGACTGGGCGCACGTCGAAAGCATGAAGGATGAGTAACATAGCCGCTCAGGCGATCCCGAACGACAAAACTTTGTCGTTCGATTCAAGTTGAAGATCCCTCGCTTACGCGTCGGGTTAGTGTGCTGGATCTGCCCCATTGGGGCCACTTTTTCCCGGCGCAGGCCCGGACAAAGCGTAGATCCGTCCAACCTCATCCTTCATCCTTCATCCTTTTGATTAGATACTGGTATCTCGGTGATCGACTCTTATAATGATAGGAGGTCGGTCCGGCGTGTCCGATGCTCGCGGTCCGCCGCTCCCCGCTTTTGAGGATCCTCATATGGCTAGGAATGGGCCGGGTGTCGCCTGGATTCAGGAATTGGGCAGGCGCTGGTCCCGGCCTTGGCGTGGCGAGTACGAATCGACGACGCTTCGAACGATCCCTGCCTGGGTCATGAGCCTTCTCCTTCACTCATTGCTGCTCCTGCTGCTCGCGTTCATCGTCCACCTGCGCCGGGGGACCGAACATTCGGAGCGGATCGTTGAATCGGCGATCGTCGACACCGCGCTCGGCGATCTCACGTCACTGACCGAAGCCAAGCGGTCGGGAGATCCGTTCACGCTCAATGACAGTCTCGATCCTCCGTCGCTGGGTATCGAGCCGGCCGATTCGCAGCTCAAGCTGGTCGGTCAGCCTCGGATTGCGTCGCTCACCCAGTACGCGCCGGTGCTGGGAGGCCCGATGTCGCTTTCGAAAACCAAGATCGAGAGCGTCTCGGCGAATGGGGTGATTCGGTTACCGCATCTTGCCACCAGCATCGTCGCGCCGTTCTCGGGCCGTCAAGGATTGACGCGCGCGAAACTGCTCCAACGCGAAGGGGGAACGGCCAAGTCGGAGCAGTCCGTGGAGGACGGATTGGACTGGCTCGTGCGCCACCAGCGCGCCGACGGGTCATGGAGCATGAACTACCAGGACCAGTGTCAAGCCAGGCCCTGCACCGCCCAACATTCGATCGAGTCCGACACCGGGGCAACCGGTTTGGCCCTATTGCCTCTTTTAGGCGCGGGTTACATCCACACTGTCAAGAGCCGTCATCAAGAGGCGGTGCGGCGCGGTCTGGATTGGCTGGTTGCTCATCAGCAACCCGATGGCGACCTGTTCACCGGGCCGCCGGGGATGGCCTACATGTATAGCCATGCGATCGCCACCATGGCCATCTGCGAGGCTTACGGCCTCTCTGGTGACACCAATCTCAAGCGACCGGCGACACGCGCGATTCAGTTCATCATCAACTCTCAGGACCCTGTCGGCGGTGGCTGGCGGTACTCTCCGGGCCAGCTCGGAGACACCTCGGTCTTTGGATGGCAGATGTTCGCCTTGCGGAGCGCTCATCTCGCCGGGATCAAGATCCCCACCAAGATCCTCAAGGCGTGTTCCCGTTACCTCGATCAGGCCGGCGACCAGAAGAAGGTGACTTACGCTTATCAGCCCGGACGGAATGCGACGCCGACGATGACGGCTGAAGCGTTGTTGAGTCGTCAACTTCTCGGCTGGCCGCGCGATTTCCCCGCCCTGGTCAAGGGCGTGGGCCAGATCTCCGCGGACCTCCAGTCGTCGGGGGAGCGGAACATCTACTACTGGTATTACGCGACGCAGCTCCTGCACAACATGCAAAACGAACAGTGGGAGCGCTGGAATCTCAAGATCCGCGAAGGGCTAATCGGCTTGCAGGTGAAGGACGAGGGCTGCGCGCACGGAAGCTGGGACCCGTTTTTCCCCTCTCCAGATCGTTGGGCGGCGCTTTCCGGGGGCCGGCTCTACTTGACGTCGCTCTCGATCTTGACTCTCGAGGTGTACTACCGCTATCTGCCGCTGTATCGGTCCTACGACGAGGACCAGACCAAACCGGACGTGGCGATGAAGCCCGACGCCGAACCCAAAGACTTGGCGACGAAGCCCGCTGGGAGGGGTGCCAAATGACGACGGGCGCTCACCGATTGGCCTGAGGCGTTACTTGTCCGCGGGGTTGAACTGCCGGAACGGCATCGACTTGTAGAGGACGAGCTGCGAGACAGCCAGCCCCTTGGGGTTGATTTGCAGCGGCAGCATGAAGGCGTAATCCCCCTTGCGGACGTGGGAGATCAGGCCCCGGGTCACCTGGCTGACCGTGAACTGTATATTCCGACCCGGCACGACGGTTGCGATGTTGTTGCCGAGCACGTTCAACTGGAGAGGATTGCGCTGGAGGAAGGTCCCGACGAGGTGGAGACGAGCCGGAATGCCGGTGATTCCCGGCCTCACCGGAAACGCCCACCCGTACAGCATGCTCTGGCCGGCGTAGTCCCAGGGGTTCATCACCCGATTGAATCCCGGATCGACCGCCGTCACGAGGGCGTTGTTGGGCAGCAGGCTGTTGAAAGTCGGGGCGACCAGGCTGCGATCCGGCCCCTCGAAGACATCGATGTGGCTGACCTCGACCACGTTCGAGCCGAGATCCGGGCCGATCGCCTCGACCACCGTCTGTCTGCCCAGTCTGTCCACGCTGCTCGGCCAGCGGACCAGGAATTCGCCGATGTCGTCGACGGAGATGGGGTACTGCTGTCCGGAGTGATTTTGAATCACCAGCCAGCGCGTCGTCACGTTGATGACTTCGCCCCACGCGCCCTGGGGTGGAAGCTGGGGAAGGCCGCGTGGTTGGCCGACCACCTGGTCGAAGGCGAACTGGGGATCTTGAGCGAGCGAGGGCATCCCGAGCAGGAGTGCGCAAGGGAGGCAGAACCATAGGGATCGGACCAAGCATCGACTTGATTTCCGCATCACCTCAGCTCCGGCGAGTTCGATGATCTGTCACTTATAGCACGATACCCGGCCGGGTCGCTCTGATACAATGTCAAATTCGACGGCCGCGACTTTGCCATTTACCGTCAATTCGAAATTCCCGTAGACTAGATCCGATATCGAACCTCCGACCTTCAACCGGGATCGAACCGCGTCGCGTTCTTGAATAAGGCCGACCGAGGCAATGAGCACAATCGATCGGCAAACGTCCGAAGAGGGCCTCTCGCCCCTGCACGGCAATCATGAGTCGCCGCGCGACCTGACCGGCGTCACTCTGGGCGATTTCCACGTCGAGAGACTGCTTGGTCGCGGTGGGATGGGCGAGGTCTACCTGGCCACGCAGCAGAGTCTGAATCGCCCGGTTGCGTTGAAAGTCCTGCTGTCCAACTTCTCGTCGAATCCGACTTATCTCGGCCGATTGAAGAAGGAAGCGACGGCGGTTGCGAAGCTCAATCATCCGAACATTCTCCATGTGTATATGTTGGGGTGCATTGATGATATCCATTTCATTGTGATGGAGTACGTGGAGGGGACGAACCTGCGGGATTACATCGTCAAGAAGGGGGCGCTCGATCTGCCGCTGGCTTTTTCGATCATGAAGCAGGCCGGGCAGGCGATCGCGGCGGCCGGGGCGATCGGGCTGATCCACCGCGACGTGAAGCCCGAGAACATCTTGATGACACGCAAGGGGAGGGTGAAGGTCGCGGACTTCGGATTATGCCGCGATCAAGACACGGACGTCGCCCACCTGACGCAATCCGGCGTCACGATGGGAACGCCTCTCTACATGAGCCCCGAGCAGGCCCAAGGCCATGCGGTCGATCATCGCAGCGATCTTTATTCGCTGGGAGTGACGTTCTACCACATGCTTGCCGGGGAGCCGCCGTTCCGCGGAGACACCGCGCTGGCGGTGGCCCTCAAACAGGTCAGGGAGGCTCCCCGGAGCATGCGGGTCCATCGCCCGGAGCTGCCGGTGGAACTTGATCGGCTGGTCCTCAAGTTGATGGCCAAGTCCCCGAGTGATCGATATCAATCGGCGGGTGAGATGCTCACCGATCTGACGAAGCTTCGCGATTTGCTGCCGATCGGATCGGCGGCGACGATCGCCGACACGAGCCAGGGATTGCCGGCGCGGGCCGAAGAGTCGCGGGAGGCACCCGCGGGCAACGTTGCCGGCTCGAGGGGATTGCCTAGGTCGCCAGCGGGCTTGACCGTTTCAGGGCGCTCGCCCGGCTGGGGTTCATTCCCCTCGGGCGGTCTCGCTCGCTTGAGCTGGACGATGGTCATCTCCACGTGCTTGGCCTCCGCGCTCTGCGGGGCCATTGCCGGCTGGAGCGCGCGAAGCCCGGATGCCTTGGCCGTCCCAACGGAACCCGCCGCGCGACTGCCGGGTCTTTGGCTCGAGCCGCGCTGGACCACCGTTCCCAAGCGACCCAGCGCCGAAGATCAACTGCACTACGCGCTCCTGCAAGCCGAGCGCGAAGACTGGGCCCCGGCCTTCATTGCGGTTCCAGGTTATTTTCCCCACTCTCACGAGCAGATCTCCAAGGCTTACACCCAGCTCGCGCGGATCTTGTACCGCCGCGGCGATCTGGACGCCCTGGTTGCCCTGGAATCAGACCTCTCACGATGGAAAGAGGCGAAAGGGTACGATCAGGAGCTCAGCCACGTCGTCCACATCGCCATCAAGTTGGGGGATGCGGACTGGAAGGAGGTCCTGGAGGGATTCAAGAAATTGACACGTGAGGACGTCCCCGACATGTACGATCCAGCGCTGGTGGAACTGAGTCTTGAGATTTGCGTGGATGCCGTCAATGCGTCGGTCCGCGCGGGGACCGAGTCCGTGCTCAGGCAGGACCTCCATCAGTACCAGATGCACCTGGTGCGGCAGCTTTACCGGATCGAGCTGCCGAAGTCGAACCGGCCGCTGTCACGGGCTGCATTCAAACAGAGCTGAGGAGCCGCTTCGCGAACCGGCAGTAAGGGAGTCGACGGTATGGCATTCTTGAAACGAGCAAACGGCGAGACCGCCGGGCAGATCATCGAGCTGAAGCCGGATCGAGTCATCATCGGCCGGTCGCCCGAGCATTGCCACATCGTCCTCGATCCCAATGGAGTCAGCCGCCGGCACGCCGAGATCTACCGGAAGGGAGAGGAGTTCTTTCTGGCCGATCTCAACTCCCGAAATTTGTCCAAGGTCAACAATTCCAAGGTGATTCCGGGGATCGATCATCGACTGGTGGCAGGGGATCGGATCAACATCTGCGACGTCGAGTTCCTCTTTTACCCTCAGCTTCCCGCCGACAGTCCCTCCCAGGATGGCGGCGAGATCATGATCGTCAACGAGGCCGAGAATCAGGGGGCCGCCGAGCTTCATGTACTCGACGCCTCACGATCGAGCGCGATGGCGAGCATGATCAAGCCCGAGGTCAAGTTGCAGGCGATCCTCGAGATCGGCCGCAGCCTGTCCTCCGAGCTGAAGATCGACACGGTCGCACCCAAGATCCTCGATTCCTTGATGGAGCTTTTCCCTCAGGCCGAGCGCCTTTTCCTCGTACTCGTCGACCCCCAGACCAAACGGCTCATCCGCAAGGCTTTCAAATTCCGGCCGGCGAAGAAGTCGGTGTTCTCCTCAAGCGTTCCGGCCGATGAAATCCCGATGAGCATCAGCCGGTCGATCGTCAACCACGTGCTGGGGCAGAAGAAGGCGGTCTTGAGCCAAGACGCGGGCGCCGACAAGAACCTACCGACCAGCGCCTCGATCGCCGACCTGAAGATCCGCTCGGTGATGTGCGTGCCCCTCTTGACGCCGGATCGCGAGGCCCTGGGGATTCTCCAGCTCGATACCAGCGACCGCAAGCAGTTCCACCAGGAAGACCTGGACGTCCTGGCGCTCGTGGCCAGCCAGGCGGCCCTCTGGATCCAGAACGCTCAGATGCATGAGTCGTTGCTCGAGCGAGAGCGAGTGAGCCGCGACCTGAAACTCGCCGAGCAAGTGCAGAAGCGGTTCTTGCCCCAGTCGGTACCGGTGATCCCGGGGTTCGAGTTCTTCGCCCACTACGATCCGGCTTATGAGGTCGGCGGCGACTATTACGACTTTGTTCCCCTGCCGGACAAACGGCTGGCCATCGCGCTGGGCGATGTATCCGGCAAGGGTGTCGCCGCCGCGCTCATGATGGCCAAGTTCTCGGGCGACACGCGTTATTGCATCCTCACGGAGAACTCCCCTTCAGCGGCCGCCAACGAGTTGAACGGCCTGCTCTTCTCGGCGGGTATCGAGGAAAAATTCATCACGCTCAGCTTGAGCGTCCTGGACATCGCGGAACGCACGCTGAAGATCGCGTCGGCGGGCCACCTTCCGGTGCTGATCCGCCGAAGCAACGGAACCGTCGATGAGGTCGGCGAGGAGATCGCGGGGTTTCCGCTGGGAATCGTCCCCGAGGGGGATTACAGGCAGACGGAGGTCAAGCTCAACCCGGGGGACGTCGTGGCCATCTTTTCCGACGGAATGACCGACGCGCGGAACCTCCGCGAGGAGCTCTACGAATCTCGCGACCAGCGCCGATTGCTCCGAAAGCTCGCCGAGACCGCCGGAGGGCCCGAGACGGTTGGGCGAGCGCTGCTCCAGGATGTTCGCGAATACTCCGTGGGGCATACCCAGGTTGATGACATCACTCTCATCTGTTTTGGGCCGCTCGCCCGCTGAAGAAGCCATGGCCTACGATTAGCGCGGGAGACCTTCGGTCGGACACCCCGGCGGGGTCGTGAGACCCGCGCCGAACACCCGACGCCTTCATCAATGGAAACCGGATGAACCCCGAACCCGTTCAACCCCAAGTTTTCACCAGCCCGGATCCACCCCGCCGTCCATGCCGATCAAGATCAACAACATCCGCCTGGAGCTCGGAGAGTCGGAGGAAGGCTTGCCGGCGAAGATCGCCAGCCGGCTGGAACTTCCCGAGGGCGCCATCGTGGGGTGGCGGATCCTCCGCAAGAGCCTCGACGCCCGAGGCCACGACGACATCCATTTCACGTATTCCGCGGCCGTCGACCTCGCCGGCGCAGACCTTGCGCGGTTCGGCTCGACGTCCTCGCCCGACCTCCAGACCTACGTTCCAGCGCGTTTCACATGGCCGGAGCCGGGCTCGCGCCGGCCGAGCCATCGGCCCGTGATCGTCGGCTCCGGTCCGGCTGGCCTCATCGCCGGGTATCTGCTCGCACGGGACGGGTATCGCCCCTTGATCCTGGAGCGGGGTCGAGCCGTCAAGGATCGGGTCGCCGACGTCCGCCGGTTCGATCAGCACGGGCCTCTCGACCCGGAGAGCAATTACCTCTTCGGCGAGGGGGGAGCGGGGACCTTCAGCGATGGCAAGCTCACCTCTCGCGGCACCGGGCCCGACGTGACGCGCGTCCTGGAAATCCTTGCCGAATGTCACGGCAAGCCGTCGATCATCTACGAGAACCGGCCTCATCTGGGGTCAAATCGGCTCCCGTTCGTGGTGAGAACCCTGCGCCGAAAGTTTGAGTCGCTTGGTGGTGAAATTCGGTTTTCATGCCGCGTCGATGACCTCGACATCGTCGACGGGCGACTCCGCGGCCTCGCGACTTCGTCGGGATGCGTACCGGCCGAAGTCGCGATTCTCGCGATCGGTCACAGTGCCCGTGATACCTATGGGATGCTGCTCCGCCGCGGCGTGCCGATGGAGGCCAAGCCGTTCCAGCTCGGCGTCCGGATCGAACAACCCCAGGCGCCAATCGACCGGGTGCGTTACGGAGCCAGCGCGGGTCACCCGGCCTTGGGCGCCGCGGATTACAGCGCGTCGGTTCGAACCGGCCGTCGCGATCTCTTCACTTTCTGCATGTGCGCAGGCGGCTACGTGATGCCCAGCGTCAGCGATCCCGGCTACTTCTGCACGAACGGGATGAGCGAAAGCCGCCATGATTCACCGTTTGCCAACAGCGGGCTGGTGGTCACCGTCCTACCGGCCGAAACCGGCAGCACTCATCCCCTGGCGGGCATCCATTACCAGCAGCGCGTCGAGCGCCTTTCCTACCTGGCGGCGGGACGATCTTATGAGGCGCCACTTCAGTGGGCCCGTGATTTTCTCGCTGGCAAGTCAAGCCGGGGACAGATCCCGACGAGCCATCGCCGAGGCGGTCGACCGACCGACCTCGACCTGTTTCTCCCCGAGCCCATCCTCGCAACCCTATTGACCGGGCTGCCTCTCTTGGACCGGCGATTCGGTGGTCGATTCCTTGAGGATGCCACGCTCACGGGCCCCGAATCGCGGGGTAGCTCCCCGGTGCGGATCATGCGCGATCCCCGGACCAGGGAAAGCCCCGGCGTCGCCGGACTCTATCCTTGCGGGGAGGGAGCGGGCTACGCCGGTGGAATCATCAGCGCCGCCGTTGATGGACTTCGCACGGCTCGTGCGATCGTGGCCGCCTATGCGAATTCGCCGTAATCCCGATTGGGGGAACCGCTCTGGGAGGAGGGCGACGCTTGTGATAAGCTGAACGCGGGGCCAGTCTCTGGCGAGAAGCAGCCGTACTGGAGAGCGATCATGTCGACGACCTTGACTCTGCCGTCGGCCGTGCCCGAGCTCGGGTCCATCCCTTCGGCCGGAATCCTGGGCAGCTTGTTCCGGATGACGGTCGATCAGTATGAAAGCTTGGTGGAATCGGGCGTGCTGGATGGTCAGCCCGTCGAATTAATCGATGGATTGCTGGTGAAGAAATTGGGAGAGAAACCGCCGCATGTCATCGCATGCGAGGCAACGCGCGACGAACTCCTGCCATTGATTCCGCGGGGCTGGCGGCTTACCATCGAGGCACCCGTCCGGATTCCGGATTTCGACGAGCCCGAACCCGACCTGGCTATCGTCCGAGGCACCCGGGAAGACTATGAGGATCATCACCCGGGTCCGGCCGACCTGGGCCTCTTGATCGAGGTGGCGGACACCACGCTGGATCGGGACCGCGGGGAGAAGCGGGCGGCCTACGCCCGCGGCGGGGTGGCGACCTACTGGATCATCAACCTCGTCGACCGCCAGCTCGAGATCTACACCGACCCCGCTCCGACCGGCTATCAACGGGAACGGATCCTCAAGTCCGATGAGCAGGTCGCCGTGATGATCGACGGGACGGAAATCGGCCGGACCGCCATCTCTGACCTCTTGCCGCGGACCATACCGGGCGGCGGGATGGGACCAGAGAACAATCCTTGATCAATATGCCGCTCGACGAGGGCTGTGAACGCCAACTCGGCGGCATCCCCGGTGCATCCGCCCTTCCTTATTTCAACAGCCTCTCCGCATCCTTGAGCGATAACGAACGCTCGTGAAGCCGTGCCTCGAGCGTCTGGCGAAACTTGGGGTTGTATTCGAGCAGACGGTCGATCAGGTCGTCGTTTTCTTCCAGTGGAACGAGTTGAAACGACGGCACGCCGTTGACAGTCACTATCACGGGCTCCTCATGGCAGAGACGGCCGTATCGGCTCAGGCTCGCCTTGGCCTCACTCAGCGGGATGACTTTCATGATGGGCAGCGAACTCCTTACCTTTCCAAGGGCCCAAAAAGGTGGAGGTAGCGCATGTACGGCTCCCCGTCACTGGCTCGCCGTGTCACGCTTTGCGACCACCTTGAGAGTCCATGCCAGCCTCCGTCCGAGAGCCTTGGCATAGGTCCTGAGTGTACCGATCGTCGGGTTGGCAATCTTGCCCGTCTCCAGCTTGCTGATCGTCGCGCGGTCAATCCCCGTCCGCTTGGCCATATCCGTGAGGCTCAACCCCTGTCGCTCTCGTTCGCGGCGCAGGCCCGCCAGGGCCTCAATCAATTCGGGATCCCCGACGGGCGGGTATTCCCGTCGATAGGCTTCGATGTCTCGGGCCAGCTCGTCTTGATACTGGGGGGTCTGTCGGTCGGCGCGACGCACCTCGACCGCGGCCCGCTGCTCCGGGGTCAGCTCGGCATCACCCAGTCGCCGACGGCGCCCGTCTGTGTTCGGAGGAGTTTGGCTGCGCATGAATCATTCCTCATCTCACGCCCTGACTGATTGGCTCGCGCCTGTTGAATTATAGAACAATGCCGGGGACCGAGCAAGATGGAGTCGAGGAGCGTTGGGCCAGTGTCCAGTATGGTTCATTCTTGATAGAATATGTATCGGCCCCCAGCGGAGGTGTGCCAACCTCCAGGAGGTTCCCTTGAAGTATCTTCCGGGTAAAACGAGCAATTGCCTGAGTCGGGTGGAAGGCGAATGACTCCTATTCCACGTGAACCTGGGGATGCCATGAATTACCTTCACTACGAATTCGACGCAAACCGAGAGGACGTAATCGAGGTGACACTCGACCGCGCCGCCAACGTCCAACTGCTTGACCCAGCGAATTACGAGAACTACAAGAACGGCGGCGGCTACCGATATCATGGCGGGTATGCCACGACGAGCCCGGTGCGGTTGGCTGTACCCCAAGCCGGAAAGTGGCATGTGGTGATCGACTTCGGCGGCGGAGCCGGCCGGGTGCGTGCGGCGGCCCGCCTCGTCTCGGGGGCGACGGTATGAGCCCGCGGAGAGGCGGGATGCAGCCAGTGATTCGCGAGGCCCCGCCGGGGGAACTGAATCCCTGGCGGGCATCACGCCCCCTCGCCGCCGAAGCCCGCGTCCAGGAGCGCCCTTTGGTAGTCTTCCGGGAAATTCAGGTTCCGGAGCGTCTGAAGCTCTGGGTCGGCGATTCTCAGCTCGGCTTCGTGCACGACCCGCGTCTTGACGGCCTCGACCAGGAACAATGGCCGCAGCCGATCGGCCCGCAGCAATCCTTCGATCGCCGGCAAGACCACGCTCCTGCGATAGAGAGCCGCCAGCGGGTGGTGATACCCGCCCACAAACGGAATGGCGAGGTCGTATCCGTCGATCAGCTCGATCAGCTTGGTGATCCAGCGCGGCTCGAGAAACGGCACATCGGTGGCCGTCGCGTAGACGAGATCGACCGTGTCGGGGAGGGCAGTCAGGCCGGCGGCCAGTCCTTGGAGCGGTCCGCGGCCGGCAACCGCGTCGCGCACGATCGCGATGTCGGGCGCCAGGTCCGGTAGTTCCTGGCCGGGGGCCGCGACAACAACGACGGGGTGCGCGACCGTGCCGATCAAACGCACCACGCGCTGGAGCATCCGCTCGGGGCCGAAGGAGAGCCAGGCCTTGGGGCGCCCCATCCGCCGGCTCTCGCCCCCACAAAGCACCAGTGCACCCGGGCTCATCACTCCCTCCCCTCGTCCTGGTTGAACCCCGCCTCCGCCAGGCGGCGCCGGGTCTGTCGATCGTTCAGGATCTCGCGGAAAGCCGTCACGGCGGGCCGGTCCAGCCGGCAATCGGGGACCACGAAGTCAAACTGCTCCGCACTCAAGGGAATGAACGTCAATCCATAGTCCGCGGCGACCGGCTGGATGAGCACTCCCCAGTCGGCTCGACCCTGCTGGATTGCGGCGGCCACGGCATTGTGCGATCGGGCCTCGACGGCGTAGCCCCGAGGCCGCCGCCCCGCTAACAGCCGGTCGATCAAGATCCGGGTCCCACTGCCCCGGTTGCGGTTGACCATGTAACAACCTTGGTCGCGACAGCCGGCCTCGGCGACTTCGGCCGGGCTCCGGTCTTCAAAGCGGCTGTCGCCCGCTCGGTATGCGATCCCTTGCATTCGCGCATAGCCGCGAATCAGCGTCACCCCGGCGGGGACGAACGGGCGGTTGTACTCGTTCGTCTCCGGGTCGAGCAGGTGGATACCGGCCAGGTCGCACTCGCCTCGCGCCGCCGCCGTCAGGCCACCAAGGGAACCAACCCAGATTGTCTTGGACGTGAAGCCCCGCTCGTTGAGGATCCCCAGTAACAGGTCGATTCCCACGCAGTGCGAGCCGACGACGACGAGGTCAGCCGGCGCCACCCCGCGCCCGAGCGAGACGATGTTGACCGTCTCTCCCGCCTCGACGAACTCCTGTTCGCGCGGAATGACCAGGAAGCCGTCCGCCTGGCTGAACGTCGTGACCGACCCTGAGCCCTTGCCAAGCGGATAGGCCGATAGACCGGCCGGCCCCTGGACCAAGTTGACCAGCAGATACTCGGTCCGGCCGATCTCGCTGTTGTAACGAAACGGCATCCGGGCGGTCGTTGTTTCGGGTTTCGCGACTTTGCGCCCTCCCAGCAAGCGAATGAGTGGTGCGACGAACTCGTGGAACGTGAAGATCGCCGACGTGGGGAATCCCGGCAAGATCACGACGGGTTTCCGACCAACGGCTCCCAGGCAGATCGGTTTTCCGGGTTTGAGGGCCACTCCATGGACGATGATCCCCGGCTCGCGGCGAGCGAGCACCCGATAAGACAGGTCGCCAGCCCCCTTGCTGGTTCCTCCACTCAAGAGCAGCAAGTCGCCGGCTGCGAGGCCTTCCTCCAGGGCCCGCTCCAATGCGCGGTCCTCGTCTGCGACGATGCCGAGCGAGATCGGCTCGGCCCCGAGCTCGCGGACCGCATCGGCGATCAAGGTCGAGTTGGCGTCATAAATCGCGGCAGGCCGGAGCGGCTTGCCGGGCGCGACGATCTCATCGCCGGTCGAAACGACGACGACCCGGGGCTTTCGGACGACTTCGACGCGTCCCAAGCCGATCGCCGCCAGGGTGCCGGTCTCGCGTGCCGAGAGAACGGCCCCGCGGCGCATGATGCGTTCGCCGCGGGCGATGTCGGTGCCCGCGAACGTGATTCCCGCTCCGGGCGCGACCGGCCGAACGATGCGCACCGTATTGCTCGAGACAAACGCATGCTCGATCATCACCACGGCATCGGCGCCCCGCGGGACCACCCCACCGGTCGCGATCGAGGTGGCCGACCCCGGTTCGACAGGCAACCGCGGGACGACTCCTGTCGCCACGTCCTCGGAGGTGAGCGCAAGAACGCGAGGCGATTCGTCGGCGGCGCCGAAGGTGTCCTGGGCCTGGACGGCGAAACCATCGACGTTCGAACGATCGAAGGGTGGAACATCGACCTGGGCGACGACGTCGGTCGCCAGCACCCGGCCCAGTGCCCTGGCCAGGGTGACTTCCTCGGTGCCGAGCACATCGGGTCGAAGCCACGCCAACCACCGCCGCTCGGCCGTGTCGCGGTCGACGACGTTCAGGAACTGTTCTTGTTCTCGTGCCATTCCGTAAGACCCAACGCGGCAGAGCCGCTAAGCAAGTAGGCAGTAGGCAGTAGGCAGTAGGCAGCTTAAGGAGGCGATCATGTCCTGGAGATGCGCGCACGGCGCGGAGAGGTTACGGGGGAAGATTCTACGCTCTCGCCGGGACTTCGCCCGGAAAAAGTGGCCCCTGCGGGGCAGTTCCCGCATACTAACCCGACGCGCCAGCGAGGGATCTTCAACGCGTTCAGCATAATCGAAGACCCCTCGCTGGCGCGTCGGGTTGGTGTTGGAGCCGAGTCCGACCGGCGATCGGTTCACGAAACATCGACAACAAATTGTCGATGCGCGGCCCGTAAGGGCCTACCCCGCCTCGTCCCTCACCTCAGCTAGCGACAAGAGGTATTCTACGTCTCAGTGCCTTCCGTGGCGACAGCCGCGATCGACGGACTCAGCACCGGTCGCTCGGCCCATTGAACTTGTGTTCTGGTCCGGTCTCATTACAATCGCCGGTGTTTTGTGGACGGCCAATTCAGGAGGGTCAGGAGCAACCCCGTCTACATCGAGCACAATTCCTGTTCTACCACCGGGAGAAGGAGTTCCCATGCTTTTGTTCCGAACGACTCGGCCGACAGTCCCATTCCGCGCGAGGTTGACCGCGGTCTGCTGGCTGCTTGTCGCGTTACTGATCCCGAGCACAGCCGCGCCCGGGGAGCCACGACCCTCGTCCCACCGCTACATTCCGGCGCGCGGCCTCGTTGCCTACTTCGAGTTCGATGGACTCGACGCTCATGCCGACGCCTGGAAGGCGACCGCGGCCCACGTGTTGCTTACCAAGACGCGAGCCGGTGCCATGATGACCGAGGCGGCCGGGAAGTGGGTGGACTGGCTAGCAGACGAGAACCTGGGCTTGTTGACCCGTGCCGAGACCGTCGCCGTTGGCGACCATCTCCTGCGCAAAGGTTTCGTCCTCGCAATCCATAATCGGGGGGTTACCGGATTTGACGTGACGCTCGTCCTCAACGGCTTCGGCGGCAAGGACGTCCGGTACCGGTTCTTGACCTCCATGTTGTTCGGTCCGGATGAAAAGGGAGGCGACCTGCTGTGGGGTCCGGTCCGGCTCCGCGGCCGCGACGTCTTCGTGTTGCGATACGACGAGCAGCCGCCCGCACCGGCTCGCCTCAAGGACGATGAGCGAGGGCTAATTCCCGACCCCGCAAACGACAAAAAGGCCAACCTGGCTCATCTGTCGATCAACGCCTGGGTCGAAGGCGACGACGTGATCATCATCTGGCATGACGACTCGACGGCCGGTCCGTGCGAACCAGAAGCCCCAAAGACCCTCACCGAGATGCACAAGGACGACATCACTCCTGTGTTTGACGCCATCGAGGGGAAGGTCCCGAACGTCACGACACACCCCGGCTACCTCTCCGCTCTCGCCGGTGACAAGGACATCAAAGGCTCCGAGCCAATCGGCCTCTTCTTTGCTGGCCCGTCGGATAACAAAGGCCTCTTTACTGCCGTGATGGAGTGGGACCGGGCGGCTGCCCAGAAAGGTGAAAGCCAGAGGCGCCTTCAATTACCCGGCGGGACCGAGCTCATGAGTGGGTTCCCAGTTTGGAAAGAACTCGAGGCGCGCGGTCTCGACGATATCAAGCGGATCGCGGTTCGCTGGGGATTCCAGGGAAAGGCCGTCCTGACCGATGTTCGGATCGAAGCCCCTGTTCCGCGTAAGGTTCTCTCCATTTGGTTCGACCAGCCTGCTTTGAACAAGACACACCTGCCGCCGGTGCCTCCGGGAATCAACACCTTTGCTGTCGCCTCGTTCAAACCCGCCAAGACTTATCAAACGCTCAGCGACCTGCTCAACTCGATGGGGCCCAGGGGAACCGATGAGGTCCGACGGATCGAGAAGGTCGTGCGAGACGAAATCCAGCTTTGTCTCCGCGAAGATCTCTTGAAGCACGTCGGGCCGACATGGTGGGCTTTCCGAGTGCCGTCCAGGGAGGGGGATGGTCACGAACCGGACAAGGCCGGACCAGCCTCGAATGTTCTCCTCGCCAGCGTGGAAAACGCTGAGGCTTTCACCAAGGTCCTCGACGCGCTCGCACCCCGAGTCAACCAGTACCTCAGGGGTCTCAACGCGGAAAACGCTGCGAACGGCCAAGGCAAGAAAGGCAAGCCCTCCCGGGAGATCGGGCTCGAACGCCTGCCGGCGCCGGCTCGGGGCTATCGGCTGACCTCCGCTGGCTGTCGCGCCCTCGGGCTGGACGCCGGTGTTGAGCCTGTGATCTTGGTCGACAGATCGTTGGTTGCCGTGGCCACCGACCTGGACTGGGCACGCGAGGCACTGGCCTCGTCGTCTCGACAGGAAAGTCGCCGGAAGCCGTCCGACGAGCTAGCCAAGATTCTCGACAGTCTGCCGGCGGGTCTGACTTTTCTGGCCGTGGCCGACCCTCATGAATCATCCTTGGCTCACTGGATCGTCTCTCTTCCGTCGATGCTGAAATTCGTCTGGAGTACGAACTCCAAGAACGATCCCGACAACGCGTCGGACATGTGCCTCCTCGACCTGATCGGCATTCCTCGGCCCGGTGGCCTTGGCGTAAAGATCAAGCCGTCCCCGATACCCGCGCCTGACGCCCTGCGGCCTTACCTCTTCCCCAGCGTCCTGGCCACGACCGTCGATGATCGCGGCTGGCGCCTCATCAGTCGCCAGGCCTTCCCTCTGGAGCTCATGGAGCTCATGGCAGTTGGATTTCATTGAGAAAGCGCAAGCTGGCGAGGAACCTCACGTGAAAGCCACCCAGGGCCCTTACGGCGCGCTCGAGACCGGAGGTCTGCTCCTGCTTCAGGACAAGACCTTCCCCAATATCGTCACGATCGTGACCGGCGAGTCGCTCACGGGCTCGTGGTGGGCGCACCCGCTGGGCCACGAGATCTTTCGCCTCGTGAATGAGGTCGCGGATCACCCCGACGTCCTGGTGTCCAAGCTGCTCGACGGCAAGATTACCTTCGTCCACAGGCGGTTGTGGCCTCCGCTGCTGGCTGTTGCCATGGCGGGCGAAGCGTGGCAGACGGCCGGTCTTTCTGGCGAGGCGCAGTTGCTTCTCGAACAAGTGGAGCGAGCGGGAAATGTCGTGTCGTCCGGGGCGGCCTCGAAGGAGCTCGAGTGCCGGCTCCTGGTCCACGGAAATCAGATCCATACGGAATCAGGAAAGCATCAGACCCGGCTGGAGAGCTGGCAGGCATGGGCGCTGCGCGCCGGCTGCAATCCCGATCAGTCCGCGGCCCAGGGACGAGCCGTTCTGGAAGCAGCGGTTTGCGGGTTGGGCGGTTCCGTCGAGCGCTTGCCTTGGCATCGGTTCAAGCTAAAATCGACCCGGCGTGGGCGCTCCACGAAACGTAAATCGTCGCACCCGTAGATTCTGCTGAAGGACATCGACCATGAGACCGACTCGCCGTTCGTTTCTTGGAACCACCCTGGCGGCAGGCGCCGTCGCCTCGACGGCTCGTCGAGGATCCGCCGCCGAGGGCATCCGCGCGACCTACGCGCGGCTGGATGAGGCCGCGGCCGAGCCGGTCCTTCGGCTCGATACCTTGGAGAAGCCGGTTCAGATCGCCTCGATGGAGCTGCTCCGCAACCGGCGCAACTTTTTGGTCCGGGTGCGGACGACCGATGGTGCCGAGGGGATCGGTGTCCCGAACGCGATGCACCTGGTGCATACCTATCCGATCTTCCTCAACCGGGTCGCCCCGTTCTTCCTGGGCAAGGACGCCCGCCAGCTCGAGCCTCTGCTCTGGGAGCTGTACCGGCACGCGGACAATTACAAGTACCAAGGGCTTGCCTTCTGGGTCTGCGTGGCGGGCGCCGAGTTCGCCGTCCTGGACCTGCTCGGCAAGCTGACGGGCAAGCCGCTCGGCGACCTGATCGGCGGCGTCAAACGGCGCGAGATCTCGGTCTATCGAGCGAGCGGCACGCGGGGCAACACTCCCGAAGAGGAGGTCGTTGATCTGAAGCGAATCGTCGCGGAGACCGGAGCGAAGGCGCTCAAGTTTCGGCTTGGAGGCCGCATGAGCAAGAACGCCGACTCCTTACCGGGACGCACCGAGAAGCTGATCCCGCTGGTCCGTGAGGCGTTCGGCAAGGGAATGACCCTCTATGCCGACTCGAACAGTTCGTACGGCGTTTCCAAAGCGATCGAAGTCGGCCGGCTGATGGAAGAGTACGACTACGCGTTTTACGAGGAGCCGTGCCGGTTCGACCACTTCGAGGACACGAAGGCGGTCGCCGACGCGCTCCGAATCCCGGTTGCCGGCGGCGAGCAAGAGTTCAGCGAGTACGGCTTCCGCTGGATGATCGCCAACCGCGGCGTCGACATCGTGCAGCCCGACCTGCACTACCATGGGGGCTTCATTCGGTGCATGAGGGTCGCCCGGATGGCGCACGCCGCCGGTCTGCTCTGCACTCCGCACATGTCGGGCTCGGGCCTCGGCTACCTCGACGCGGCGCACTTCGCCTCGTGCATTCCGAACCCGGTCCCGTTCACGGAGTTCAAGGGCGACGCCGACATCCCGGTCAGCAGTGAGACCTCGTCGCTCAAGTGTGAGAACGGCGTGGTCCGCGTGCCTTCCGGCCCTGGGTTCGGGATAACCATCGACCCGACGTACATACGCGCGGCCGTCAAGGTCACGACGTTTTGAACGCAGGACTGTCCACGACTCCCGTCTCGACCCCCGGAGGTCGTGCGACGGACGACTTGGCGCGGTATGATCGAGCGTGTCGTCAAGGATTTTGGCGGATGCACCATAGAGAGCACAGCTTGCACCCAAGCCCAGTGGGGACACGGCAATGCTATCACTCGCTGAGGGGATGTCGCCGGCGTTTTGGCCGCTCGTCATCCTCTCCCTCTGCGCGCAGGCACCAGGCCAAGAGATCCAACCGCGCTCGATCCTCAACGGGCACACGAGCTTCGTCTATTGCGTCGCCGTCAACCCCAAACTCAAGTCCTTGGCCAGCGGTGCCCGCGATGGCGTCGTCATCTGCTGGGATGTCGGTATGGCGCGACCAAAGTGGACTGCCCAGGCTCATAAAGACAACGGCAATGGGTACACGCAGGTCTTGTCCGTCGCCTACTCGCCCGACGGCAAGACCCTGGCCAGCGGGGGCTGGGACTGTACCGTCAGGCTCTGGGACGCGGCGTCCGGCGATCAGAAGCTGACTCTTCCCCATGAGAATCTCGTCTACTCGGTCGCCTTCTCGCCCGACGGCAAGGCCCTGGCCAGCGGGGAGCATCAGACCGGAGTCATCCACCTTTGGGATGTCGGGACCGGGAAGTCGACCGGGGACCTCGCGGGTGGTAGCGGCTCCGTGCGGTCCGTTGCCTTTTCGCCCGACGGCAAGGCGCTGGCCAGCGGCGGCTATGTCGTTCGCCAGGATGGGGGCGGGGTGGTACGGCTCTGGGACCTGTCCACACGGACGCTGAAGTTAGAGATCCCCGCACAGCCCTTAGGGACGGTCGCCCTCTCACCCGACGGGCAGTTGGTGGCGGGCGCGGGGTACAAGAGGAGAGCCGGTGGCCAGAAGATCGACGGTCTCGTACGGCTCTGGGACACACGGACGGGCGAGTTGCATCGGACCTGGACGGTCGTCGGGGACGGCCGGACGAGCGTGGGTCCTGTCGCCTTTTCGCCCGACGGACGGCTACTGGCGGGCGGGGGAATGGTGGGAGAGAGGGCCCGCGAGCGGAAGCCCGGCGAGATCTACCTCTGGAACATCGAAGCGAACCGATTGGTGTGGAGGAAACCATGTCACGACGACGACGTTACCTGCCTGGCGTTTACGGCCCACGGTAAGACGCTTGTTTCAGGGGGGCGTGACATGGCCGTAAAGCTGTGGGAGATCCGATAGATCGTTGGACGGGTGAGGCCGGTGGATTCACTCGCTGGTCTGTGCGCGGAGCCAGCGGCGGATGACCTCGAGGACGTACTGCTTTTCCTGATGGGTCAGCGCGTGTCCTTTCGGGATCGCGTGCCACTTCTCCAGGCAGCCTCGGCAGCACGTGGCCGTGGCGTGCTGGGCGACGAAGACGGGGTGGTTCCGCATCGGCGTCTGCATGCCGTCGTTCGCCGGCTCCGCCGGCGCGAGCCGCTTGTCGATGAAGTCGCCGCCGTGCTCCATGACGACCTCGAGTCCCTTACGGGCCAGGTATTCCCGCTCCGCCGCCCGCAGCCGGAATCGCTGGCGAAACCGCGAACGGCCCAACCGCTCAAAGACTTGTTCGAGGTCTTTCATGCGTCTTCTATTCGGTAAGAGTGACCACGCCGAAACCGGCCGGCGACCAGGCCGGCGAGAGGCCTCCGCCCCAGTTCATCTGGGCGGCCGGACCGTGGCCGTCGTTATCGTTCAACTGGACGGCGAAGCCAAACTTCCCCCCGAACGCAGGCGAGATCGCCAGCTCGCTCCACGGGATGCGCAGCTCGTAGACGCACCGTCCTCCCTGCGCTTTGACCGCTATCTCGTAGAGGGAGGAGTCGCGCGCCATGTGCCCGGCGGGGCGTCCCGATCTGGATCATTCTCCCTGCAACGATCATGGCGTTTGCCCTCAGTAGCCGGCCTTCTTGTCCACCACGTTCAGCAGCATCTCGCCCGCGGCGAACCGGCGGACGTTTTCCCGGAAGATTTCGTGTCGTCGCCGCTCGCCGCCCGGGGACTGGCCTGCGGTGTGCGGCGTGATGATCACGTTCCGAGACCAGAGCGGATGCCCCTTGGGCAGCGGTTCCGGGTCGGTCACATCGAGCCCGGCGGCGGCGACCTGCTTGCTGTCGAGAGCGCTAACCAGAGCGTCGGTATCGACGACTCCGCCCCGTGAGACGTTGATCAGGATGACTCCGGGCTTCATCATCCTGAACTCTTTCGTGCCGATCATTTTCCTCGACGCTTTGGTCAACGGGACGGCGCTGGCGACCACGTTGGCTCGAGGCAGCAACGAGTGGAATTGGTCGGGCTTGTGCAGCTCGTCGACGAACAGCGGCCGCTCCCATACCTTCGGGTCAGTCGCCAGGACCCGCATGCCGAAGGCCGCGGCGCGGCGGGCGATCTCGCAGCCGATGCCCCCCAGCCCGATCACCAGAAGCGTCTTCCCCATCAGCTCGTCGAGGACGACGCCAGGCTGTCTCGATGACCATTCCTGGCTCGGTTGGCTGCGGACGAAGTGAGTCAGGCCGCGGGTGAACGCAAGCAGGTAGGCGAGGGCCTGGTCGGCGATCTCGGGGCCGTAGGCCCGTTGCATGTTGGTCAGGACGATGTCACTTTCGACCAGCTCGGGAATCTCGATCAGGTGCTCGACCCCGGCACTGGGCTGCTGGACCCACTTGAGGGACTTGCCCGCGCGGAGGACTCGCCGGCTGATGAAGCCGTAGCAGGCGTCGGCGCCGGCGGCGTGCTCGGCCGCCTCGTCCTCGCTCCGGCACTGGACCAGCTCGACTCCCGGCGCCGCCGACTCGAGCTCCGCGAGCTCGGCCGGTGGCGTTGCCGGGATAATGACCTTGACCCCCTTTGCCGATCGGGCGGTTGCAGTGGCTGCGGCGGTCACGTTGGTCAAGGTCGCTGCGGCCGCCGAGGCGGCGAGGAAATTGCGACGGTTCATGGCGGTCAGTCTCCGAATGCCAGGGTTGGGTTCGCAGAGGGCTCGTCCTATTCATCGAACGGGCGACCGGTCCGCGGTGAGGTGTCGTGCTCGACCTCGCGTTCGCTGCCCGCTGAGTGCGTCGCCCGATGATGACGCAAATCTAACTCCCGATGTCTTCGTTCCAGAGGTCCGGTTGGGTCGCGATGAACTACTCATGATCGTGGCCTGGCGATTCCAGGATCAATAACGCATCCTCCCATCCCTCGGGCGTCGAGAACTCCCTCACACCGGTGCTCGGCAACGAACCGATCTTGACCGAGCGACCACTCTTCGGGTCGATCCAGAGGGCAGCGGCGGTTTCTCCCCCGCCAAACTTACTCATGTTGATCGAGAAAGTGGCCTTGGTCCCCAGATAGGCCATGACCCAGAGTCCATCCTTGTGTCGCGCCGCCAGGTTGAGCACATCACCACCGGTCTTCCCGCCCCTGGCAAAGACGGTTTGATCGGGAACCGCGTACCACCACTGCTTTCGTCCCAGGAACGATTCCTTGAGGATCCTCATCTGGACGGCGCCGGGGGCATCCAGCGCCTTCTTCCAGGTGGGAAGCACCCGCCAGCTTGCATTGTGCCCATAGGTGAAATGCCCTCCACACAGGTACGAATAGTAGGCTTGCCTGCGGACCCAGAGGGGAGTGACATCGAAGCCGTATTCAGAACCCGCTTCATAGGCCCCCTCGGCCATCAAGACGGGCTTCACCGGCTTCAGGGAATAGTCCTTCGTCACCATGGGGTAAATCAAGCTGACGCTTTTCCATGTCTGCATCGAGTCGAAATCGAGCCACTTCTCCTCGTGAGCGAAGCTGGAGGAAAAGGGCGCGGGGTCCGGCTTGAAGGTGACGAGGTGTGAACCGCCGTCCCCTTCGCGAAGCCCCGCGGCAAGCTCCCTGAGTACGGCGAGGAACTCGGGCTTCGCCTCGGGCGTCATCGACCAGACGATCGTGGGCACGTCCTTGTAGCGCTCCGCCAGCCATTTTGCCCATCGCCGGGCGTTCTTCACCGTGATGAGCTTGCGCCAGCGTTGATGGTAAAGGGTCAGCGAGATGACCACGTTGTTCTCGCGGGCACTCTGGACAACGGAATCGACGTTCTTGAAGTACGCCTCGTTCGGGGTCAGGGGATCGACGCTCGCCCAGGGCTTCTGGCCGTCGACGTTGGGCCGGGTGCCGTCACCCACACCGAGAAGCATGGCCTGGACGAAAGCAAATCCCTTGCTCTTGACGTTTTGAAGGATCGTCCTGGCTTCCTCCGGGGTGTTGTCCCGGAAGATTTGCCACTGAGTCGTTCCCATCCAGAAGACCGGATCGCCCTTCTGGTCGATGAAGTACCTCCCGTTCTGGCTCACCTTGAGCGGGTAGGCCGCCTCACCGGCCGATCCAGGCGCCGGCAGCATGAGCACGCCGGTCGCCAGAACGATCATCATCGTGTTGCGCATCGTATTCAGTCCTTAAGGAGATTTCGAGTGAAGGCCATTCCACACCGCCGCCAAGCCGCCGACAAGAGGAAAAACCGACGGCGCTTCGATCGCCCCGTCACGGCGCCCTTGCCAATGAAGCTGGGATCCGGATGTCCCGGTCCGCCACGGAGCCGTGAGCCACAAGGCAGATGGGAGGCGACGATGAAACGAATCCATTCGTGAAGGCGCGGGGCAAAGTGGTCCCTGCGATCTTCGTCCGTACCATTGTCAGGAGCGGCCAGCTCAGAATGTCGGGCCAAAACCTCGCTTGTTCAAGGGTTAGACAACGAAGTTTTTTGACATAGTCTGATCGTAGTCCTAGATTAGTCAAAGAACGCTCCCACCGCCTGAAGGCGGGGGCTTCGCTGTAACGGATTGAAGTCCTGTTCCTGAACCAGGCTCGAAGGAGTCACACCAGAGCGCCAGGTCCACCTCTGCTGTAACCTCCGCTCTACGAACCGGCTCCGGTGCGAGCCGTCGGTCCCACCACTGATCCGGTGCCAGATCATCGCGTGCCGCGACGCCCGCTCCGCCGTGGTGTTTGTCGGATCTGGCGTTGCCTGACGGAGGGTGCGGATTGTCCAAGGGCCGACGATGATGCCTGGACCTTCCAGCATGCCATTGAGCGGCCGGCCTGGCACTTGTATTCGGCCTGCCCGCGGGCAGGCACTCAGACGTCGAGGACGGGCCATGAGAACGACGATCCGTCAACGGCTGGTGCGGTACGGTATGGCCGCCGCAACCGTCGCACTGGCGATGTTGATCAAAACGATCGCTGATTTCGTCTTCGGAGGTGGGCCGCCCCTCATCCTCTTTCTCTCCGCGGTGATGGTCACCGCCCGGTTCGCCGGACCCGGGCCGGGGCTGGTGGCCACCGCCCTGTCCGCGCTCGTCTGCGACTACTTGTATTTCCCGCCGGGCGGGTCCCTGAAGATCCACAGCCTCAATGACGCGTTCCTTCTGTCTGTGTTCGTCCTGGAGGGGTTGGCGTTCAGCGTCCTGATGGGCTCATTGCATGCCGCGCGGAGGCGGGCCGAGGAGCGGACCGCTCAGCAGGCACGGCTCGCAGACTGGAGCACGGCTGTGAGCCTCGGCCTCACCCGGACCTCCACCCTGCCAGACCTCCTTCGCCACTGTACCCTGGCCATGGTCGAGCACCTCGATGCGGCGCTGGCCCGCATCTGGACGCTCAGCGACGCCGGGGACGCGGTGGAGCTGCAGGCAAGCGCCGGGCTCTACACCCACATCGACGGCCCCCATGGCCGCATCCCCATCGGCCGGTTGAAGATCGGCATGATCGCCGCGGAGCGCCGGCCGCACCTGACCAACGCCGTCATCGGCGATCCTCAGGTCCCCAATCAGGAATGGGCCGACCGGGAGGGGCTGGTCGCTTTCGCCGGTTACCCCCTCATCGTCGAGGATCGGCTGGTGGGGGTCATGGCGATGTTCGCCCGCAGGCCTTTGACGGAGACCACCCTCCAGGCGCTGGCGTCGGTCGCCAACGCGGTCGCCGTGGGCGTCGAGCGGAAGCGGGCGGAGGAGGACCTGGCCTCATCGCACTTGGAACGACAGATCGTCTTCGACACCATCCCCGACATCCTCTACGTTCTCGATTCCGATGGATGCTTGGTGCGGTGGAACAGGAAGATGGAGACCTTGACGGGTTTCTCGCCGGAGGAATTGAAGGGGAAACGCGCCGTGGACATGGTCCCGCACAATGAGCGTGATGCCGCCGCCGAGGCCATTCGGCTGGGCTGGGAGACAGGCTTTACGGAGGTGGAAATCCACCTCGTGAGGAAAGATGGCACCGCGTGTCCCATCCAATGGACGGGTGTCCCGCTGAAGAATGCAAAGGGAGACCGGATCGGGCTGACCGGGATGGGCCGAGACGTCACGGAGCAGCGGCGGGCGGCGGAGAAGCTGAGGATGAGCGAAGCGCGGCTCGCGGAGGCTCAGCAGATCGCCCAGGTGGGGAGCTGGGAATGGGACGCCAACACGAACGAAGTCCTCTGGTCCGACGAACTCTACCGGATCTGCGGCGAGGAGCCGGGGATGTACGAGCCGACTCTCGACAAATTGTCTGATTTTATATATATCAGTGATAATCATGAAGTGCTTGATAAGCTTAACGAATGCTTGGCATGTAAAAGTCGGTTGGACTGTTGTTTCCGCATCGTCCGTCGCGACGGATCGATCCGGGTCGGCCGTTCGCGAGGTGAAGTCGTTGTCGACGGGGAGGGGCGGCCCGTTCGAATGGTGGGCACACTCCAGGACATCACCGACGTGAAGCGGATCGAGGAGGAACTGGTGAAGACCAGGCAGGTCGCCGAGGCGGGCATTCAGACCAAAAGCGAGTTCCTGGCCAACATGAGCCAGGAGATCCGCGATGCGCAAAAGCTCGCCCTCATCGCCAATCGCACCCACAACGGCGTTGTTCTAGCGGACCCCCAAGGCCGCATCGAGTGGGTCAACGACGGCTTCACACGAATCACCGAATACACCTTCGACGAGGTGATCGGTCGTTCGCCGGGCTCGTTGCTCCAGGGGCCGGAGACCGACCGTGCGATCGTCGAATATACGCGAGCCCAGATCCGAAAGGGCGAGGGGTTTCGCGTCGAGATGCTCAACTACGCGAAGTCGGGGCGTAAGTATTGGGCCGCCATCGAAATAGAGCCTATTCACGACGCGTTGGGCCGGCTCATTCATTTCATGGCGATCGAGGCTGACGTCACCGAGCGAAAGCAAGCCGAGCAGGACCGTAACCGCCTCGCGACCATCGTCGAGTCCTCCGACGATGCCATCATCGGAATGGACCTCGAGGGCGTCGTCACCTCCTGGAACGCTGGCGCTGAACGAATCTTTGGCTATCAAGCCGACGAGATGGTGGGCCGCATGATCACGTACCTGTCGCCCCCCGAACGTGAGCACGAGGATCCTCCCATCCTGGAGAAGCTGAGGCTGGGGGAACGCGTGGAACACTTCGAGTCGGTCCGGATCGCCAAGGACGGCCGGTCCATCGACGTCTCACTGACGATGTCCCCGATCAAGGACCATTCGGGGCGGATCATCGGGGTGTCCAAGATCGCCCGCGACATTACCGAGTTCAAGAAGCAAGCGCAGTCGCTGTTTCGTGCCAAGAAACTCGCTGAAGCAGCCAGCCAAGCCAAGAGCCAATTCCTGGCCAACATGAGCCACGAGATCCGCACGCCGTTGACGGCCGTGATCGGCTTTGCCGAGATGCTCCGGCGCGGAGTCGACGACGAGGCCGAGCGGCGCGACTGCATCGATACGATCGTCTCCAGCGGCCGTCACGTGTTGTCGCTGCTCAGCGACATCCTCGACCTGTCCAAGATCGAGGCCGGCCGGATCGAATACCAGCGCATTCGCTGCTCGCCAAATCAGGTGCTGTCGGACGTGCTCTCGATCCTGCGGATCCACGCCGCCGAGAAAGGGCTGAGCCTGGAGTGCCAATGGGAAGGGCGTGCGCCCGAGTCGATTGAGACCGACCCGGACCGCCTGCGGCAGTTGCTGATGAACCTGGTCGGCAACGCCATCAAATTCACCGATCGCGGCGCCGTGCGTGTGGTCGCCGCAGTGAGATTCGACGAGCCCGAGCCCCGGATGGCCATCGAGGTTCGCGACACGGGCATCGGCATCGCCCCGGAGAACGTGGATCGGATCTTCTCGCCATTCGACCAGGCGGACGTCTCGGTGACGCGTCGCTTCGGAGGGACGGGACTCGGCCTGACCATCAGCCGTCACATCGCCCGCAGCCTCGGCGGCGACCTGGCGGCCGCCAGCCGCCTGGGTGAGGGAAGTGTCTTCCGGGCGACGATCGCCACCGGACCGCTGGATGAGGGCCGGATGAAGGGTTGGCCGCTGACCGAGGCCCTGGCATCACACGATCCGACCGCAGCGTTCACGACGCACCTGAACGGGGCGCGGATCCTGCTGGTCGAGGACGGGGCCACCAACCGCAAATTGATTACCTTGATGCTGCGCCGAGCCGGGGCCGAGGTCGTCTGTGCCGTCGATGGTCAGGCCGGGTTCGAGGCGGCGACCGAGCAGCGCTTCGATCTGATCTTCATGGATATGCAGATGCCGGTGCTCGACGGCTACGAGGCGACGAGGCGCCTCCGGGCCGCCGGCTACATCGGTCCCATCGTGGCCCTGACGGCACACGCACTTCGCGGCGATGCCGAGCTTTGCTCAGCGTGCGGCTGCGATGACTACCTGGTCAAGCCCATCGAACATGACAGGCTCCTGAATGCGGTAGAAGAACACATGAACAAGGCTACGCCCGCCCGCACGTCCGACCTCTCTCCGCCGAGCGTCGCCAGCCGTCGGGCCTCGGAGCTGACCTCCGCGCTCCCGACGGACGACCCCGAATTCCGCGAGATCGTCGAGGAGTTCCTCGTCACACTCGACGCGCGACTCCGGGCGATGCGGGCCGCCTGGGAACGCGAGGACCGGGACGAACTCGCCCGCCTGGCCCATTGGCTGAAGGGGGCCGGCGGGACCGCCGGCTTCGACGCGTTCACCGAGCCGGCCAGGCGATTGGAAGAGCACGCGAAGCACGGCCCACGGGACGACGCGGGGCACGCCCTCCACGAGGTCGAAATCCTCTCCGGCCGCATCGTCGCAGCCTCGCAAATATCGGCGGAAGTTGGGATCGCAACATGTCGAACGTGAATTCTGGTTCCTCCCTCGGATGAGGCGCAACCGTGATGAGCAGCATCAAGACCGAGCCCGCGAGCAGACAGACCCACCGTCTTCGAGAAGGCGAATCGATTTCGAAGACCGACGCTCCCCGGACATCGGGTCCCGGCGATGGCGCCCCCGACGAGCCGCCGCGGCCATTCGATGGGGCCACGATCATGATCGTCGACGACGAGCCGACGACCATCCGCGTGGTCCAGCGCTACCTCATGGACGAGGGCCACATGCGCTTCGTCACGACCTCCGACCCTGGGCAAGCGATGTCGATGGTCACGTGGGAGCGGCCCGACCTTCTGTTGCTGGATATCATGATGCCGCTCGTCAACGGGCTGGAGATCCTCGAGGCGATTCGCAAAGACCCCGAGGTCGCATCCACCCCGGTGATCATCCTCACGGCCGGGACGGACCGGGCGACGCGGCTGGAGGCGCTGCGACGTGGAGCGACCGACTTTCTGCAAAAGCCGGTCGACCCCAGCGAACTGGCCGTCCGCGTCCGCAACAACCTGATGGTCAAAGCCCATCAAGACCACCTGAAGGACCATTCCCGCACGCTTGAAGCCGCCGTGCGTGCCAGGACCGCCGAACTGGAGAACTCCCGCCGCGACATCATCCGCTGCCTGGCTCGCGCCGCCGAGTTCCGCGACGATGATACCGGCCGCCATGTCCTCCGCGTCGGCCAGTACGCCAGGCTCATCGGTGCCGAACTGGGGTTCGACGAGGTCGACCTCGACATCTTGGAGCAGGCCGCCCAACTGCACGACGTCGGTAAGATCGGCATCCCCGACGAGATCCTGTTGAAGCCCGCCCGGCTCGCGCCCGAGGAGTTCGAGCAAATGAGCTGGCACTGCAACTATGGAAAGCGGATCCTCGAAACGAACGGATTACTGGCGCAGGAGCACGTCGAGATCGGCGCCACAATCCTCGATTCGGGCAATTCCCCGGTGTTGAAAATGGCGACCAGCATCGCCCTGACCCATCACGAGCGGTGGGACGGCACCGGCTACCCGTTGGGTCTGGCCGGGGAGGACATCCCGTTGGAAGGCCGGATCACGGCTGTTGCCGACGTCTTTGACGCCCTTTGCAGCAAACGCCCCTACAAGTCGGCGTTCCCGCTGGAGAATTGCTTCAAGATCCTGGAGGATGGGCGTTCCAGCCACTTCGATCCCAGCGTCCTCGATGCCTTTCTCAGACGCCGAGAGGAAGTCGTGCAGGTCCAAATCGTCTACGCCGACGTCGATCGATTCCGAGCGTGTGAATTGCGTTGATGACTCCCTGGAGCGGGCCCCCAGGCACGGCGGCGTTCACCGCAACATCTAAGCGATGGTCGTCGTGCCGGACGGCAGGGGGCCAGCCAATTCCCGATAACCGCTCGCGCAATCAGGTAGCCATCGAAGAATCGGTGCGATTTGGAATGAACATCCGGCCGAGTCGTTCCGGGCTCGTTGCATCAATAGCGGTCGCGCCCCACAGGAACCGGGCGAAGCGCCGCTGGCGCTGACTGGCATACCACGCCCTCCTCTCACGGTCCTTCGTGCGCCTCGACCTCGTCCCGTCCACGGTAGCGATCCTCCCCCACAGCCAATGAAGAACCAGCTAATAATCTGAAGAGACAGGAGAATTGGCGGGAGGAGAACAGACCTGGGATGTTGACGATGGAGTGGCGGAGATGAGCTCGGGGGAGGTGTGAGCCTCGAGGCGCTCGAGTCGTTGTTTGAGCTCGGTGAGCTCCGCTTGGGCTGTTGTGGTCCCGACCTTGGACTGGAAGTCGGGATTCGTCGTCCACCAGTCCATGCCCATCTCGCGGGCTTTCTCGACCGACGCCACGACCAGACGAATCTGGATCGTGAGCAGCTCGATGTCGACAAGCTTGATCTTGATATCGCCGGCGATGACCAGGCCCTTGTCGAGTACGCGCTCGAGCACGTCGGCGAGGGTCGCGCTGTGAATGGAGTGGGCCGCGCCGTGGTGCGTTTGAATCGACATGGCGACTTCCTTTCAGGGAGTCAGACCGAGAGGACGCCGCGTCCGCGGCAGGTCAGACACATTAGCCCGCTCGAGCTCTCGAAGGCCAGGCCGTCGCACGCGGGACACGTCTTCGTGGGCCCATCAGGGGCTTCAACCACGCCCGTTCCCTCACAGACCAGACAACGGTAGGTCTTGTAGCTGCCGGTCCCCTCACAGTAGGCGCAGCGCACGTGAGGCACCGGAACGCTGACCACGCCCCGGCCACCGCAGGCGCCACAAACGGAGCGATCCGACATCACGCCGAATGGGTCGGTCCCTCCTCCGTGACAGAAAGCGCAGATGATTCGTTCTCGACCCTCTGCACAAGGCGTCTTGGTCTTGACCAGGCTCATCGTAGTTCTCCCCAGGTGAATCTCGGGGTGCTTCGTTGGCACTCCAGTTCGATCGTTCACGTATCAGTCAGTGTGCATTCAACTCCCGCGGCACTCATCAAGCAGCATCCCGAGCGGTCCGAGGTCGAGGTTCAAGTCTTCTCCCTCGAGACCGAGCGCGCTCTTGACGACTTCCATCTGTTCGGAGAGTTGAAGGAAGGTCGTGCCCAGCCTTTCGATTTCGAGCTCCATGAGCGAACCGGCCTCGATGCGGCGAACCGCCTGGCGCTCGAGCAACTCGCGAAGCAGCTCGACCACGGTCAGGATCAGTCGTCCCAGGCCCTTCTTGACGTCATCGGGCTGGAGCGCGATGCGTAGGCTGGAGGGAGCGGTCCCACCTGAAGGCACGGCGGAAGCCGGCGCCAGGATCCGCGCAAACTCGGACGGGCCGGGCGATTCCGCGGTGTTCGCGGTCAAGGTGTCGATCATGGGTCGCACAAGGAATTCGGTTTCGCCCTGGCCGCTTTCCAATCTTGACGATGCGCCGTCTCGACGGAGGTGAGCAGGAGCTGGAGGTTCAGGTAGATCAAATCGATGCCGGCGACGGAGATCACGACCTCTCCGGCCAGGACGACACCCTTGTTCAACATCCGGTCGAGGGCCTCGCACAGTGAGAGGCTGCGCTGGTCGTCGAGCTCGGGGAGGGGGCCCAGGACCGTGGGCAGGTTGCACTCAGAGCAGTTGTTCATAGATCCCCCGCGCCTGTCTCAGCTCACCCGCTTGTTCGTAAGACCGAGCGACGCCCATCAGTCGCTTCTCAGCCTGGAGCGCTTGGGGCGTGTCGGCATGATCCCGGATCAACTCGAAGTACATTTCGATCGCCTGTCGGAGCGATCCGGACTCGCGATAGGTATCGGCCATCGCCAGCAGCCGGGCGAGGACGCGGAAGCGACTCTCCGGCGGTGACTGCTCCGAGGGCTCCGCCTGCGCGGAGCGGAGTGGAGGCAAGGCGATCGGTGGAGACCCGTTCGGATGAGGGGATTCGTCGCGGTCCAGCTCGTCGACGATCGTTGTCGTGGGGGCATCGGATTCGACAAGGAGTGCGTTCATGATTGACCTCCCGTGCTCAGGATCGATTCTGTGGCGTTTTGAACCTTGAGTTCTCATTCGTCTTGTTCGTCCCACTCATCCGTTTCGTTGTCATTCGCTTCGTCCTCGTCCTCTTCTTCGTCCTCTTCTTCGATCAGCCCCCGCTCCTCGATGGCATCCAGCCGGTCGAGCAGCTCGCGCTCGCGGGCATCGAATGCCTCCTCGCTGAGTGTCCCGGCTTCGAGAGCCAGGTAGAGCCGGCTGAGCTCGGCACGGATGGAGCCGGACTCGGCCGCAAGCTCCTGGACCGCTGCGTTGTAAATCTCCTGGAAGACGTAGAGGATCGATTTGAACGGGAAGAGCAGGACATCGTCGGCCAGGAACATGCTTGACCTCCCGCATCAGGGCTCAAGACAGCCTCAGCTCGACCTCGACGAAATTGTGCGGCGGCCAGGGGCCGTTGAAGTCGAAGGCGAAATCATTGTTGAATCCGCGGGCCGCCTGCACGACAGCCGTCTCAAAGTCTTTGAGCCGATCGCGGTCGATCAGGCAGGCCAGGTTCATCACTTCGCGCTCATCGCGCGGCTGGTTCGTGACAATCTCGGCGCACCGCGGTCCCAGGATTCGCACGACGCCGTCTGCGCAGTCCTGACGGTCGGCCTTGAGGAGCCGATCGAAGAACCGGCCCAGCTCGATCTTTTCGTCTTGCGACGGTTGGCGACCGCCGCGGAAGATCTGGTCGCGGTAAGCGGCCAACTCGGGGTGGACCCCCACCGTGTATTCGAAGATGTTCGAAACGTCCCAGGTGACCCGCAGGCCCATCTCGAACTTGCCGCGCAGGCGGCGCAGTTGCTCGTCAAAGATATCGCGATTGAGACGGAGGATGCGGCGGACCGATTCGGGACCATCCGCGATCAGGCCGAATGTCATCGGCAAGACCGTGTGATCGATCATCAGCCGCCGCAAGACCTCGTGATGTGCGGCGAGCCGGCGACGCTCGGGGCGGATCCTCCGCTCCGGAATGTCGCTGACGACCGCCGCGATTTGGTCGTCCCCCAGCGTGTAGACGTCGGCGCCCTCCATGCCGGCGCAGCCGAATGACTCGAGGTCGTTCCCACCATCGACGATCGCGTAGAGATATCGTCCGCGCGCCTGCGCGACGACAGGCTCAGACCGAGGCTCAGCCGATACGAGCGACATGAATCCACCCCTTTCAATAGGAAAACTCCTTCATTTTGACCCGCTGCGCCAGGGTGCTCTCGACCTGTGGTGCCTGCGCGGCCGCCGGCGCGATCGCGGCATGGCTTTGAACCAGTGCCATCAATCGTTGCTCCTTGATCGCAATCTCACTCAGACGCGTCTGGATCTCTTCATGCCGCCGGGCCCACCGTTCGAGCTCCTTCTGGAGGCGCAGCTTCTCATTGGCCAGCGCTGACAGTTCCGAGAGCCCGCCGGCAGCCGTCCGGGTGCGTCGTGAATCCACGAGCGCGCCCATCGTCCTGATGCCTCGTACCCCTTTCCGCTCGTTCGGCACGGCGTCCTCCTCCCATTCCAGCCCCGTTGGTCTCGGTTGCGCTGTGTTGATCCGATGTGATCCCGGTTTAACGGCTGACGGCGTGATGGCCGTTGCTTGCGAGTGAATGTCCGTTCGCCGCCGGCCGCACGATGCGGCTGGCACGCGGCGGGCAGAGCCGTTTGATGAGCTCATCCAGCCAGGTGCTGCCGGCCGGAATCCCGTCACGCGTGATCTTGATCGCATCGATCCTGAGGACATCCCGGCAGATCACCATGAAGACCCGGTCGTCGCTGCTCACCGACGCTCCGCGCAGGGCGGTCACCTTGGCGATCATGATGCAAGACCGCACGGTCGGCGGCAGCGGCAGGACGCCCAGCTCGCGGAAGGCGCGAACGACGTCGACGATCCGGGCCGCGTCGTCCTCGTGGAGCCCTGACTTCGCCGCGGTGATCTGGATCTCGGTCTCACGGTCGTATTGACCGATCGTGATTGTGATCATGCGATCCAGGAGCGCGTCCTGCGTCTTGTGAACTCCGGCGTACTCCTCCGGGTTGCTGGTAAAGATGGCGCGGAAGGTGGGATGGACATGCAGGTACGCCTCGCTCACGCGTCCGGACGGCAACTCGAGCAGGCGCTCCTCCAGCACGCCCAGGAGGACGTTGTTCGCCTCGGGACGCGACCGGTTGAACTCATCGTAGATCACCGAAAATCCATATTTGCAGGCGTTGGTCAAGCGATGATCGACCCAGGTCTTGGAGACGTTTTCCTCGGTCTTCATCACCGAGTGGATGAAGTTGTCAACGACGCGGGTCGAGCGAAAGCCGAGCTGGCCTCCGATCAAGTCGGAGCTGCCGAACTCGTCATCGCCATGAATCAAGACGACGGGCCGGCCGAGCTGGGCGGCCACGTGAAAGGCCAGGGTCGTCTTGCCGGTCCCGGCCGGACCGGAAAAGTGAACGGGGTAACCGGCCTGAAGGTAACACAGAGCGCGCTCGGAGAGGCTCTGGACACAGGGGGTCTGGACGAAGTCGGGCTTCTGTTTCAGCGAAAACACGTTGAGGTCGTCGGGCAAGGGATTCACAGTGATCTGGCCTCCAAGGTGTCGCGGTTGCGTGGTTGTAACAGGGTCCATCTCGTTGAAGCCGGCTCCGTCCGGCGACCTCGGTGAGTTTTGGGAAGCAAAGCCCCGCCGGCCCAGGAAGCTGGACCGGCGGTCTGCTCCGGTTCACGGTGCTCAGCCTCGACCATTCGCGGCAAACCCGCGCCGCGAGCACGACGCCTCGCGCGGTTCCGCGACAAGCTTGCGCCAAGCCTGCCGGAACGATCAACAATTGGGGCTCATCGTGAGCCCCGGCTCGCTTTCGACTTTCCTTTGCCGGCTTGCGCGGGCTTGCCGTCATGGGCGGGTTTGCCGCCATGCTCGGGCTTGCTGTGAAATCGTTCCGCGTGCACGGAAACGGGTTCGGCGTGCCCTCGAGACGCAACGGGTTCAGCGTGCCTTCCTGCCACAACGGGTTTATCACGTCCCGCGGCAAAAGCTTGCCAGGCGTTTGACGCCTCGTGCAGGTCCAGGGCGAGCTCATTCCGAGCGTGCTGGAAGGTGTGAAACAACTCATTGACGGTGTCCTGACGTGTCCTGCGCGTCTCGGACAACATCTCGTTCAAGTCGCCGCGCATCTGCTGGAGCGACTCCTGGTGGTTTTCTCTGAGATCCGCGGCCTTCTGGCGGCACTCTTCACGCTGCTCCGCCATCGTCTCGCGCAGCTCCTGGGCTCGTGTCCGATGCTCGTCCGCGACGTTGCTCATGAAGGCCTGAGTGCGATTGAACAGGTCCACGCTCGCGGCGTGAATCTGTTTCCGAGCTTCATTCCGCGTCTGGATCGAGGCGCGGAGATGTTCGGTGAACGTTTTCATTCGGTCGGCGAATTGCGCCATGGTCCTTGGTCTCCTCGTGGTGTTTGCCTTTCAACCCCGTCGAACGGCCGCACCGCAAGGGATTGGTGGAACGCCGTCGGGGCGTGATCTTTGTCTCAGGAAGACCTGGGACCGGTCTACAGCCAGGCCCAGGCCCCCCGGGGCCGACACCCCAAGTCCCCCGATTGGTCAGGCCGCGGGGGGGGCTCGGAGTGCGGCTCGGCTTCAGGCGGGAGCGGCCGCCGATGCGGTCAGGCCGATCGCCTCGGCGTACTTCAGGTACGTCTCGACCGACGCGATGACCACGCGGGCCTCTACCGACAAGAGCTCGATGCCGACCAAGGACACCTTGGCCCAGACATCGATCACGATGCCCTTGTCCAGGATGCGGTCGACGACCTCGGCCAGACTCGAACTGTCAGTGGACTTCATCACCTTCGCCATCTCTCAGTCTCCTTCTTCAGGGTGTTCGGCCTCAACACTCACTCCGCATCGAAGCGAGTGGGCGGCGATCCGATTCGCCGCTCCAAAGTGACAGTAGAACTTGAATTGCTCGCTTGCCAACTGAGGAAGAGTTTTTTTCATCAGAATTATTAAACACATGGAATCACCAACTCAAAAAAACATGCTAATCCGTCATCGCGGTTGCACCAGGAGGGGGCAGAAGTGGGACGGCGGCCAGGGCCCGGAGGGAGCCAGGCGCAAAGACGACATGGCTCCCGCGGCCTGCTGAACCCGATCCAGAAACGCCGGGACCGATGGTCGCGGCACCAAGTAAGCGGAGTGCAAGACGGGTTCGACGTCCTGGCGGTCGGGCCGTCGGGGTGCGAGCACGCGTTCCTCGGCCAGTCCGCGCGCCACGGTGTGTACCTGTAGGGCGACGGCGCGGGCTGCTCGCCGGACCTCTTGCCGCGCCTCCTCCCGCAGTCGCTTCTCCTGGAAGTACCGCGTGCCTGGCGACGCGGACAGTCTGCCAACCCGTTGGGCCCAGGCCGGGTCGTCCATGACGAGGCTCTCGAGGGCCGAGCCGAGCTCGACATGGACCTTGAGCGTCCACTCCTCCTTATCGGCGACGTGGTCGAGGAACCGGGCGACGGCCTCACGATTCGCCGCCACCAGCTCCGCGATTGCCGCCGGCGTCGTGAAGAGAGTGCCGAAGCGTACGGGCAGGATTGGGCCACGAGCCATCATCGTTTCGATGACCACCTCGTGTTGCAGAGCCCTTGGGACGACCCAGGCGGGATCCTCCGGCCCATCCCCCTCGAACGCGTCCAGGGGCACGAGGCTGGTCACGACGGCCAGGTTGGCACAGTCGAGGACGCAGACCGGTGTGTCCGCTTCGATCCCTCTGACGCCTTCCGGACTTTCGGTCCCGGCTCGCATGACACCGTATAAATAGGTTCCGAGCCGACTCATGTCGAAGCCTTGCGGGCATGAGGCCCGCACCAATCTAGGCCCAGGGGATTTTGGTATGGCGGGCGTCGCTGTCCACCGGCTGGGATGGACTGGGGGCTCTCACGGAGTCCCGATCTTCATTTCTTCGAATAAGGGTCGCCCAGCTCGTCGAGCGCGGACTGCAGGTGCTCCGCGGTGAGGCGGACCTCCGGTGCGCCGTTGCGGATTTCCTGGTTTGAGAGCGCCTCGCGGATCGCGGACCAGGCCGCGCGCGTGCAAATCGCCTGGATCTCGGCGCCGTTGAAACCCTCGGTCTGGCCGGCGAGCGCGTCGATCGAGATGTCTTGGGCCAGGGGCTTGCCGCGCAGACCAATACGGAATATTTCCTTTCGGCCCTCGAGATCGGGCAAGGGGATTTCCAGGTGCAGGTCGAAGCGGCCCGGTCGCAGCAAGGCCGGGTCGAGGATGTCGGGGCGGTTGGTGGCCCCGAGGATCAAGACGCCGTTGAGCTCCTCGACGCCGTCGATCTCGGCGAGGAACTGGCCGATGACCCGTTCGGTCACCTGGGAGTCACCGCCGCCCCGGGTCGGGACCAGGGTGTCGATCTCGTCGAAGAAAACGATGCAGGGCGCTGCCTGCTTGGCCTTGCGAAAGACGTCGCGCACGCCGCGCTCGGACTCGCCGACCCACTTCGACAGGAGCGCCGGCCCCTTGACCGAGATGAAGTTGACCTGGGTCTGGCTGGCGACGGCCTTGGCCAGGAGCGTCTTGCCGCAGCCCGGGGGACCGGTCAACAAGATCCCCTTGGGGGGCCGGACGCCCGCGCGGGCGAAAACCTCGGCGTGGAGCAGTGGCCACTCCACCGACTCGATGAGCCGTTTCTTGATCTCCTCCAACCCGCCGACGTCCTCCCAGCCCACGTTCGGGATCTCGACGAATACCTCGCGAATCGCCGACGGCTCGACCTCGCACAGGGCGCCCTCGAAGTCGGCCATGCGGACTTCCAGCGTCTTCAAGGTCTCATAGGGGATTTGGCCAGATGAAAAGTCGATCGCCGGCATCAGCCGGCGCAGGCAGAGCATGGCCGCCTCGCGGCAGAGGGCCTCGAGATCGGCGCCGACGAATCCGTGCGTGATCGCGGCGAGGCGGGCCAGATCGACGTCGGCCGCCAGGGGCATCCCCCGGCTGTGGATTACGAGGATCTCCCCCCGGCCCTCCCGGTCGGGGATCGAGATGGCGATCTCGCGGTCGAACCGCCCGGGACGCCGGAGCGCCGGATCGAGTGCATTCGGCAGGTTGGTCGCCGCGAGCACGATCACGTTGCGGCGGCGATCGAGCCCATCCATCAGGGCGAGCAACTGCGCCACCACCCGTTTCTCGACGTCGCCGACGACCCGCTCACGTGGCGGCGCGATGGCGTCGATCTCGTCGAGGAAGATGATGCTGGGGGCCTGCCGCGCGGCTTCTTCGAAGATCTTGCGAAGATGGGCCTCGCTCTCGCCGTAGAACTTGTGGATGATCTCCGGACCGTTGACGGCGAAGAACTTGGCCTCCGTCTCATGCGCCACCGCCCGGGCGATCAAGGTCTTGCCACAGCCGGGCGGACCGTGCAGCAACACGCCCTTGGGCGGGTCGATGCCCAGCCGCTGGAAGACCTCCGGATAACGCAGCGGCAGCTCCACGATCTCGCGAATCCGGTGCAGCTCGCGCTTGAGGCCGCCGATCTCCTCGTAAGACAACGGCCGCGCGGATTCCCGCTCCGACTCCGGCGCTGACTTACCGCGATTGGAGCGAACGACATCCAGCTCCGTGGTCGGATTCATGACGACCGCGCCCGAGGGGATGGTGGAGACGACCTTGAAGTCGGCCGATCGAGTTCCGAAGAGTTGAGCCCGGACCCGGTCCCCCGACATCACCGGCAGGCCATCGAACAAGCTGCCGATATATTTCAGGTCGCGTTCGCCGGGCAGGATCCCCAGCGGTTCCAACACGACGCGCTGGGCCGCCCGGGCATTGGCTTTCACCACCTCGATCGTCTGATCGAGGGCCGCGCCGGCGTTTTCGCGGGTCACGCCATCGACCTGCACCTGCGACTGGCCCCGATGTTCCTTGTAGGATGGCATCGCCTTGACGACCGTCGGGCGCTTGCCACGAACGATCAGGACGTCTCCGACTCCGACCCCCAAGCGGGCCAGGTCGGCCGGGTCGAGCCGAGCCAGCCCCCGGCCCAGATCCTTGGGCAGGGCCTCCGTAACCTTGAGCTTCAGAGCGGTCTCTTCCGCCGTGGCCATGAATCTCTCCCCTGACACGATGACACGGCAAGTCGTGGGAGCCGGCTCGGTCCCGCGACCTGGAGTGGGAGGACGAAGCCCCCTCCAGGCAAGGCCCCGTGGAATCCGGCTCCATCGGGCGACCTGGCTCATATCCGACCGAAGGACCTACCGTGCCAGCTTGACTTCCAGCACGCCGTTTCGGCACGTGTGAGACATCGACCCGGGCGCGAAGCTCGCCGGGAGCAACACTTCCTTGCGGTATTTCTTCGTCTTCTTCTCAGCCGCGATGATCAGGACGTCGTCGCTCAGCTCCAGCTTCACGTCGTCGGGACCGATACCAGGCAGCTCAGCCACGACCAGCAAATGGTCCGGCTCCTCGAAGACATCCACGAGCGGCTCCATCACCTCTTGAACCGTCGCCTGCCCCGCCCGCTCGTCCTTGCGAACGTTGCCGAATGGCTCGACTTTGACCCCCCCGCTCTGTTCCCCGC
>JBIOJM010000058.1:0-38594 GCA_044450785.1 Isosphaerales bacterium
AAGATCGATGTGCGAGGGTTGGCGGAATCGGAGGCCGCATGATATCTGAGCGGCACGGCGCTAGCCGCCGGTGTTTGGCTTCCGGCACGCGGGGGGGATCCCTGTGAATTCATTAACCTGACGCTCAATAAGACCCGCGCATCCGGTCGAGCAAGTTCCGGGTGATCTGCTGCACGCGGCGGTCGGGTCCCTTGGGCAGAGTATAGACCGCCGGGCGGATGTAGCCTGGGGGCTCGGAGAGACCGTCCGCCCACCAGATGGTGGCTGCGTTGAACACAAAATTGTGCTTCGGTCCGGGATAAATCGTCGCGGTATAGATACCCTCGGCGCGAGGGCTTTGCGTTTTTCCGCTGGCGAGGACCTCCAGTCCGGGGATTGGCGCCGGCTCGCCGTGCCACTCCCAGCCGACCAGCCCGGGGATTCCATCGCCTTCCTTCATGCCCGTGCCCGCGAACAACCAGTGGCCGGGCTTGCGGCAGGTCCAGTCGCCGCCGCCGGTCACCGGATAGGTGCTCTGCGCGCCCATCAGGGTCGATTCATTAGGGCCGTTCTTGGTGAAGAGGGCCTCTTCCGGAAAACCCTTGTCGATCTCTTCCTTCCGAGGCGAGCCAAACCGGCCGACCCGCTCGATGATCCGGTTGGGCCGGCCGTCGCTCGCGGCGCTCAAGTCGATGACGCCGCAGATGCTGTTGCCCGAGAGAAACGCCAGGTTCAAGCCTTCGGAAACCATTTTGAGCATGGTCTGGAACATCGATAACGACCAGTATTCATCGTGGCCGACCGACAGCCAACCCTTGCCCCGGCGCAGACCAGCGGGGTCGGCGTGGGTGTCGAGGTTCGAGATGTAGGTTAAATCGTAGCCGTGCTGTTCCATCCAGTAGGCCAGGGGGAACTCCCAGAGCAGGAACTCGCCCGAGCCGACCGAGAGGGGTGCGTCAAGAATCTGGCAATACTTGCCGTAGGGCCGGTCGAAGCTGGTCTGCACGTTCGGGCCCCAGTACCACTCCTTCTTGCCGTCGTCGTAGAGCGCGAACTGGCTGGGCCAGCGGTTATACGCGTTCCAGGTTGTGTCGGAGACCTGGAAGAGGAAGTCGGCCTTTCGGTCGTCGCGGACGACGAAGACGACATAGCTTTGCAGTCGCTCGCGCTCGGCCGTGAGCTTGCCCAGGTAGACGCCGCTGGTCCAATCGGCCGGGATCGTGAGCGAGGTAGCGGGGGCCCAGGCGCATTCGCGCAGTCGCTTGGGGCCGATGGGTGGATCGGGCTGAACCGTCCCCTTGAACGGTCCGGTCTGCTTCATGAGCCGTCCTCCGTGGCCCTGGTAAAAACCCAATCGATAAAACTCGATCAGGAACGGGGACGGCGGATTGGTGCTGACGTGAATGGTGATCGTTTCCCCGGGCCGGACGCTCGTCCTCGACACGAAACCCTCGATCCAGGGGTTGCGGTACTTCGTCTTGGGATCGATGCGGACGTTGGTCGTCATCCAGTCGCGCGTGCCCGGCAGCTCGTTCTCGCGACGAATGCGGTCGGGATCGGCGGGGTCGGCGTCATGAGCGCGGGCAGGCGGAGCGTTCAGGGCCGAAGCCAGGCTGGCGGACGCGGTGATCCGGAGGATCTCGCGGCGGGTCCAATCGCGGTCGACGGGCAACATGGGTCGGCTCCCGAATCGTCAGGGTGGGAGGGTGCGTCGCTGAGCTTCAGTTCAACCGATCGACGGACCGAGAACAAGAGGCAGGAGAACGAGTGACGGCGGGGACCTGGTCACTAAGGGGAATCAGTTGATCAATTCAGCGGATTCACGGCCTTAGTCGAGCGGCAGAAAATGCCATACCCGTAGCGGAACTCGCCAGAGTTCCGACCCGAAGTCTGGCGACTTCGGCTACGGGGATCATTCGACCTGCCACTCGCCTTAGTCGCCGTTCGCCTTTTCTTCGCGGTCCTCAGGGTCGCCGCCCCCGTCGAACCCCAGTGACGCGAGATGGCTGACGACTTGCGCGTAGAGCTCGATGGGGGGCGGGACGAGCGGGTCGGTTTCCCCGGGTGCGAGCCAGTTCATCTGCCTGAGGTGGTCGAGAGGCCACGGGGGCAAGGGAGTGCCGAACGCGAGCGCGGAGTCGACCGGCACCAGGCCGTCGTTCGGCCCTTCCAGCTCACAAAGTGCGGCATGCGTGCGCTGAAGGGGCCAGCACACGGTCTCGGTCGCGGGGTCGCCCGCCACGCAGAAGCAGGGGATGCCGGCGGGAACGGCCTGGCCGCGGTGAGACCGGCGCGCGGCGCGGCGGGTCACGTCGAAGCAGCCCTGCGGATCGATCCCGAGCGCGGCCAGAAGCCGGAAGACGCGGCCGGCCCTGAGCTTGGCAAAGTCGGCCAGGGCCGTCCCGAGGTGTGGCGTCCCGACCGTCGTCAGGCTCAGGACTCGTGTTCGCCATGATGGATCGGTCAGCAGCCGACGCGCATCCAGCCCCCCCATGCTGTGCCCGATCAAGTGAACCGGCTCATCGGGAAAGGCGCGGAGGATCTGGTCGCCAAGCCGCCGGGCCCGGTCCTCGACCCCCGCGATCGACGGCACTCGGGTCACGAGCACCCGGTTGCCGTGCCTGCGCAGGACCTCGGGAATTCCCCGGAAATACGAGGTGATCGTCAACCGCCCGACACCGATCCGTGCAAACCCGAATAGACCGTGAGCCAGCACGATCGGCGCGCCCAGCCGAACAAACTTCGTTTCGGGCAACATCGGGGAGGCAACAGCGGTTTCGCGCCCTCGCCCTAGGCCGGGTGGCACGGCGGCACGAGGACGCCAGGATCAAGATGGCAGTCTCTTGTTTGACAAAATCACGACCCTCAGATGATTGTGCACGATGAGCCAGGCGAGTCCAGAGGCTCATGCGGTTTTTTTTCTCGAGCGTTAGGGTCGAGCCGATCGTTCCGGTGGGTCGGAGGCTGGTCATGCAGCTTCGCGGGATCGTGCGGGCCGCGATGCTGGAAGAAAATCCACCGGGGACGGACCGGATCGAAAGCTGTCGCTCTCGTGGGAATACGACGCTACACTAACCATGAGACGGACGAAACACTCAAGGCTGGAACGCAGGAGTTCAGAGCGACCGATGAGCGTCCCCCGCGCGAACGCCGACGACTTCCTGGCGATCAGCCCTGGAATCAGGGTCCTGCCGATCATCCACGGCTCGGGGGATTTTGCCATCCAGGTCCGCGAGGAATTGCTGAGCCGGCCTTATGACTGCGTGGCGGTGCCGCTTCCGCCTTCGTTTCAGGAGCAGGTCGAGGCGGCCATCGAACAGCTTCCCAGGATATCGGTCGTCGTGCAGGTGGATGCGGAGACGGCCGACGCCGAGGCAGAGGCCGACGCCGAACCCGGTTTCAGCTTCGTGCCGATCGATCCCTGCCAAGGGGTGATCGCCGCGCTGCGAACAGCACGGCGTGAGCGGATCGCGCGCGAATTCATCGACATGGAGACGCCGCGGTTCCTGCCGGTCACAGGCGCTTTCCCCGACCCTTATGCGCTCAAGCGAGTCAAGCCCGAGCGGTTCGCGGCGGCACTCCTGGCGGCGGTCCCGCCCCCCTTGCCGGGCCAGAACGTCGACCGCATCGCCTGGATGGCGGCTCGCCTCCGGGAGCTGGAAACGCGGTATCGTTCAATCCTGCTGGTCTGCTCGATCCTCGACTGGCCCTGGATCCGCGACGCGTTTCACCGTTCGCTCCGGCCGCCTGAGCCCGAGTCGTTCTTTGCGCCGATGGTCACCTACGCCGTCGATCCCCGGACCTTGATCTTCGTGCTGGGTGAGCTGCCGTATATCACCAACCTGTACGAGCGGGGCCGACGCGAGCTGACGCCCGACGACAACCTATCGGTCGACGGTGTCAAGGAGATGGTGCTCGATGCGCGCGAGCGGCTCAGGTCGAAACATCCCAAGGCCGCGCAGCGGATCACGCCGCAACTGCTGTCGATCTATTTCCGCTACGTCCGCAACCTGTCGCTGCTCGACCGGCGGCTCACGCCCGACCTGTATTCGCTGGTCGTGGCGGCCAAGCAGACGGCCGGCGATGACTTCGCGCTGGCACTGGCCGAGACGGCGCGTTCCTATCCCGCCACTGCCGCCGACTCCGGCGATCTTACCGAGGAGCCGGGCTTCGATCTTCCGGAGCTGGCGCGGATGGGGATCAACCAGGCGGAGCTGCCGGTCTGGGGCATGGGGCCGATGGTGAGCCGGCTGCCGGGGCAGGCGCTCTCGTGGCGTACCTGCGAGCTGCGGCCCAGGCCGCAGAAGGAAGAGCAGAAACGTTGGCGACAGCGATGGGACCCTTTTGGAATGTGCTCGTATCCGCCGGAGGACGACCGGATCGAGAGCTTTCATCGCCACGTGCGCGACCAGGCCAGGGCGATCCTGGGCGCCGACCTGGCCCGCACCGAGAAGTTCACGACGAGCGTCCGCGACGGCATCGACATCCGTGAGACACTGCGGAACTGGCACACCGGCGACCTGTACGTCAAGGTCGTGCCGCCATCCCGGGGCTCGATCGAGGTCGTGGTCTTTCTCTTCGAGGTCCCCGCCGACCCCGAGGTCTACATCAATCGCACCACCTGGTACGCCGAGCACGCCGAGGAATCAACGCTGGCCTTTTACGCCACGGATCCCATGAAAAACCTGGTCGGACCGGGAATCGCCCAGGCCCAGTACGGCGGTGCTCTCTTCATCTTCCCACCGCGCTCGATCCCCGACGTGTGGGTCGACAAGCGGCTCGACTTCACCGACACGCTCGAGGAACGGCTGCTCGCCGCGGCGTTCTTGCACAGCACCGACCGCCACGTCGCGGTCGTCAGTCCCAGGATCCCGCCCGGCTCCTGGCGCCGGCTGGCCCGCAGGTTCGGCAAAAAGATTGTACACCTGCCGCTCAAACGCTTCGGCGGCCAGCTCCTCGAGCGGCTGCGCACGTTTCACGTGCTCAACGGCAAGCACGTCCGGTCGTATGCGGCTGATTATATACGTGATTTGTAAGGGATTTCGAAGAGAGTCATTATGACCATGAGTGATCTTTATGGGTTTAAGGAGGCCGATATCCAGTCCGTGCGGGCCCAAATCGAGGGTTTGTTCGGTCTGACGATGGAAGTCCACGAGAGCTCCTACTTGAGAAGGACTTGACCGACGATGTCGTGGCGCTCCCTCGCGGATAATCCGCCCCTGTCCGATCTTCGCGGCTCGGTGGAGAACCCTCGGCCGGCTGGTCATCTAGACGCAGGTGGACTCACCCGGAAGTCGCACTGAAGTCGCTCATGCCGTCGGGCGGCGCTTTTATTGAGCGTCAGGTTAATGAATTCACAGGGATCCCCCCCGCGTGCCGGAAGCCAAACACCGGCGGCTAGCGCCGTGCCGCTCAGATATCATGCGGCCTCCGATTCCGCCAACCCTCGCACATCGATCTTACCGGTGACGGCGGCGGAGCGTTCTCGTCAGCGGTACGGCGCTAGCCGCCGGTTTGCGTACCTGAAAATCAAGCGGAACCTATTAACCTGACGCTCAATAGGCGAAGTCGGCTGGTGATTCGGACGCCGCCGGCATAAACTGAGGAAGGATCTGTCCGCGCGAAGTTGGCCAATGAAACCCTTCGAGAGGCACCAATGGAAACCCTTCGGGAGGCGCAAATACAGCTTATTCAGGACAAGGAATACGAGGAGGAGATCGGTCCCTACTATGGGAAGTACCTCGGAACCTTCTTGAGTGCTCGCGGCCAGGTCCGCGCCGACCTATTTGACGCCGGCTCCCAGGTAATCGCCTACATTTCGTTCCCGACCGGGCTAACCGCGTCGAACGTCGAGGATCACTACGTGGACGAGCTCTACGCATATGCCAAGAGCCAGGGCTTCCGTGACCGCTTTCGCCTGATGTTCTCGGAATAAGATGAGTGCTGCGTTGTTCCTCGTCAGCGGTCGATCTTTGTTCCGAGAACCCGACGATCTCTGGCAAAGGCTGTCGAAGAGCTACAATAAACGCAACGGGATCATCCATCGCGGCGAGAGCGCCGACGAGGACGATGCTCACCTGGCACTCGACATCGCCCGCAACGTCGTCGAGCTCATGGGCGCGTTGTGATTTGCATCTGAGCCGGACCCGTCTCTAACCGGGATGGAAGGACGATCCATGAACATAGCAATGCTGCTCCTGACGACGATGGCGGCCGCCGCGGATCCCGCGCCGGATCTGACACCGACCGAGCCGTTCGAGGCGCCCAAGTACGGTGTGACGACGCGGATACCCAAGGCCTGGCCGATCGCGGTGCACGAGGAGGAGGATCGGATCTTCGTGGCGATCATTCCCCAGCAGGACTTCGACCGTCCCGGCGTCGCGGCGTGCGAGCTGGCCCTGGCGCCCGAGAGCCTGGATGAATATCGCACCCGGATCGACACGAACGCCAAGAAAAACGGCCGGCCCAGTGGCAAGCTCGCCACGAATCGGTTGATCAAGGACGCCCGCGGCGAGCGGCTCGAGACGGTCTGGGAGTTTCATCCGGACGCAGGGGGGTTCTGGCGCGAGGTGAGCGTGCGCATGATCGCCAACCGCCAGCTCTACACGTTCATCCTCAACGTCGAGGATTCGGTTTACGCCAAGGTTCGCCCGGCCTTTGATGCACTGATCGTCGCGACCGCCTTCACAGCCCCCAACACGGGCGCCGACCTGCTGGCGAAGGCGTCGAACCGGTGGATTCAGCGCGAGTACAAGTTCGCGCTCGACCTGCCCGAGGGCTGGGGGCCCGTGCTCGCTCCCAGCGAGGTGGCGCTCTTGTTTGCGAATGGACCACCCCATGGCGTCTGGTCGGATAACCTCCTGGTCCTGGCGCATCCTCATCGCAACGTCGACCTCCAGGAACTGGTCAAGCAGCTCCCTGACCAGCTCCGCAACGAGGACCCCCATTGTGAGATCATCTCGTGCAAGGTCATCGAGCAGGGCAAGGCGCCTGCGCTCGAAACCGTGGTGCGCACCAGCCGGGGCCCGTTCTCGATGACGGTCATCGAGCGGCGGTTCCGCGGCGGCCGGTTCGACTACGAGGTCAAATACACCGTCGAATCCAAACGGTTCGACGAGCTGGTTCCCAAGTTCCGCCAGAGCTTCGACAGCTTCAAAGAGGTCCCGGGCACGACCCCGGCGGCGAAGAACAAGGCGGCGTGAACATGACGAAGGAGTGCAAAGGGTCAACATCGGGTTCGGAGTCGCGATCTTTGATCCGTCGTTTCGGGACTTACGTCAAACCGGGAGTGTAAAGGCTCGACTAGAGACGACTTGTTCCAGTCAAATCCTTCAAGGGCTTGGCCATGTCACAGATAGATACGGAGTTTATGCCATGTCGGTCCGAAGATTGAGTCACGTGTTTTGGTGTCTGATCTGCAGCCTCTTTGCCGTTGGCTGTATTGGTGATCCCGTGAGAACCACCTCGCAGCCTGTTCGTCTACGAGTGGTCGATTCCGCCTCGGGAAAACCTGTCGCGGGTGCGCAGGTATCGTTAAGGGACGACCACAAGCGTCAGACTTGGGAGCAAGACCCCTGGTTTCGCGGCGTCACCGACCAGGATGGTCAAGCCGAGATCGAGGTCGAGTACACCGCTCTCGATCGGTCCCGGGGGTCTACGCCGCCGGCCGAGAGAGACTTTGTTACAGGCCAACCCTATCTGGTGAGGGTGAACAAGGATCAAACATCCGAAGAAAAACTGAGCGTACTGATGTATCCTGGCGTATCTGTCAAGGGAAAGTCCTTTACCGTAACCGTGATTCACATCCAGCAACCACGGTACGTTGAGACTCCAGGCGCAGACTTCGGCGGCCAAGGCATAGAGCTGTGATTCACATCCAGCAACCACGGTACGTTGAGACGAAGCCCTAACACCTGCCGGAACGATCTTCCGCTAATGGGAAGGACTCCCGCGAGATGACTTGGCAGTAGACCTGGGAGGAGGATGGTGGTACCACGAAGAGGACTGAGACCCAAACACCGGGTGTAATGCCTGATCTCTGTTTCACCGCTCATCGTGGATCGATCTTCCGGATCGTGATCTCAGAATCGTAATCCAGGCGCCGATACACGACCGTCGCGGAACCAGTGCATGTTTGTCGCTCGCCGCCGCTGCTTACGGAGTCGTCCCCCGAACCGTCTTCAAGGATCACGTCGCATGCACGGTCGTCGCCGTCGCGAGGCTGCCCGATCGAAACCACGTTTACCATCAGTTTCGCCTCGCCGAGGGTGTATTGCAGGTCGGGATGTGAAGAACGGCTCCTCACCCTTTCTTCATCGCTGACCCCTTTCTTCATCGCCCAGCGTTTCCACTTGGGTCGGTCGCCAGAGTCATGCAACTGCCCGGTTTTCTGAAACGAGACCCGACAGAGGGTCCTGACTTGCCAGAGGATAGAGCAGGTAGTGGTTATGCCACGCGTGGTTGCATGATCGGTTGCCTTGTGGCGCTATTCTCCTGGTTTATTCCGATCCCGGTTGCAACGATCGTCTGGGTGTTCGACCTCAAGGGGCCTTTCGGCGACTACATGCTCATGGCAATCCCCTTTTTTCTCGCCCTGCCGATCATTGGCGCAGGGATCGCTGAGCTGTTCCGGCGCAGACACGGAACCAATTCGTGTGAATGACGTGCTCAATTTCAGGGTGAGCCATGGTCCCAATCCGTCAACAGGGCAGGATCATCGGAGGGCCAATCGCAGAGCGATTTCCCGCCAACGTGAGAGCGGATGGGACATAGAGTGGCAAGCGTGATCGATAGATGGGTGTTGACGTACGGATTGGCGTTGATTGACCTCGCGAGGCAAGAAAAAGGCAGAAATCTGGATCCGCCCCGACTCCCTGCTCCGGAGGACATGATGGATAAGCTCTCGATTGAGGTGGTGGCTGAGCGTCTCGAACGCTTGGAGAGGCAATGCCGCCGATGGAGGTGGACTGGGATCGCCGCCGTTCTGGCTCTGGCCGTCGCCCTGACCGCATTCGCGGCTCGGCGGAATCAAGTGCCAAGCGAAATCCGGGCCAAGAACCTATGGGTGCTCGACGAGCACGGTCGGGGATTGATACGAATAGGCTCAAGCATCCGAGAGAAGGGCAATGGTGTCATTGAATTCCTCGATGAGTCTGGGCAGCCGAGGATGGCGCTGGGGCTCGCGAACAGCCACAACCCCTTCGTCTGGCTGAGCGGCCGGGATGGGAGGGATGAGCTTGTCATGGATGCCGGCAACGAAAGAGGGATGGGGATCACCCTCAAAGACCTCAAACGCGATTCTGGTCTATCACTGGCCCCCAGCCCCGACGGGATCGCGGGGCTGGCGTTCATGTCCTCAGGTGGGAAGCCGGTCCTCGATTTGGGTGTGACACCGGCCGGTTCGGCTTCTTTCGCCATTCGTGACACAGACGGCAAGGAACTCTTTAGGCTCCCGACGCCATAATTCAATGGGTGAAAAGCGAAAAGGCCAATCATCCGGCCGCCGGCTCGCCAGGCGTCTCAGTCGCGTGGGCGCTGTGCTTCTGGCGGCGATCATCGTCCTCGGCTTGGCTGGCCAAGTGATCCGCGATCGCTCGGTGCCGATGGCGATCTTGATGTATCTTCCCGTGTTGCCGGCGGGACTGGCGGCGGTTGCTTTGGATCTGGCGCAACTTGGCGGTGCGCTGCCCCGAGCGCGGTTCGCTCTCACTCTCATGGGCGCCGTCGGTACCACCTGGGTCGTTGTGTCGATGCTCGGTGCCGGCGCGGTGAGGGATGGCCGCACCGACGATCCCGAAGTGAGCGTGCTTCACTGGAACGTCCAGTGGGGCGGCGGGCTCTTCCGCAGCCCCCGGACGTGGGCCGCGCAACGCGCCGCGATCCTCGGACGCGAACCGGACATCGTCATCCTGAGCGAGCTTCCTCCCGCTGACTGGATCGAGCAGCACGTGGAGAGAGCTATGGCAGCCATCCTCCGTTGGAGTAAGATCGATCCATCGCAGTCGAGAGCCAGTCCCGGGACGCGTTCCTCCGGGAACGACCAGGGTATGGCACAGCGGACGAACCGATGTTCCTTGAAGCGACTTTGAGCAAGGGGTGTTTCATGCGTCAGCTCGGAATTCTCCTCAGTGCCGCATTTCTGCTGCCGTTGTCGTGGGCGGGTGCGGCGTGGGGCGCCGAGGCGGCGCAAGAAGCGTCCCCGGCCAAGCCCAGGGCCGGCATCACAGTCTGGGACACGAACCGGCCGTCCGCGGAAGCCCTGCCGCCAGCGGCCCTGACGGGCAAGGACGACTGGACCCCCATAGCTTTGGGGGAGACCGCCGGCTCCTTCAAGGGCGACGCCGTCCTGAACAACGGCCGGATCATCGCCGTGCTGCGCAAGCAGGATTCCGCCGTGGAAGTCCACGCGGTGAAGCCCGGCGGCGCGGTGGCCCGGCTGCGGTTGCGGTTGCTGACGGCCGCGGGTGAACCAGCCGCACGTCTGGAACGCATGGCACTCGTCGAGAACTCCAGGGGGAGCGCGTGCCTGGAAGCGACTTTCAGGACCGCGACAGGCGCCGAGGTCGCCGGTCGGTTTCGGGTCAAGCGCGGCGATGTCTCCGTTCAGGCGGAGCCGGGGATCGGGGCGGGCAAGCTGCGCGTCGAATGCCCGGGTCGCTTCGGCGTCCTGCCGGATTTCTTCGCCGACGACATCACGATCGACGCCACTCGGCTGCCCCTGGACGCGGTCGAGCTGCCGAGCGAGAATTTCGTGCTGCACATGACCGGCCAAGGCGACACCATCGCCATGTGCGTCTTCGAGAACCGCCAGCAGGACGTCACGGTCACACTGTCCGGCGACGGCGCCCGGCGCATCCTCACCGGGTCCGAGATCGCCTTCGAGGGCAAAAAGGTCTGGGTGGCGCTCTTGGAAGCCCCCAAGATCTGGCACACCCGCGAGCTCTTGCCCGCCGACACCGGCAAGGTCATCCCCCTCGACTGGAAGATGCCGTTCCCGGCCCAGTGGCGCGTCGATTTCACCCGGTCCAACGACCTGACCGACAGTTGGGAAATGCTCCTGCAAGAGCAGAAGAACGCCAAGTACATCAAGCCTTCCTGGCTCGGCAGCGGCGACGAGCAGATCGGTCGGGACCGGAACCGCTGGAACACCGTGCTGGGAAGCTATGCGTACCCGTGCTGGTCCGACCCCGACCGGCGAGGCTACTTGCAGCCCCTCAAGAAGAGGGTGCTCCAGCTCCAAGGGCCCGTGGTCGTCTACCCCATCAACCGGGTTTCGCGGACGCCGCTGGATGCTTACACGGTGGTGGACGTGATGCGCAACACACTGGGAGTCGGCCCGTGCCAGCATATCCTCGACATCGAAGGGCAGAAATCGGAGTACAAGGGCATGGCGACCTGCGAGGTGCGCGACACACTCACACCCATCTACGAAAAGAAAAAGCAGAAAGAAAAACGTGCCGAGGTCGAAGGGGCCCTCGACGGTGGGCTGACGTTCGTCAAGCACATCCGCGGCCGGATCACGCACTACGTCGAGTTCGGCAAGAAGATGCGGCAGTACCTCGCCGAGCAGAAGCAGTCGCATCCGGAGCTGGCCACGTTCATCGCCGAGATGGACGCGCTCACCCGGGAGATCGATCATCGGGTGGCGGCCCGCGCCGACAAGATCAAGACGCCTGAGCACGTCGCGCGGATGAACGAGGACTTCCGCAGCCAGGTGCTGGACGACGATGGTCCCGACGCGCTGAAGCGATGCAAGGCGTATGCCCGGGCCCTCGTGGAGATCGGCGACAACCAGGACGAGCTGTCGGGCGAATGCCGCTGGGTGGTGAAGACCCTGCGGCAGCGGGCGGGAATCCAGATCGCCCTGGACCCGCGAGTGGCGCCCATCGCCTCGGAGATCCGCGCACGGACACAGGAAGCACTGCGCAACCCCGCCAACCATGAGGGGGCGCGGCACTGATCCATTTTGGATTCTCGATTTTGGATTTTGGATTGGGTTAGAGCGGAGAAAGGATCAGTGATGTCTCGTGGTGTGCTGGTGGTGCTGGTGTTGGTCGGTGCCATCGTTGCCGGGTGCGGCACGAGCGACTCGGGCTCGCCGGCGATCCTCGGAGTCGCCGGCGACATGGTGTTGATCCCGGCAGGCACGTTCACCATGGGCGACGGCGCCGGACGCCCGGACGAAACTCCGCACACCGTTTCGGTCAGCTCGTTTTACCTCGACACGTATCCGGTGACGCAGGAACTCTATGAAAAGGTCATGGGCGTCAATCCCTCGAAGCAGAAAGGCAAGAAGAACCCGGTCGAGAAAACACAGTGGACCGATGCCGTCCGCTTCTGCAACACGTGTTCGGAGATGGAAGGTCTGACGCCCGCTTACGACCTGGATACGTGGGAATGCAACTTCGACGCCAACGGCTACCGTCTCCCCACCGAGGCGGAATGGGAATACGCCTGTCGCGCCGGCAGTACCGCCAAGTATTGTTTCGGTGACGCCGAGACCGAGCTGCCGCGATACGCCTGGTTCAAGCCACACTCGCAAGGCAAGCCCAGGCCAGTGGGCCAGAAGCAGCCCAACGTCTGGGGCCTTCACGAGATGCATGGCAACGTCTGGCAGTGGTGCCACGACTGGTACGGCGAGAACTACTTCGAGGAGAGTCCGGGTGAAAACCCGCACGGTCCGGTCACGGGCAAGATGCGCGTGCTGCGCGGCGGCGCCTGGGACTGCACCGCCCTACAGCTCCGGTCGGCGTACCGGCACAAGGAATTTCCGGTGTATTCCGACGCCTGCTTCGGCGCCGACAGCTACGGCTTCCGGCGAGCGCGGAAGGCCGATACCGGCGACAAACCCGCCGTGGTCGCCACCCGTCCTCAGATCACTCCCGTTCGGGTGAACGACGCGCGTGACCAGGTTCGTGCAGTGCGCGCGCCATCGCTCAGTCCAGCGCCCGGCTCGGACAAGATCGACCTGTCGAGCCTCAAGGGCACGATCGTCTTCGTCAGCGATCGCGGCGGCGCCATGAAAATCTGGAGCATGCACGCCAGCGGCAAGGGTGCGAAACAGCTCACCCAAGGCGCTCTTCCCGATGCCGATCCGCGATTCTCGCCCGACGGAGCGACGATCCTGTACACCACGCTGCGCGGCGGCTTTCCGGAAATCTGGTTGATGAACCGCGACGGATCCGAGCCGAAACTCGTCACCAAAGGTTCTCAGGGGAGCTGGGCGCCGGACGGCAAGTCGATCATCTTCATCCAGGACAACCAAACCCATATCCGGGACCTCGCTTCCGGCAAGGAGCGACGCGTCACCCCCAAGGAATGGGAGCGCTGCGGAGTACCGGCCTTCGCTCCGGACGGCAAGCAATTCGCCGTCGCCAGCCGGCACCTGGGGAACATCGACATCTTCATGCTCAGCCTGGACGGCAAGGAGAACGAGCGGCTCAAGACCGGCGAGGCATGCTGCACGCCGCAATGGTCGAAGGACGGCAAGAAGGTCCTCTGCCAGACGGTCCAGGGTCACATCCACATCGTCGATGTGGACGGCAAGAACCGGGAACAGTTGACCTTCGGCGCCGACCTTCAGCACGACGCCCGCTTCTCACCCGACGGGACCATGATTCTGTTTTGCCGGGCACCCGCGCCGGAAGGCCCGTGGCGGATCTGCCTGAAAAAACTGGACGGCGACGACGAGCAGTTCGTCCCGATCACCAGCGAAGGGTCGTGTTTACTCCCGGACTGGCACCATTCGGAAGGATGAATGATAAAATTAGAGACTTCTCGCTGATCACCACCTGGTTTGGCGGAGCGAAACCGCGATCACCAGGCCGTTCGCCCCCTCACCCCATCCCTCTCCCCAAAAGGGGCGAGGGCGACCGGTCAACTCCTTCGCGACGCAAGGTCGGGACGCCGCAGGCCTTTCGTCTTTACTACCTCGCCCCCCCGGGGAGACGTCGGCCGAAGGCCGGGTGAGGGGGCCCGGGCGGTGGTGTTGAGCGAGGAGTCTCTGAAATTAGCTGTTTTTTGTTCCTGACGCGGTGAAGCCGCAACCACAGAATCGGGGGACGGAGCCCCCTCCTGCAGGAGGATCCCTCGCTGGCGCGTCGGGTTAATGTAGTTCCAACCAGAGAATCTGTTGTCGAGATGAGTGCACGGAGAAGGAGACACCATGAATCGATTGATCACGGCACTGGGATCGGCCGTCTTGGCGATGGCCGGAGCCGCGCTCCTCGGCTGCACGGCGGAGGCGCGTGCCGGCGACGAGACGGCCGAGTCCAGCGACCTGCTGGCCGAACTCAAGGAATACCGGCACAAGATCGTCTATGAGACGAACCGCGACGGCAACTGGGAGCTCTACCTGTGCAACGCCGACGGCTCCAACCCTGTCAACTTGACGAACACGTCGGACCTGGATGAGCTTTATCCCAAGCCGTCGCCCGACGGCACCAAGATCTGTTTCGTGGCTGACGAGGGCAGGGGGGATGCCAGGGTCCGCAACATCTACTACATGAACAGCGACGGCACGGGCCGCACCAAGATCGCCGGCAACGGCCGCGAGCCGTGCTGGGGCCCCGACGGGACCCACATCGCCTACTCGAAGGGCGAGTTCGAGAAGTTCACCTTCCACGATGCCGCGACCAAGGGACTGTACGTCTTCGACCTCAAGACCGGCCAGACGCGAGAGCACGCCAACCACAAGCTGCACCATCTCTACACCTTGAACTGGTCGCCGGACGGCAACTGGTTCGTGGCCACGGTGCACGGCGGTATGGGTTTCTCTCACTCGATCCTGGCCATCGAAGCCAACGGCGACAAGGTCTTTGACTTGAAGCTCGATGGCTGCCGGCCGAACATCAGCCCCGATGGCAAGAAGGTCTGCTGGGGTCACGGCGACTACTGCGCAGGGGTCGCCGACCTGGACCTGTCGGGGTCAACGCCGAAGGCGACCAGGATCCATGACGTGGTCGAGAGCAAGAACCCCATCGAGACCTATCACATCACCTGGTCGCCGGACATGAAATACCTCACCTTCACGCGCGGACCCAAGTTCAAGGGCCGGAACCTGAAGGGACTCGTGCCGGAATTCCCCGGAGTCGAGGCGCCCGGCTGGAACGTGTGCGTGGCCGACGCGAGCCGGAAAAACCGCTGGGCCGCGATCACCCACGATGGCAAGTCGTGCAAGCAACCCAGTTGGGTCGTGGTCAAGGATGGGGCGGCGAAATGATGACGAGGAAAAGCCGGTTGACCGTCTGCCTCACCGTCGCGGTGCTCGCGCCTCCGAGCTGTCAGCGGGCAGGCGCTCCCCAGGTCGTCGCCGAGCTGCCGGCGATCACGACCAAGAGCGGCGTCGAGTCAGTCCTCATACCGGCCGGTTCCTTCGAAATGGGCAGCCGGCACGGTCGCGAGGAGGAAAAGCCCGTCCACAGGGTTTGGATCGACTCATTCCTGATGGATCGCCATGAGGTGACCCAGGCTGAGTACGAAAAGCTCGGCAAGATCGAAGCGTTCCCCAACCCGTCCCATTTCAAGGGGGCGGACCTGCCGGTGGAGCAGGTGACCTGGCCTCAGGCAGCCCGATTCTGTAACGCCCGGTCGCGCCTGGAAGGACTCAAGCCGTGCTACAACGAGGACACCGGCGCGTGTGACTTCGAGGCGAACGGCTACCGGCTCCCGACCGAGGCGGAATGGGAATACGCCTGCCGGGCCGGGACGGATTCCGACTACTCGTTCGGCGGCGAGGCGCGGCGACTCGCCGACTTCGCCTGGTTCGCCGGCAACGCCGCCAAGAAAACTCATCCCGTCGGCCAGAAGAAGCCCAATCCGCGGGGCCTCTTCGACATGCACGGCAACGTCGCCGAGTGGTGCCAGGACGTCTACGACCCGGGCTATTACCGGGCCAGCCCGGAGCAGAACCCGTGCGGACCGGCCGAGGGCAACGAATACGTCCTCCGCGGCGGCTCGTGGAAATCCCCTGAGGACGCCCTGCGGTCGACCCACCGGCTCGGTGAGAACCCCGGCTTCTCCGACGCTTGCCTGGCCCGCGATGCCATCGGCTTCCGTTGCGTGCGCAAGCCGCCGCCCGCAAAGGATGGAGGATGAATCAGAAGCCGCGCGCTTCCTCCTTCATCCTCTTGAGGCAACCATGCTCTTCCACACCTGGGTCTTCTTCGTCTTCTTCCTGATCGTCTACCCGGTCTACCTCCTTGTCCGCGGAAACAACCAGTTGATGAACCTCTGGTTGATGATCGCCTCGTACACGTTCTACGGGTGGTGGAACCCCTGGTACCTCCTGCTGCTCTTCGGCACCTCGGCAATCGACTACCTCATGGTCCTCTTGATGGAACGGAGCCGGCGGACCCGCACGTTCTGGCTCGTCATCAGCCTGGTCAGCAATTTCGGGTTCCTCGGCTATTTCAAATACTCCGGCTTCATCACCGAGAACCTCAACACGTTTCTCGCGTACCTCGGTCTGGCCGCGAAGCTGCCGGACCCCGCGGCATATCCCAACGCCATGCTCTCCCTGCTGGGTGTTTCCGAGGACCACCTTTTCACCAGGGTGATCCTGCCCATCGGCATCTCCTTTCACACGTTCCAGTCGATGAGCTACACCATCGACGCTTACAGGGGGTTGATCCAGACGGAGCGCAGCTTCGTCCGCTTCCTGACCTTCGTCTCCTTCTTTCCGCAACTGGTTGCCGGGCCGATCGAGCGCGCCCGCAACCTCCTGCCGCAGCTTCAGGGAACGCCGAAGATCACGCGGCAGGCGCTCACCGACGGCCTGTCGCTCTTCCTGGTCGGCTTCTTCAAGAAAGTGGCGCTCGCCGACTACCTGGCCCTGTATGTGGACCCGGTCTACGGCAACCCCGTCCAGTTTCAATCGCCGGCCTTGATCCTGGCGACGGTGGCATTCGGCTGGCAGATCTACTTCGACTTCAGCGGCTATACGGACATGGCGCGCGGCATCGCCCAACTGATGGGCTTCCGGATGATCCTCAACTTCAACAACCCGTACGCGGCCACGGGCCTGGGTGATTTCTGGAACCGCTGGCACATCAGCCTGTCCAGTTGGTTCAAGGATTACCTCTACTTCCCGCTGGGCGGCAGCCGGCATGGCACGGTTCGCACTTACATAAACATGTTCATTACAATGGTAGTTTCGGGGATCTGGCACGGCGCCGCCTGGACCTTCCTGATCTGGGGCGGCCTGCACGCCCTGGGCCGCTGTCTGACCCGCGAGCTCGAGCAGACGGAGGTTTACCAGGAACGGGTCCCCCGGCTGGTCAAGCAACTGGCGGTCTTCACCTTCGTCAGCTTCACCTGGATCTTCTTCCGGGCGCAGAGCCTGACCGACGCAGGGCTGATCATCAGCCGGATCTTCACGACCGGCTGGGCGGACCCGCGGTTCCCGCTGGTGATGGTGATCCTGGTCCTGGCCGTCTGGGTGTACCAGCTCCTTTACACCAGCCGGCTGGCGCTCAAATGGTTGATCGACGCGGGGCCGGTGCGAGTGGGCCTGGCCGCCTTCATGATCGCTTACCTGGCGATCATCGCCCAGCCGAGCACCAAGCAGTTCATCTATTTCCAGTTCTGATCGAGGCAGACGGGGGGGCAGCGATGGCAGACCAAGACACCAGCACGGCGGACCAGCCATCGGCCGAGCCGGAGCCGATCGAGCTCTCCAACGGCATCCGCCTGACCGGCCGGGAGTGGCTTGGCCTCGGGCTATTCGCGGCGTTGCTCCTTGTTTTCGCCCCCTCGCTGTACTACCGCGCGGTCAAGTTCGCTCTCGAGCCCGATTACCGGATCCCGCACGAGCTGAGCAACGATTACTGGCTTTACGGGTGCTTCGCCGGGCTGGCCGCCGACCATGACGACACCGTCTTGATCGGCGATTCGGTCGTCTGGGGTGAATACGTGACCCGGCAAGAGACCCTGTCCCATTACCTCAACGAGCTGGCGGGTCAGGATCGATACGCCAACCTCGGCCTGGACGGCGCCCACCCGCTGGCGCTCGGCGGGCTGGTCGAGTTCTACGCCGACAGCGTTTCGGGCAAGAACGTCTTGCTCCACTGCAACCCGCTGTGGATGAGCTCGCGCCGGGCGGACTTGCAGGACGACCGGGCGAACGAGTTCAACCACCCCCGGCTGGTGCCGCAGTTCGCGCCGAGCGTTCCCGCATACAAGGCGGAGATTTCTCCACGGCTCGGTATCCTGGTGGAGCGGCGCCTGCCCCTCTCGAGTTGGACGACCCACCTGCAGCAAGCTTACTACGACCGGACCGACATCCCCGCCTGGACCCTGGAGCATCCCTACGCCAACCCCTTGGCGCCGCTCATGCGGGGGTTGCCTCGCTCGGACGACTCCCGCCGGCACCTGCCGCAGCCCTGGTACAAGAGCGGCATCACCAAGCAGGACTATCCGTGGGTCGATCTGGAAACGTCGTTGCAATGGCAGGCCTTCCGGGGCTCGGTCGAGCTCCTCCAGCAAAGAGGAAACCGTGTGTTCGTCCTGGTCGGCCCGTTCAACGAACACCTGCTAACCCCGGAGAGCCGGCAGCGGTATCAACAGGTCAAGGCCACGATCGCGGCCTGGCTGCGGGAGAAGCATGTCCCTCACGCCGTGCCGCCGCCGCTGCCCAGCGAGCAGTATGGCGACGCCAGCCACCCGCTGGCCGAGGGATACAAACAGCTCGCCCTGGAGCTCATGAACGATCCCTTCTTCCGGTCCGCGGCTCCGGCCGCGGTCGGACCCGTACAAGACCGATGATGGTACGATGTGCGTGTGACCGATGGTTGAGATGCGAGGAGGTGCCGATTCGACTACCCCCATCTCATCCTAGACCCGTACTTCGGCCGCGCGGTCAACGAGTTGCGCAGCGTCATCTCACTCCCTCGGCGAGGATGCCCGTCGCCTCCTCGATGATCTGCTCGACGGCGGTTTCGACATGCCGGCGGCGCGTGCGGAAGCTCAGCACGCAGACACGGGCCAGGAATCGCTCGTCGACTGTGCAGCCGGTCAGCATCACCTGGCCGCGTGCGTTGACCTGCTCGAGCAGCCGGCGGGTCGCTAGATCCTGCGCGGCGGGCGAGACGTCGGGCGGCTCGAGGCGGAAGGCGAACAGCGAGAGCTGCGGTGGGGCAATCAGCGCGATCCCGGGCACGCGGGCCAGCCGCTCGGCGGCAAGAGCGGCCAGCGCTCGCTTCTCGGCGATCGCGGCCCGCAGCCGGGCGGCGCCGAAGGTTTTGATCGTCAGCCAGACCCGCAGCCCCGGGAAGCCCCGCGATAACTCGGGGCCGTGCTGGGCCGCGTCGTAGAACTCGAGATCGGCCGCCGCGGGCAGGTAGCCGGCCTGCACCCCGTGCACGGCGCGGAGGGCCGAGCCGTCGCGGACCAAGAGCGCCCCGGTGCCGTAGGGCAGGAACAGGCCTTTATGCGGGTCGAGCGTGAGCGAGTCGGCCCGCGACAGCCCGGCGAGCAGTGGGCGAAGCGGCTCGACCAGGTGGAAGAACGCGCCGTAGGCCCCGTCGACGTGGTGCCACAGCCCCGCGTGGTCGCACAGATCCGCGATCGCCTCCAGCGGGTCGACGGCGCCGGTGTTGGTCGTGCCCGCCGTCGAGACGACCAGGAACGGACGCAGCCCCGCGCGGCGGTCTCTGTCGATCGTCTCGCCGAGGGCCTCGACCCGCATGCGGAACTGGTCGTCGACCGGGACCGTCCGCACCCGATCGGGCATGATACCGGCCAGCCTGGCCGACTTGAGGACCGAGGCGTGGGCCTGGGTCGAGGTGTAGAGGACGCCCGAGCGGATCTCGGTCCCGAGCAGCCGCTCGCGGGCGCAGAGGATCGCGTTGAAGATAGACATCGAGCCGCCGGTGGTGAACAGGCCCCGGGTGGTGGGCGGGAAGCCCATCCAGTCGCGAAACCAATCGAGCACGTTGGCTTCGAGCTGCACCAGCGCCGGCGCGGCCCGCCAGATGCCGGTGTAGCGGTTCGTGGCGTCGGCGATCAGGTCGGCCAGCGCGGCCGGGAAGATGCCGCCACCGGGGATGTAGGCCAGGTAGCCGGGACCGGCCGTGTTGTACGAGCGGGGGATCCATTCGCGAAACAGCGGGTCGAGCAGCTCCCCAAGCGGTGCGCCGCGCTCGGGTACCGGCTCGCGAAGCGCCCGGCACAGTTCCTCGGCCCGGACGTCGCCGCAGGCCGGCTGGTCGGGGAGCGAGGCGATATGGTCGACGACCTGCGACAGCACGGCCTGGCCCATCGCCCGCATCAGCTCGGGCGAGAGTTCCAGATCCGCGGGATCGTCGGGCGGCATCATCACGGACGGTTCCACTCCGATGGCCGGGCCGGGGGTGGGGTTTGTGGCCTGGACCGATCATTGTATTGCAGGCCGGGCGCGGGGAGAACCCGACTGATGCGCCCGGGAGGCGGTTGCCCTGCACGCAAGAGGCTACACCGGTCATGGAGCCAGCAATGTTCCTAGCTTCCCGATGGCGGTCCTCTCGACCTGTTGGATGCGGTGGGCACTCAGCCCGCAGTCGCATCCGATCTCCCTGTAGGAGCGCTGGTAGTAGCATCGAGAGCGCCGAGGCGTCGGCACCCGTGCGGCATCTGGGATGCCGGACGTGGGCGCGCGCCCCGCTTTATGTCCACCATCGGTCCGCCGACGCGAAGCCTTGAGAGTGCCTTCCCCACCGGAAGGCTCGGCAAGACCATAACGCTCGCGGATAACCCAGGCCTCGAACGGACTCAATCGTCGTAACGCCGCATGCACGAGCGCGCGATCCTCGTCGTTGGAAACAATTTGGTCGGGTGAGGGTTCATCAGCAAGCAGCAGCTCGTCGAGAATCGGACGCAGGATGCGATCGCTCTGAGTCAGCTCCGCGCCGAGGAGCCGGTCCGACGAGACCCCCATGTGCGTGGCGATCGCGTCGACGCTGGGCTGTCCTGACCCGGAGGGGTTGCTGCCGACCGGCATTCGCTTGCGGAGCTCCTCGATCGCCCGGCGATACCGAAGACGCAATTGCTGCAAGCGCTCCGGAACCTGGATCAGCGAGCCGTTATTAACCACAGCTCGCACCAGTGAGGCCTGAATCCAGAATTTGGCATAAGTTGCAAACCGGGCGGTGTGGGATGAAGGATCAAAACACTCGGCCGCCCGGAGCAGTCCGAGGTTCCCCTCCTGAATCAAGTCGTCCAGAGGGATTCCGCTTCGTTTATAGTCGCGGACGGCGCGAACGACCAGGGCCAGGTTCGCCGTGATCAATTGCTCCCGTGCGGCCAAGTCACCGCTCTTGATCTTGTTGGCCAACGCATGCTCTTCGCTGGCGGAGAGCCGCGCTGCACGCTTGGTACAAGCCGCCGCCGCGACTCGCGGCTGGCATCGATCAGTGTACAAATCGTCAGAAGAGTCTTGAGGATCTCGACCTGGCCCAAGATCTAGCCTGCCGCCCGTCATCTCCGATCGCACGTTGCGGTCAAGATGCGGTTGGTCGCCGATGGGCCTGCTTTCCAGTGTGGAATGTGAACTCATCTTGGTGTTCTTCCTGAGTTGCGAGTTGATCACGAGTAGAACGAAATCGATTTGGCGAATTGGGCGGCGTGCCCTCCTGAGCAGGTCGAACATGCCAGTGCATGCATCACCGCATCCGTGATGGTCGGATCGATCGGACGGATGTGGTGTAAAGTCAAAAATGCGGCCGGCGTCCATCGGACTTGTACCGAACTGCTCACCCAATACGATCTGCAAAACCAGGAGTCCAGTTGCATAAAAATCGTTACAGTTTTTCTGTTTTACGCAATTTGACTCTCAACCGATGCATCTCCTCGGCAAATTGGAGGAGTAACCGGGACGCACCTGACACCTGACTCCGAAGGTCCGCCCACCTGGCCGGCTGCCCCCACCGATCACGCCTCATGATGGCTCCCTTCGGCCCGGTTCGGCTTCTCGTCTCGCTTTTGTGCACCTTCCGATTCGCCGGGACTGCGCACGGCGAAGCGGAGGATTTGCAGGAGGACGAAGATCACGAGGATCGGCGGGATCAAGTAGGCGATGAAGATCGTCCAGTTCAAGCCGAGCGCAGGACCGGCCAGGGCGAGGGGGAGGGTGCAGAGGGCAATCAGGAGGATGACGCAGCCGGTCGACGTCATCACCGACTTGAAGCCCGCTTCTTCGGTGATCGGCTCGTAGTACATGTCGACGGTCCGGCCGCGGCGCAGGCTCCGGGTGGTGGCCTCGGCGAGTTCCATGGCCCGGGTCGCGTCGTGGAGGTTGGGGCTGGGGAGGTCGGGCCCGGCGCGGCGCGCGCGGGATGCCGCGAGCACCGAGACGATCGCTTCGTGCGAGTCCCAGGGTGCGAGCTCCTGGCGATGCTCGGCCGCGGATGACGTCCGCCGGATCAATCGTGCGGGTTGCTGGAACCGGGGATCGAACTCGAGGGTCAGCGATCCGCCCGCACCCAGCAAAGAGAGGCGGGATGGTTCGTCGGGGCCGGACCAGATGCGCAGCTCGGCCCGGCGCCCGAGTGCCGCCCGAAGCTGAACGATCAGCTCGACGTCGGGCTGATCGCCGGGTGGGTCTCCGGTTGCCGTCAGGGCTTCGACCTCGCCCAGGAGCGCCCGGACGACGTCGATCAAGCGGGGAAAGACAACGCGGGCCAGGTCCGTTCCTTCGCCCACGGAGGGCGACTCGACCCTGACGCCGCGGAACACACCCAGCTCGCCGGTGGAGGCGGCCTGGCGCAGCGCGGCGACACCGGGATGGAGTCGAAGCGGCAGGTCGGGGACGATGACCGCCCCGGTCTCCGCCCGGCTCAAGGCAACCTGGTAATAAGCTTCGGAGTCGGGGCCGGGCGGGTGCAGACAGATGACGGCAAGGCCCTCGGCCGCGGCCCGCCGGAGGACTTCGCCCCGCTGCTCGATCGGACCGCCCACGATGATCGTATCGATCCCGGGCCGCGCCAGGGCGTCGTCCAGGTCGCGCGGGACCGGGACGCTCGCCAGCCCTGGGTCGGAGAAGCCTGGCAAGGCCGCGTCGAGCTGATGCTCCCGTCGAGCGCGGAGCCACCTCGCCCAGCCGTGCTCCTCGATCCCGTTCCCGACAATCAGAACGTTCATGGTTGCGCGCTCACCCCGTAGGCTTTTCGTCCATCATACGCTCACGATGACCTTCAGGTCTTTGGATGGAACCCTAGCGGCTGCATTCCATCACGAGAGTGAATCCATGTTCGAGCCGTCAACCTCGCGAGGGCGATTCTCGACCACGGCATAGTATTAGAGTCGATTCCTCGAGGATCAAAAGAGCCCTGGGCCTTTGGAATCGTTGGAAAACTCGAACTCATGCGATCACCCCGTTGACACCCGTCTTGCCGGCGGCTAATCTCCATTTGCCATTCTGGACTCCCTCGAACGGTCACCTTCCGTTCAAGCGACACAAATCAGGGGTGTATCATGACTTTCATATCATCACCGAGGTCGCGCGCGTTCCGCCCCTATCCGGACACGCTCGAGGCGTTGAGCCCGGTTTCGAGCCTGTCGGGGATCGCTGCCCTGGCGCTCGAGGGGGGGGGGGCATCCCGATTGAGGTCGCCCGGATGGAACATCCAACTCCGGTGCCGAGTCCCGTTCGAATGGCTTCTTCTTGCCTGACGCGCCCGGCCGCCGATCTGCTGATCCCCGCCAAACGCGTCGAGTGGGATCGGAAGGATCAGCCCGCTTCCGACCTCTCCGATCTACCAGTGACGTCGACCCTGCCGAACGCTCCGCAGCTTTCATTCGCGGTTTCAACGGCGTCGATCCCGTCGGATGAGACCGATCCGTCGAGCTTTTCGCACGGTGGCTTTTCGCTTGGGAGCACTGCATCGTGCTCCCGCGGCGTTGCGCAGGCGCGCTCATCAGGGGCTGGAACGATCCCGGTCGGCCCGGCAACGTTCGCCCCGTCTCTCGCCGCGGCCACGAAGACCGCTCCGGCTGGCACTGCCGCCGGAGCCGCCTCGGCCTCATCGTCCGCCTCGATGGCACTTGGCGCCGCGGTTGCTTTTTCGTTGGGCGATGGCATCCGCCCGATGACGATGCCCGCCGTCGTGGGCAGTGCCCCGAGGTCAAGCCCGGGACACGGACCGGGGTCAGTTTACCCCGATGACGGCAGCGGAGGTCAGCAGCCGGACTTGCCGCCGAACCTGACTTCCCTGACCTTTGGCATCACCAAGACAGGTCCAGGGCAGTATCAAGCTCAAGACCCGATAGCGATCGGTGCATCGTCGGTCATGCAAGCCACCACTCCGTACGGAAGCAATGGGAACGGCACAATCGTGGTTGCGAGCTGGTCGGGCGGCACCGATTATGGGAGCTACCTCTCCGTGCCGGCAACGAACGCCCCCCCAGGCAGCGAGAGTGTTCAACCGAGCAACCCGGCTGCACAGACTTATGGATTCATCGTCGATTCAAATCTTCGGCAGTATACCGAAACAGTCGTGGTGGACTATGCGGCAGAGGGCGTTGGCACATCGACGTTAACGTTTACGTCGGTGGCCCCCACGGGGCGCCTCGCGGTCCAGCAGGTTGGAACTCAGTCGTTCACGACCGGCGGCGGATCTGTCACAGTCCAGTTGAGTCCCCCGATCCAGATCAAATTCACCGCAAGCACGGGCCCAAACACCGGTGGTCAGTTCATGATCATGCAGATTATCGACTCGATTTATCGGCAATATCTTGACAGTACAAACCAGAGTTGGTACTTGACGAATGGACCCGCCTTTCCGGCTTTAAACGGGCCACTGAAAGACAACAGCGCCACATGGCCTAGCATCGGCTACCCGCTGGCATACGGCGGGGTAGGCATCCTGTATGCAGCGCTGCGTCTCGGCCCGAATGACGCCATTCCGGCTTCTGGCCTGGCGGCTCCCTACCTGCAGGATACTCCATCTCAGTCGGTAGCCATTTCATACAACACTGTGTCCGCGAGAGACAGTTTCTCCGACTACCTCATGTTCAAGTCGAACATTCAAGGGTCGGTCTGGATCGCCCTGAGTCAGATCGACTGGAACTGGCACGCGACAGCGATCAACGTTGCGGGGACATGGGGGGGGCCCAACTCTCCGCAGCCAAACCCGACTGGTCCCACAATTCCCACCGGCGCCGCTGTTTTTCCATCGTGGGTCAATACGGGCCAGGCATTCGTCGCGACCCCATTCCAGATGGGGTCCTGATTGCAGACGGGTGAGGACGCCATGCGTGGCCTGGGTGTTCGCTTCACAATTCGATCCATGATCATCGCGATAGCCCTGTTCGGCTTGAACCTCGCCGGCGCCATCGCCACGTGGAGATGCATCCCGAAAGAGCAGACACCCCAAGTAGGCATTGGTCCCCGTTTTGGGCCGTCTTACGACGAGGACGCGGACGGCAACATGCGTTCTGACCTGGGGAAGCTGAGGACCGGAGAACGGTTGGTGCACGTCGTGAAGCGGCGGCGGCCGCCGACCCTCGTGGAAATCTGGTCCCCGGTCATCGCCAGTACGTCGATCACACTCTTGGTACTCTTGATTCCCTTCGGGCGCTCGGCGTCGCGGGATCGGAGCCCCCCGTCGAATCTCGGCGGCCGGCCCCCCCCACGACTGGCCCGCGTGTGGTTCGCGGCGCGACGGGCGACGATCGCGGCGGCCCTGATCGGCTTGAACCTCGCTGGCGCCGTCTATCGACCGCTCCTGGATCCCAGCGAGCAGCGTCCGGCTGACCACGTCTATTTCGACGGGAGTTTGTTCCTCGATAAAGCGGGTAACTTCTTGTTCAATCGCGGTGATGGGAAACTCCTCTTCAGGAACGCCGATGGCAGCCACGAGCGTCCGGCCACCCTGGAAGACTTCCCGCTGCCGCTGCACCATGGCGATGGACGCAACCGCATTCTAGACACCATCGTCTACAAGAGCGATGGCAGCATCGTCGACTACGAAGGCAATCCCGGGATGATGGAGCCAATGCTGACCTGGCCGCGCGTGATCCAGCCACCGACGCGGTCCCTACTGGAGATGTGGTGGCCTGCCGTCGCCAGCGCGTCGATCACGCTCATGGTCCTCGACGTCTTGTGGCGCCAGGCCCGGCGGCAACGGACCGACCCAGACACAGAGATTGAGGAACAGGTCGATCACGCTGACCCGACCTAAAGGTTCTTCCGGGAGTCTCGGTCATCCGGAGCGTGCTGTTCGTATCATTCGCCTGCTACCTCGACGACGCCAACGGGGCTGCGGTCGCGAGCCGGGCGATGATGGAGGCCCTGGCGCGGCGGGGCTTCGCGGTCGCGGTCCTGTGCGGCCCGATTCTGGAGCTGAACAGCGAGATCGACCTCGCCTCATTTCTGACCGGCAGGGGATTGCCCGTCGATCGCCGCGGCGGTGACTCATGGGACGTCGGGTCGTTCGGAGCACGGCCCCGCGCGCCGCTTCATCTATTCCTGAACGCGAACGGCGTGCCGATCACGATCCTGTCGGGATCGACGCGACCACGCGCACCAACCGACGACGAACAGCAAGACTTTCTCTGGCTCTTCGAGGAAGCATCTGCAAGACCCAGGCCGGAGGTCGTCGTCTCTTATGGCGGAGGTTCACTGACCCGCGAGGTTTTGAGACGAGCGAAGGTTCGGGGCGCGGCGAGCGTCTTTACGCTCCATAACCTCCGGTATCACGACCCCGCTACGTTCTCTGACGTCGACACGGTGCTCGTCGCCTCCCGCTTCGCGGCCGAACACTATCGCTCGCGTCTCGGTCTCCAATGCACGGCGCTGTCCAACCTCGTCAATTACGAACGAGCCCTTGCGTCGGATCGGCGGCCCAAGTACGTCGTCTTCGTCAACCCGACGATCGAGAAGGGGGTCGGCGTCTTCGCCCGGATCGCCGACGAGCTTGGCCGCCGCAGGCCGGAGATCCCGTTTCTGGTTGTCGAAGGCAGAGGGACCGAGGCGGACGTCGCCGCTTGCGGCCTCGACCTCCGCGCCCACGGCAACGTGTTCTTTCACGAACATACCAGCGACCCGCGCCGGTTCTGGCGGGTGGCACGAGTCTGCCTCTTGCCGTCGGTGGTCGGCGAGAACCAACCGCTGGTGGCGATCGAGGCGATGATCAACGGCGTCCCCGTGATCGGGTCGAATCGCGGCGGTATTCCAGAAACGCTCGGCACGGCGGGATCGGTCCTGCCGATCCCCGATCGCCTGTCACCCACGTCGCCTTTGTTGCCGACTCCTGGAGAAATCAACCCCTGGGTCGAGGCGATTCTGGAGCTTTGGGACTCGCCCGAAGTCTATGAGCGAGCGAGCCGGCGGGCGCTGATCGAGGCCCGGAGGTGGGCCCCCGACACGCTGGAGCCACGCTATGAGCGATTCTTCGCCACGATCGGGTTGGGTCGGGAATTGCCCATTGGTGATTAGTCATGTCCCCGGCCGGCCTCGGGCAGGATTGACCGGCGCGCCCCTGGAAGGCGATAATAATTTCCATTGAAGCGTCACTTGATCAAGGGCTTTCGGCTTGATTGAGCAGAACCCTGGGTTCGAGCAGCGGGGATCGATGCGGGTGATCGCGATCGACGGCGTTCGTGACTTTCCCGCGTGGGCTTGCGGCGCGATGGTGACGGTCGGCAATTTCGACGGAGTCCACCGGGGCCACAAGCTGCTGCTCGGCCGGCTCCGCGCCAAGGCCGACTCGGCCGGCATTCCGGCGCTGGCGATCACCTTCGATCCGCATCCCGTGGCCCTGTTGCGGCCGGAACAAGCCCCCGTCCCGCTCCTCTGGCTGGAACGGGAAATCGCCTTGCTCAGGGAGGCCGGCGCGACGGAAGTCGCGGTCTTTCACACCGGCCCGTGGCTGCTCGAGCTATCGGCTCGCGAGTTCTTCGACCGCGTCATCCGCCAGCAGCTCGCCGCGTCGGGCATCGTGGAAGGACCGAACTTCGCCTTCGGTCACGACCGCCAGGGCGACGTCCGCGTCCTGGGCGCTTGGTGCGCCGCGGCCGGGATCGACTTCGAGGTCGTCGAGCCGACCCTGGTCGAGGGCCGGCTGATCTCCTCGTCCTTGATCCGCGCGTGTCTGAGTGAGGGTCGCGTTCAGGAGGCCGCGCGGTTCCTGGGCCGCCCGCATCGGATCCGCGGGATCGTCGCCAAGGGCGCAGGGCGAGGAGCGGGTCTCGGGTTCCCGACCGTCAATCTCACGGCGATCAGCACGCTGGTCCCCGCCGAGGGAGTCTACGCCGGCCTGGCGTGGATCGGCGGCCAGGGGCCGGCGTGGCCGGCAGCCTGCAATATCGGCCCCAATCCGACCTTCGGCGACCAGGCGAAGAAGGTCGAAGCTCACCTGATCGGGTTCTCGGGCGATCTTTACGGCCGAGCGGTCGAGCTCGACTTCCTCGAGCGGCTGCGGGCAACCCGCAAGTTTTCAAGTCTCGACGAGCTGCTCGGTCAGATCCAGGCCGACGTCGAGCAGACGCGCAGGGTTTGCGAAACAACCTAAGTAAGACCCGCCCGACCGGCCGATAATTATTCTGATTATCCAGATGACGCCAATTCTCGGGTACAGTTAAAAATTACCGGGCCCACCAGGTTTGACAACACCCGGTTTCCAGGACTTGGAAGCGACCATGCGCCGGAAATGCGTTCGCGACTGGCTGTTGTCGATCGTGCCGTGCGCGGCACTGATCGGCCGCGACGCGCCGGCCCAGACGACCTCGGCGTTACCCGCGCTGGAGGATCGCGCGCAATCATCAACCGATGGAGGCCGGCCGCCTCAGAGAGCCTCGGCCGGGGACCTGATGTCCCCACCGCCAAGGGCGCCGCAGCCGATTCCCGGCCCGGCCAGCAGGGGACGGCCAGGGGCCGGAACGACGGCTTCGTTGCCGCAGCGGCTACCGATCAATCTCGCGACCGCAATGCAACTCGCGGGCGTCAGTCCGCTCGACATCGCCACGGCGACGGCTCAGGTCGAGCAGGCGCTCGCCTTGCAGCTTCAGGCCAAGGTCCTCTGGATCCCGAATCTCAACGCCGGCGTCGATTATTTCCGGCATGACGGCGTCCAGCAGAACATCTTCACCGGCCCAAATTTCCGGAAAGGCAGGCAGACCTTCTTCGTGGGGGGCGGTCCCAGCCTGGCGGTCGGGCTCACTGACGCGATCTACACGCCACTCGCGGCCCGACGAGTGGTCTCGTCGCGGCAGGCGGACCTCCAGGCTGCTCGGAACGACACTCTGTTCACCGTCGCGCAGGCCTTTTTCGACCTCCAGGCGGCCCGGGGTAGGCTGCTGGGAGTCGGGGCATCGATCGTGAGGGCTGAACTGCTCGTCAGCTTCACCAGGGGGCTTGCCCCCAGCCTGATCGCTCCGCTGGAGATTAACCGGGCACAGACCGAGCTCCAGAGCCTCCGGCAGACGGAGCAACTCGCGATCCGCGACTGGCGGGTCGCCAGCGCACGCCTGGCGGAGGTCCTCCTGCTCGACCCGGCCACGCTGCTCGCGCCGATCGAGCCGCCGTTCCTTCAGATCACACTCGTCCCCAACGACCAGCAGGCCGATGAGCTCATGCCGATCGCTCTGACCAACCGTCCCGAGATCGCGTCGCGTCGCGAGCTCGTCGCGGCGGCGGAGCAACTGCTGCGCCAGGAGAGGAAGCGACCGTTCCTGCCGAACTTGATCGTCCTCAGTCCGGCCACGGCGACCGGCTTGCTGGCGGCCGGCAACGATTCCGCCGGCGCCAACGGGCTTCTGAGCTCAAACGGGTCGCGGCTCGACATCGAGCTCGCCGCGGTCTGGCAGTTGCGGAACGCGGGCATCGGCAACCTCGGCCTGATCCGGCAGCGGCGGGCCGAGCAAGAAGTCGCCTCGATCGAGCTGACGCGGATCATCTTTCGCGTCAAGTCCGAAGTCTCGCAAGCTGTTGCCCGTTTGCAGACCGCCCGGGCCCGCGTGGTCGAGACGGAGGAGGGCGTCCGCCAGGCGATCGAATCGGCCGACAAGAACTTCATCGGCCTGCGCGAGACGACCCGCCCCGCCGGGGAGCTGCTCCGCCTGATTGTCCGCCCTCAGGAAGTCGTCGCCGCGATCATTGCTCTCGAGACCGCCTACGAGCAATACTCGGACGCTGTCAACGAGTACAACGCGGCCCAGTTCGACATCTACCATGCCCTCGGCCAGCCGGCCCAGTGGGTCACGTCACGATGAACCCCATTGTCTTCGCACTACGACGGCCCGTGACGGTCATGATGCTCGTACTCGCGCTTGGCCTGGGCGGGCTCTTCAGCGTCTACCAGATGCAGAAGGACATCTTCCCGTCGCTCAACCAGCCGCAGCTTTACGTGATTCACAACTACGGCGGGATGGACCCCAAGCAGATCGAGGGCCTGATCACCAACGTCTATGAGCTGTTCTTCCAGTACATCAACGGCGTGGAGCACGTGGAGTCGCGGTCGATCCAGAGCATGGTGATGCTCAAGCTGTTCTTCCAGCCGGGCACCGACATGGCCGAGGCGACCGCCCAAACGGTCGCCTACTGCAACCGCGCCCTGGCGGTCATGCCGGTCGGGTCGCTGCCGCCGTACGTCGTCCGGCTCGACGCGGGCAGCCTGCCGGTCGGCTACCTGGTCTTCGAGAGCCCGGGTCGCTCGGTTGGCGAGCTCCAGGACCTGGCTCTCTTTCGGGTCCGGCCGATGTTCTCCGGCCTGGCGGGCATCTCGTCGCCGCCCCCTTTCGGCGGCAACATCCGGACCATCGTCGTCAACGTCGACCCCGACCGGCTCCGCTCTTACAACCTCTCGCCCCAGGACGTCGTCGACGCGATCGACCGCGGCAATTTCATCAGTCCCTCCGGCAACGTGACGATCAAGGACCAGATGACGGTCGTACCGGCCAACACGATGGTCTTCGACCCGCAGGAGCTGCGCAACGTCCCGCTCAAGTTGGGGGAGAATGTTTACATTCGTGATGTCGGCACCGTGGCCGACGCGACCGACATCCCCGTCGGATACGCGCTCGTCAACGGCCGCAAGTCGGTCTACCTGCCGGTGGTCAAGCAGGCCTCCGCCTCGACTCTGACGGTCGTGAGCGCGGTCAAGCAGAACCTGCCGCGGTTCCAGGCGGTCATGCCCGACGACGTCAAGGTCTCCTACCAGTTCGACGAGTCGCCGATCGTCTACCGCGCCATCGAGAGCGTCGGCGTCGAGGGGGCCCTGGGCGCCGGCCTGACCGGGCTGATGGTCCTCCTGTTCCTGCGCGACCTGCGGGCGGTGATCATCGTCGTGCTCAATATCCCCCTGGCACTCCTGGGGTCGATCGTGATCCTGAACATGACCGGGAACACGATCAATATCATGACCCTGGGTGGACTGGCCCTGTCCATCGGCATCCTGGTCGACGAGGCCACCGTCGAGATCGAGAACATCCACACCCAGATGGAGCATACGCCATCGATTTCCCGCGCCGTGCGGCAGGGGAACATGGAGACGGCGGTCCCCCGGCTGCTGGCGCTCTTGTGCATCCTCTCGGTGTTCATCCCGTCGTTGATAATGCAGGGGGCGGTGCGCGCTTTGTTCGTGCCGTTGTCCCTGGCTGTCGGCGGCGCGATGATCACATCCTACCTGCTCTCCAGCACCTTCGTGCCGGTCCTCTCCGTCTGGCTGCTCAAGAACCAACACGGGTTGCACGACCACGCCGATGGGTCCGCGGCGCGGCCGGGATTCTTCGTGCGGATCCAGAACCGATACGAGGGCGTGGCCGCCTGGATGGTCGCCCATCGCCGCAAGGTGGTCCTCGGCTATCTGCTCGCGACCGGCGCCGTCGTGGTCGTCGTGGGAGGTCAACTGGGCCGCGAGCTCTTCCCCAGGGTCGACACCGGCCAGTTCCAGCTTCGCGTCCGGCCGCCGCAGGGGACCCATTTCGAGTTGACCTCTCAGGTAGCCCAGAAGACCCTCGACGTGATCGCCGAAGAGGCCGGGCCCAAGAACGTCGACGTCACGATGGGGTATGCCGGGGCAAACCCGCCGCAGTTCACCATCAACATGGCGTACCTCTGGAGCCGGGGTTCCGATGACAGCCTGCTGCGAGTCGGGCTACGCGAGGGGGGCGGAGTCGGAATCTTCGAGCTCCAGGAGCGGTTGCGCAAGGTATTGCCGGCGAAGGTGGGCGGCTGGTTCCGCGGGGAATTGCTGCGCCTGGGTCTGTCGCCAGACCAGGCCGGCCAGCGCCTCGCCGGGCTGGTCTTCGCCTTCGAGCCGGGCGACCTGATCTCCGAAACGATGAGCCTGGGCGCCCCCGCACCGATCGAGGTGGTCGTCAGCGGGCGAAACATGGCCGACTCCAGCACGTTCATGGATAAACTTCGGGGCCAGTTCGACGGGATCGAGTCGCTACGCGACATGCAGGTCCAGCAGTCGCTCCACTATCCGACCGTCCAGGTCACCCTCGACCGCGAGCGGGCCGGCCTCTCCGGCGTGACCGCCCGGGACATCGGCCAATCGTTGATCACTGCCACCTACTCCAGCCGCTACACGTCGCGCAATTACTGGCGCGACGACGTCAGCGGTAATTCGTACCAGGTCCAGGTCCAGGTCCCTTCGCCCAGGATGACCGAGGCGACCGATGTCGAGCTCGTGCCGCTGACCGTGCAGGCCAACCGCCGGCAGGCGACGACGGCGGCCGACTCGCCCTCCAACCCGACCCCGCCGCTCTTGATCCGCGATGTGGCGCGCGTGATGCGCAGCGAGATGCCCGGCGAGGTCGATCGCTACAACATGCGGCGCTACTTGAGCCTGACTGCCAACATCGAGGGGGAGGACCTCGGCCGCGTGATCGACCGGCTCGATTCAGCGATCACGCGCGCAGGCCGGCCCCCCAAGGGCGTCGAGGTCGACCTGCGCGGACAGGTCCGGCCGATGCGTGAGATGTTCCGGGACCTGAGGATCGGACTGATCGTGGCCGTGCTCGTGATCCTCATCATGCTGACCGCCTACTTTCAGTCCCCACTGCTGGCCGTGACGGCCATCGCGTCGGTGCCGGCGGTCCTCTCCGGAGTCGTGCTGGCCCTGTGGGCCACGCGGACCACGCTGAACATCGAGTCGTTCATGGGGGCGATCATGGCGGTCGGCGTGGCGGTCTCGAACGCGATCATGCTGGTCAGCTTCGGCGACCGCCACCGCCGCGAGGAGGGGATGCCGGCCGATCGCGCGGCGCTCACCGCGGCCAAGGGCCGGCTCCGCCCGATCGTCATGACCGGCTGCGCCATGATCGCCGGGATGATCCCCATGTCGCTGGCTCTCGAAAAGGGGAGTGAGCAAAACGCTCCGCTCGGCCGGGCCGTCATCGGCGGCATGGCCCTGGCGACCGTCGCCACGCTGCTGGTCCTGCCGGCCGTCTTCACGCTCCTGCTCGGCCGGGCCTCGAACCAATCGCCGTCGCTCGACCCCGACGATCCGGCGAGCACCCACTACGACCGGATCCAGCCGACCCATGTTGACGACCAGCCATCCCCCGCCCACCCGGAGGAAGACGGCGCCAGCGGCGGAGAGTCCGCTGGCCGCGGCCCGTCCACCCAGCCGCCTCAACCCGCCCGACCAAAACCGGAGTCCTCGCACCATGCCGACGCCAGCGATTGAGCCGAAGCCGCCACACGCCGATCGACCGGTCCGCAAAATCCCGGTCCCGGGGATGCTCGCCCTGGCGCTCCTCCTCGCTGCCGGCTGCCGGCACTCGGAGCCGGCCGGAGACTCGCCGGGCTCCAGCACCGCGCAGGCAAAAAGCGAGGAGGGCAAGACGGCGGGGATCCAGGTCGTGCAACCCGAACGGCGGGACATCCGGATGATGGTCGTCCAGCCGGGAACCATTCAGGCCTACGAGGAGACGCCGATCCATTCCCGGATCGCCGGCTATGTCAAGAAGTACCGCTACAATATTGGCGACCGCGTCAAGGCGGGAGACGTTCTTCTCGATATGTGGATCCCCGACTATGTCGAGCAGCTCGCCCAGAAGACGGCGGCCGTGAAACGGGCCGAGGTCCAGATCCGCGTCACCCAGAGCGCCCAGCGGGCCGCCGAGGCGAAGCTCGAGACGGCCAAGGCCCGGATCCTGTCGGCCGACGCCGGCGTCAAACGAGCCCAGGCGAGCTACACGCGCTGGGAGTCCGAATACAAGCGGCTCGAGATTCTCGTCAACCAGCGCGTCCTGGACGTGCAGGTCCGCGATGAAACGTATCGCCAGTTCGAGGAGGCCGCCGCGGCGCGCGATCAGGCGAACGCGATGGTCTCGGAGGCGACCTCCGCGCGCGACCAGGCCGAAGCCGACCGCGACCGTGCCCGGGTCGACGTCGACGCGGCTCGCGCCGATCTGGTTGTCGCCCAGGTTGATGAAAAGCAAGCCAAGGTCAACGTCGACTACGGCGAGATCAAGGCACCCTACGCCGGGGTGATCACGCAGCGAAACGTCAGCCCGGGCGACTATCTCCAGCCCGGCGGCGGCCCGAACAGCAGGCCGCTCTTCGTCCTCGAGCAGATCGACCCGGTCCGCGTCTTCGTGGGCGTCCCCGAGCTGGCATCTTACTTTGTCCACGACCGGGACACGGCCCTCATCCGCTTTCAGGCGATCCCGGGCGCTACCCGCGAAGGCAAGATCGTCCGCTCGGGCTTCTCGCTCAACCCGGCCACTCGCACGCTCCAGACCGAGATCGACATCCCCAACGCCGACGGCCACCTGCACCCCGGCTGGTACGTCACCGTCACGATCGCGATCGACCGCAAGCAGGTCTGGACCCTCCCTTCCAACGCCATCGCCTTTCAAGGACAGCAGAACTACTACGTCTATCTCCAGATCGATGGCAAGCCGGTCCGCACCCCGGTCATCATCGGCACATCCGACGACACTCACACGGAGATCCTCAAGAAGTCCGACCCGAAGACCAATACGAACGACTGGCCGACCTTCGACGGGACCGAGCGGGTCTACGCGGGTAACCTCGACACGCTCGCCGCGGGGCAATCGAATTCGGGGAAGAGTGGGCAGAAGTAACGGTCGCAGTCCACCCGATCGGGTGAACGCACCCCCGCGCCGTAGGGGGCGGCGCGTCGACTGGATCAGCGATTCGGGAATCCCGATCTACACCGGGAGGCGGCCGCAACGGAGCCGCCCCCAAGCTCTTCGGGGACGAAAGAGCGACAAGCCCTCTTTTGGTGCAACTTGTTAGAATTGGACACGTCCCGCTTCATTTCACCCCTTCGCGCGGGTACGCAAAAACCGGAGATTGTCACCGTTGGTTCGCAGGACAGATAGAGCACAGGAGAGGGCGGTCTGGTAGAGTGAGTCATGTGGCCGCTGAGAGGTGGGTCGGCTCCTGATTAGGATCGCCCCGACAATAACCCTGCAGGGTGACTCCCGTGTCCCAGAAAACGAAGGCCGCCAAGACTCCCACGAGCCTGGCGGAAGTAATTCGACGGCTCAACCCGAACGTGCCAGCCGGATTCGGCCCCGTTGGCATGCCTCGAACCCCGCGCGATTCCAATGCGATGCGGCAAGTGCGAACCCACGTCACCGCTGATCCTTTCGCAAAGGTCCTGCTAACAGGCCATATAGGTGTTGGCAAATCCACCGAGCTACTGAACCTCTCTCACGAAATGAAGGACGATCGTTTCGTGATCTGGTGTTCAATAGCGAAGACGCTGGGTGCGCACAACGCTGACACCTTTTCCTTGCTCGTCGCAATCCTGGAAGCCTCTATCCGAGCCTGGATAGAAGAATTGGGAGATCTTCCGCCTGGACTGGTTGAAGAGCTCGTCGACCACATTCGAGACCTCTTCCCGGCCAATAAACGGCCCCGCAAGTCAGCCACGGCTGGACGACTCTTGTTCGAGCCTGCGATGACGATGAGTATGCAGCGGCTCGAGCGAATTCTGGGAGGAAGCACCCCCAAACCAATCACTGGCCAGGAGCTGTCGAGGCTCTATTCGGAGATGCTCCAGAGGCTGGCGCTTCGCCACGTGGCGGAGGATCAGCTAGCAGTGTTCGATGTCAGCAGCTTCGCCTTGAGCTGCGAAGTGCTCCTAAAGGAGCTCGCTAGTAGCGCCGGCAAGCCCGTTCTTCTTGTGATCGATGACCTTGACAAGATACGGAACACGGGGGCTCAAGAAGACGTGTTTCTCGATCGTGCGATGGCCTGGATGCGTTTACCATGCGCCGTTGCAGCAACTCTACCCTTCGAGGCATTGTTTTCGCCTAGAGGCCGCGAACTCGACCATGTTTGGGGGGACGTGCACATTCTGGATCCATTGCCAATCCCGGAGCTACCTGGGCGCAGTGTGGATGACCAGGAGCTCAAGTTTTACTTGGCCGTCCTCAGGTCGGTCAACGCTCAGGACGTTTTTTCAGGGGTTCAGTGCCGAAAGCTCGCACACCTGGGGAGTGGTCTCCCGCGTGCATTCGTTAACACGGCCGCCGCGTGCGTTCGTTACGCGATCGATGCAGGAGAGGAACACATTCGGGACTACCATCTCGATCTGGTGCAACAAGATCTGGTAGCCCGAACACGAGGCAGACTTAACGATTCTGACTACGAGGCTTTGGTGGCTGTCCTCGATACGAAAGGGTCTAACGTTCCCAAAGCAATCCAGCTCCTCCGCGACGATGTACTGATTCGCGATGGCAATGCCCCATCCGATAAGCAGTTCCGACTCGCGAGCTGGGTCGAGCCCTTAGTTCGAGAGTACCGCAGCCGAACCGCCCAGAAGTAACATTCCAAGGTGTTCGGAGCGATTCCAAGTGTTTATGGACCTGGAAACATTTGCTCGTGGCGTGCTAGAGCGTTCCCCCTCCGTTGCGCTCGTAACTTGGAAGCGCATATCCGCACTGCGATCCTTCATTGATCACGTGGGACACGCTCTTCGTCAGAGCCGCTCTGATACTCTTGTCTTTAAGTTACCTGTCGCTCAGCTTGATCGGCGGACATTCTCCGAGAAACTCTTGGAATTGGTAAGCAGGAGAGACGCAGGTAGGATCTGCCTCCTGATCTACGAGATCGAACCACTTGCGGGGACGGTAGGGAGAATCCTCAACGGCTACCGCGAGCGGCTCGCATCCTTTCGCGGGATGGTCGTCGCTGTCCGCGCGAACCGGCAGAGGGACTTTTTTCTCGAGTGTCCGGACTTGCTTGATTGGATCGGCACGATGACCGGGCGTGCAGAAGACTTGGGTACCCCGCTCACACTGCGCCGCGTCACAGAAGCCATTCGAAGGTTCGAGGAAAGCCATGGGATAAGCAGCGCGGAGTTTGTGAATCGGCACAAGACTCGAGACAGAAACGACTTTTCGGATGCTTGGCAATTGGAGGAACTGATTGCAATCAAGTCCGAACTGGAAAAGGCTCGTGGCACATGAGAAGGGATTACGCCGCTCGAGAGTTCATTCAACTATTGCACGTTCATGTGACCCGATGTAAGTGTATAGAACCTGAGGATCGAAACATACCAGTGAAACACGACCCCTCAAAGAGGGTTTGGGTCTTCTTGAGGGGTGAGGACGCAACAGGTGTTGCCTCTTTGTTCCAAGACGAAGCGGCAGAATCGCCCTTCCGACTCGTGAAGGGCGGCGTTATAAGTCTTCACATCCGCATTAGAGAACAACAAGATAAGACGATGGCAATTCAATTCTACCGTATAAATACGCGGCTCCCAGACAACGAGAATGGCGTGACCTCTCTTCGGTTCGAGTGTGACAGCAGCGGTAGGGGAGGGCCAGGTTGGGATGAGGATCTTCAAGACAACCCGGAGCATCCGTTAAATCACTTGCACATCAACTATTTGCAAGGTGTTGGCGCCAATGAGTGTCGGATGCCTACAGGTGACATCTGCCCTATCGTATTGCTCAGGGCTATCGATTATTGGTATTTGTCCACGTTCGTCTGAGCCTATCGTGGGAATCGCGAAGTGTGCGTCCGCCATTTCCACTGGCGCAGAAGTTAGGTGCCATAGTTCAGTTTTTCGGAAGAGGCGAGGCATGCTATCCCAATTCAAGAGAGAATCGGGCCACCATGAGAATCAGGAAATGCCCTGTATGCGAAGGTGAGCAATTCTACTTCGTACACACTTCCGCTCTCGGCAATGTCGGGATCAGTCTGGGACTCTTTAAATCGATTCCGGTGCGCGGTTTGGTCTGCTTGGCGTGCGGCTTCGTCGCACCCTCTGTGGATCATGACGGACTGCTCGCCATTCGGGAGGAGGCAAGAAGTGAGGGAATTGGAATCGGAGAAAAACCGAGCAAGCAGGAATTCTCGGAGTTGTGAACTCGCTGTGACAACCGAGCTGGGCCTGGCGTCATCGGTGCGCGTACAGGCTGCCAAGGGCGAGGCGATCCTGCCGGAGCTTGTCGAGGGGGCAGGGGGTGCGGCACGTTTCGCCTGGGATGAATTCTTCAAGAGAGGCAAGGGCGCAAAGGTTCAGTCGCCAGATCCATCGTTCGTTCGTTTCTGGAATTCGCGTCATGAGGATGTCGGCAAACTCGAAATATCTCGCTCTCCCTCGAAAAGCGACTCAGGTGGTACCGATTCGCTCGCCAGCCCCAGCATACAGTTGGTATCCTGAAGAAATCAGGAGGATCGCATGATCGTACTCACGCCCGAACAG
>JBIOJM010000059.1:0-38220 GCA_044450785.1 Isosphaerales bacterium
CCCCCTGGCCGCGGTCGCCGACGTCCGGGTGGTCGAGGGGCCGTCGATGATCAAGAGCGAGAACGGACTGCTCCGCTCGTATGTCCAGCTCCGCGTGCGAGACCGCGACGAGGTCGGTTTTGTCGAGGAGGCCAAGCGCGTCATTGACAACGAGGTGGTGAAGACACTACCGGCCGGGATGTACATCGAATGGACAGGCACGTTCGAGCACCAGGTCCGGGCCCAGAAGACGCTTCGGCTGGTCTTTCCCGCGGTGATCGCCGTGATCGCGTTGATCCTCTACTTGACGCACAAGAGCTGGATCGACGCATTGCTGATGATGACGAGCGTGCTCGGCGCCCTGGCCGGCGGGGCGATCTTCCAGTGGTTGTTCGGCTTCAACTTCAGCGTGGCCGTTCAGGTCGGCTACATCGCCTGCTTCGGCATGGCGGTGGAGACGGGCGTGGTGATGCTGGTCTACCTCCACGAGGCGATCGACGAGCGCGGGGGGCTGGAGCGGATCGGCTCGATCGCCGAGCTGCGCCAGGCGATCCTGGAAGGGGCGATCCACCGGCTGCGTCCCAAGCTGCTGACCGAAGGGGCGGCGATCATCTCAATCGCCCCGATGCTCTGGGCGACTGGCGTCGGCGCCGAGGTGATCCGGCCGATGGCAGCGCCGGTCTTGGGCGGCCTGCTCATCGCGGATGAGGTCATCGACGTCTTCCTGCCCGTGCTCTATTTCGCGGTCTCCAAACGGCAGTGGGCGAAGGCCCACGGCCTGAGCCTCTGGAACGGCCGCGCCCTGGCCGGACAACGACATCAGCCGATTCTGCCATCCTGAGACACTTCCCCGACCGGGTCCATCGCCAGGGCGGGCCGGTCGGGGAAGTCGAGGGGGACCGTGCCGGAGTCCAGTATCCCATCACTTCGGGTATCGTTGCCATGACGCTTCGTTACAAGTTCGTCCTGCCGATTAACCTGATCCTGGTGCTCGTCCTCGCGGCCTCACTTGCCTGGGAATGGCGGAGACAGGAGGCTACGGGGATGTCGCTCCTGCGGTCCCGACTCGGAGAGGAGGCGCGCTTCATCCAGGCGGCCAGCCTTTCGTTTGGCGTCACGCCACGCCTGGCTGAATTCCTCCGCGGGTTCTGCCACGCCATCGACGCCTCGTCCTCGCCTGAACACCAGGTCGCGCTGTTGGACGACACGGGTAAGGTGCTGGCCAGCGCCGCCGAGCACGCGCGCCGGCCGATGGACCCAACCCGGTTGGGCGGCTTGGGCGAGGGGTTCTGGATGCTGCAAGACGGCGGCGAATCGTTCTTGGTCCGGGTCTTGGGAGATAGCGGGCGGAGCGTCGTCGTGGCCGAATCCACTCGCGCGGTGAAAGGGCAGGTGTGGGCCAACCTCACGAACCAAGCCGGTTGGTATTTGGGATCGGCGGTGTTACTGCTGGGAGCGGTCAACTTGGTCATGCGCCGCGCCGTGCTTCGGCCAATCCGGCGGCTGTATCGGGTGGCTCGCCAGCTCGAACAGGGGCAACTGGGCGTCCAGGTCGACCGGCCCGGAAGCGATGAATTGGGGGCCTTGAGCGACCAGTTCAACGCCATGTCGCGCGCCTTGGCGGAACAGGCTGAGGACAGCAAGCGGGAGCTGGAGGCGGCCCATCGCGTCCAATCGCACCTCCTGCCACCACCCCATTTCCATCTCGGCTGTGTGGAGTTCGCCGGCCGCTGCATCCAGAAAGGACCGGTCGGCGGCGATGTCCTTGACGTCCGGCTCCTGGCGGGAGATCGGGTGGCTCTCCTCGTTGCCGACCTGTCGGGGCACGACATCGCCGCGGCCCTGTATACCGCGATGTTCCGCGCGATCGTCTGGCGGGAGGCCGAACAGGCGAAGACTCCTGGAGAAGTGCTGGCCCGGCTCAACGAGCGGCTCTGCCAAGACCTGCCGGGCGGACACTTCGCGACGGCCTTCTTCGGTTGGTTCGACCCCGATACCAACCGGCTGCACTACGCCAACGCGGGCCATCCATCGGCCTTCCTGAATCCTCCGACCGGGTGCCTGCGCGAGTTGGAATCCACCGGTCCTCTGCTTGGTATCCTTCCGGACCTTTCGGATTTCGATGCCTCCGTGGAGGTGGCACCGGGGTCGCGGCTGCTCGTCATGACCGACGGGCTTACCGAGACCCGAGCTCCAGGAGGAGAGCTTCTAGGTGCCGATGAACTCGCCAAACTCTTGGTTGCCGGTGGGACGTGGGAACCGAAGCGGCTGATCGAGGATTTCCTCGCGCGCGCCACTGCGTTTCGGCAGGGGGAGCCTCAACAAGATGATATCACCGTCGTGTTGGCTTGCTACGAATCTCCAGATGTCTCCGACAACACTCCGAACCGCGAATCGGGAGGGGAACAGTGAACTGCGACAAGCCTTTGATTTTTTTGGTATCCACACATTATCGAAGCAATCATCGCTTGTTTGGCTTCTATTCAGCAAACGTGATTCTTGTGAGGTGAGTCGATGCCTGGACTTCAGTTGCAACGCCTTGGGTTGGTGATGGAGCCGGAGCCCGGCAATCCGATGGAGGCCGAAGGCGTCTTGAATCCGGCCGCCGTTCGGGGCCGTGATGGTCAGCTTTACCTCTTCCCGCGGCTGGTCGCGCGGGGCAATTATTCGCGCATCGGCATTGCCCGGGTTCGGTTTAATGAGGCCGGCGACCCGTGTGGAGTCGAGCGGCGCGGCATCGCGCTCGAGCCTGAAGCTGATTATGAGCGGCGAGCTGACGGCAGCGGCGGCTGCGAAGACCCGCGCATCACCTTTATCCAGCCCCTGCAGCGGTATGTGATGACCTACACGGCATATTCTCCGCGCGGCCCGCGCATCGCGTTGGCAATTTCGGACGATTTGTTTCACTGGGAAAGAATGGGGCTGGCAATCTTCATGCCGTATGACGGTGTGGACTTCAACGACGTTGACAACAAAGACGGCCTGCTTTTCCCCGTCGCCATCCCCGATGTGGCGGGCCGACCGGCGATGGCCATCATCCATCGCCCTCTCTTTCCGGGCACTGGTCCAGACCAAACGATTCACCGTCAGAATCCTCGCGAGGTGGATGTTCTCAGGGAAAGCATCTGGATCTCCTATCACTCTTTAGTCAATGAGGTATGCGACAAACATCATCACCTCTGCCACTTTGATTCGCACGAGCGGCTGGCGATTCCCGTGGCGGCATGGGAGCAGCTGAAAATCGGCGGTGGCACTCCCCCGACCCTGATCCGGCACGGTTGGTTGGTCATTTACCACGGCGTGGGCGAAACGGCGGGGCCGAGCCCACAAGGGCGCAAGCTGAGCTACTCGGCTGGGGTGATGGTACTCTCGAAGGATCATCCGCGCGTCATTTGCTACCGTTCGCCGCAGCCGGTGCTGACGCCGGACTTGCCGCAGGAACGCCGGGGGACTGTGGCCAACGTCGTGTTTCCCACCGGCATCGACCGGCGCGACGATCTCGGCGCGCCGGACCGCTTCGACGTTTATTATGGGATGGCCGACAACCGGATCGGCGCGGCGCGCCTTGATGTGCCGGAATGCCTACCGCCAGGCGCTCTCGCCGATTGCCCGCAACCAAGGTCTTACTTCTCACCTAACCTCGTTGGTCCGGCCGGAGGGATGAGCGGGATGGGCGGCGGCGGCAGCGATGCGCCGACCCGTTCTAGCCTCTCGCCCCGGCAAGGCCCTCCGATGCAGATTCCCCTCGCCACGGTCGCCGGCGTCCGGGTGGTCGAGGGGCCGGCGATGATCAAGAGCGAGAACGGACCGCTCCGCTCTTACATCCAGCTTCGCGTCCGCGATCGCGACGAGGTCGGCTTCGTCGAGGTCATCGACGTCTTCGTGCCCGTGCTGTATTCTGCCGTGGCAGAAGCGGCGATGGCGGAAGCAGCACGGAGTCAGCCTGTTCGACGAATTGGCAGCATCCATCCGACGAGATCGCCCCGTGGCGGCCTCATGATCGGACACCAGTAGGTATCAGGAGGATATGGGTAGGTATGGGGAGGATCATCATGGCACAGCCACGAGCGAGATGGACCATCGGGTTTGCTGGATTGGCGGCGATCGTGGCGGTGAGCGGCGGCCTCTGGTACACCCAGGGCCGCGGCTGGCTGAAACCCGTCGAGGATTGGGTGCACCGAACGACCCAGCCAAGCGGGACGAACGGAAATCGGCCCGGGGGCGGTTCCATGGACGGCATGTCCGGGATGGACATGGGGGTGATGGGCGAGGAAGTGGCATCCCCTGGCGTCAAAGGTTACGCGGAGGTCAAGGTCGCCGCCGATGTCCAGCAGCGCATCGGAGTGACCCTCGGACGGGTCGAGAGGGCTCCGCTGCGGATGAGCGTGCGCACGGTGGGAATCGCCCGGCCCGACGAAACGCGGACATTCCACATCCATCTCCGGACCGACGGCTGGGTCGAGAAGCTGTTCGTCAATTACACCGGCCAGAAAGTCGACAAGGGAGAGCCGTTCCTGTCGATCTACAGCCCGGAGTTCTACCGGGCTCAACTTGATTACATGACGGCCCGGCGTGCGGAGCGGGCCGGCGGCAGCATGGCCAAGGCCGATCGCTCGCTCGCTGACCTGACCGTCATCAAGCTCAGGCTGCTCGACGTCTCGGATCGAGAGATCGAGGAGCTGGAACGGACCGGTAAACCCCACGAGTTCATGACCCTGCGGAGCCCGGTGACCGGGACCGTGCTCGAGAGGAATGTCCTGGGTCATGAGTACATCACCCCGCAGCGCGACCTCTATGTCGTGGCGGACCTGTCCAGGGTGTGGGTCCAGGCGAAGGTCTACGAGTACGAGCTGCCCCACATCGAGCTGGGGAAGCCGGCCACCGTGACCGTCCCCTCCCTTCCAGGGCGCCAATTCCCGGGGAAAGTGGTCTTCATCCAGCCGACCGTCGAGGAAGCCACGCGGACAATCCAGGTGCGGGTCGAGCTGCCCAACCCGGAGGGATTGCTCAAACCCGGCATGTTCGCCGACATCGTCATTTGGCACGACATGGGCGAAGGACTCCTGGTGCCGATGTCGGCCGTCATCCGCACCGGCGAGCGCGACATTGCCTTTCGCACCGGGCCCAACAACCGGTTTGTCCCGGTGGAGGTCCAGATCGGCGAGGTGAAGTTCGGCGACCGCTTCCAGATCCTCAAGGGGCTCGCGGAGGGGGATCGCGTCGTCACGTCGGCCAACTTCTTGATCGACTCGGAGAGTCGATTGAAGGAGGGAGCCGGTGGCATGGCCGGAATGCCGGGGATGGACATGGGCGGCATGAAGGACAAGCCGGAGAGGGAGGACCTGAAACGCATGAACCATTCTCACATGAAGCATTGATCGGAAATGCCCCCCTCGGAGCCGCTCCACAAAAAGGGGACAGGCGCCTCGAAGACTCGGAGCCAGTCCCCTTTCTGCTCGCGTTTCGCAAAGGCCGTGACCCATGATCGCCCGCCTCATTGAGTTCAGCGCCCGAAACCCGTTCCTGATCGTCGTGCTGGTGGCCGTGATCCTCGCCGGCGGCGGTTGGGCCATCGTCAACACGCCGCTCGACGCCATTCCCGACCTGTCCGACGTCCAGGTGATCGTCTACACACCGTGGGAGGACCGCAGCCCCGACATCATCGAGGACCAGGTGACGTACCCAATCGTCACCCAGTTGCTCTCCGCCCCGCGCGTCCAGGCGGTGCGGGCCAACTCGTTCTTCGGCTTCTCGCTGATTTACGTCATCTTCGAGGATGGCACGGACCTCTACTGGGCCCGGAGCCGGGTGCTCGAATACATGAGCGGCATGGCCGGCAAGCTGCCGGCGGGCGTGGCGCCTCAGCTCGGGCCGGATGCGACCGGGGTCGGTTGGGGCCTCGAGTACGTCCTGATCGACCGCACCGGGCGGCACAGCCTGGCCGAGCTGCGCACGCTCCAGGACTGGCACGTCCAGTACCAGCTTCGGGCAGTGCCCGGCGTGGCCGAAGTGGCCGCCGTCGGCGCGTATGTCAAGCAGTACCAGGTGACGATCGACCCGGACAAGCTGCTCGCCTACGACATCCCGATCAACCGCGTCGTCGAGCGGATTCGGATGAGCAACCAGGAGGTCGGCGGCCGGGTCATCGAATTCACCGGCCGCGAGTACATGGTACGTGGGCGAGGCTACATCAAGGGGATCCCGGATATCGAGGAGGTCAGCCTGGGGACCCAGAAGGACGGGACGCCGATCCGCATTCGCGACGTGGGTGATGTGCAGATCGGTCCCGACATCCGCCGCGGCGTGGTGGACTACAACGGCATGGGTGATGCCGCCGGGGGCGTGGTCGTCATTCGCTTCGGCGAGAGCGCCTATGACGTGATCCAGCGGGTCAAGACGACCATCCGCGACATCGTCAAGCCGTCGCTGCCCGAGGGGCTCGAGCTGGTCCTGACGTACGACCGGTCGGAACTGATCGAACGTTCGGTGGCCACCCTGCGCGAAAAGCTGATCGAAGAAAGCCTCATCGTCAGTCTCGTCTGCATCGTGTTCCTTTTCCACTTCCGCAGCGCGCTCGTGGCCGTGCTGACGTTGCCTTTGGCGGTGTTGCTGGCACTGCTGGCGATGCGCGCCATCGGCCTGACCTCCAACATCATGAGCCTGGGAGGGATCGCCATCGCCATCGGGGCCATGATCGACGCCGCGATCGTGATGATCGAGAACGCGCACAAGCACGTCGAGCACGAACAGTTGAAGCCGGAGCGCGAGCGGCGCGATCGCCAGACCGTGATCATCGAGGCGGCCAAGGAGGTAGGGCCATCCCTCTTCTTCTCGCTCCTGATCATCACGGTCGGTTTCCTGCCGGTCTTCGCGCTCCAGGACCAGGAGGGCCGGCTGTTCAAGCCCCTCGCCTACACCAAGACGTTCTCCATGATGTTCGCGGCGCTGCTGTCAATCACCGTGGCGCCCTTCTTGATGACGCTCCTGATCCGCGGCAAGATCCCGCCCGAGGAAAAGAACCCGCTCAACAAGTTTTTGATCTGGGTCTACCATCCCTTCGCACGCCTGGCGTTACAGTTTCGTCATCTCATGGTCCTGCTGGCGATCGTGGCCATCGCTTCCATCGTGCCGATCTACCGCGGCCTGGGCTCGGAGTTCATGCCGCCACTGTGGGAGGGAACCCTGCTGTACATGCCCGTGACCCTGCCGGGGGCGTCGATCGAGACGATGCGAGAATCGATCCAGGACCAGGACCGCATCCTCATGACTTTCCCGGAGGTTGCCGGCGTTTTCGCCAAGGCCGGGCGGGCCGAGACGGCCACCGACCCCGCGCCCCTGGAAATGGTTGAGACGGTCGTCAACCTCAGACCTCCCGAACAGTGGCGTCCGGGCATGACGCCCGACCGGCTGATCGCCGAGATGGACGCGGTGCTCAAGCGGAAGCTCGTCGGCTTCAGCACGAGCTGGACCATGCCGATCAAAGGTCGTATCGACATGCTTTCCACGGGCATACGCACCCCGATCGGGATCAAGATCTTCGGGCCGGACCTGGCGGCGATCGCCCGCATCGGCCGCGAGATCGAGCACGCTGTCGGCATGGTGCCCGGCACCCGCAGCGTCTTCGCCGAGCGCGTGTCCGAAGGCTACTACCTCGACTTCGCTGTCCGCCGTCCCACCATCGCCCGCTACGGCCTGACGGTCGATGACGTGCAGGAAGTGATCCAGTCGGCCGTGGGCGGTGCGAACGTGACCACCACCATCGAGGGCCGCGAGCGGTTCCCGGTCAACGTCCGCTACGGTCGGGAGTTTCGTGACAACCTGGCGAAGCTCCAGCGGGTCCTGGTGGAGACGCCCATCGGCGCGCAGGTCCCCCTGGGCGAGCTGGCAGAGCTGAAGCTCACCGCCGGGCCGTCCTCGGTCAAGAGCGAGGCGGCCCAGTTGGTTGGCTATGTCTACGTGGACATCGTCGGCCGCGACGCCGGAAGTTACGTGCGGGATGCCCAGGCGATCGTGAGCAAGATGGTCAAGGTCCCTCCCGGCTACTCCCTCCAGTGGAGCGGCTCGTTCGAGTCCATGGAACGGGCGAGCCGCAGGCTGACCTATGTGATCCCGCTGACATTACTGATCATCATCGTGCTGCTATACATCAACACAAGATCACTCGTCAAAGTGATCATCGTCCTGCTCGCTGTCCCGTTCTCGTTGGTCGGAGCCTTCCTGCTCTTGTACCTGCTGGGCTACCACCTGAGCGTGGCGGTTTGGGTCGGCATCATTGCCTTGGCCGGCGTGGACGCCGAAACCGGCGTTGTGATGCTCCTCTACCTGGACATGGCCTACGATCACGAACTCAGGGCCGGGAGGATGAACCGTCTGGAGGACCTGGAGCACGCCGTCCTGGAGGGGGCGGTGCAGCGGGTCCGGCCCAAGATGATGACGGTGTTGGCGATCCTGATGGGCCTTTTGCCCATCATGTGGTCGACCGGATCAGGGGCCGATGTGATGAAGCGGATCGCCGCACCCATGGTAGGCGGAATCATCACGTCGTTTATCCTCGAACTCCTGATCTATCCGGCGATCTACACGATCTGGAAGTGGTGGGCCGCAGTGCGGCCGGCACAGGGCCGGTCGCTCGGTCAGCCAGTCCAGTGACACCCGTCGAAGAGTACGCTACCGCAACCGCTCTTCTGTGAGGAGACCGAACCATGAACGAACTCGATGATTTGGACCGCCGTGTTCGTGAGAAACTTGACTCGGCAAACGAACACAAACAACTCATCCAGAACCACTTGCAACAGAGGATGGCGGAGCTCGACCGACGGCATCAGCAGTTCGTCCTGATCGCCGATCGCCTGCTCCGAGAGGTGGTCCGACCGAGATTCGAGACCGTGGTCAGCCATTTCGAGAATGCCGAGTTCCTCGATCCCGGCCAGGATGTGCGTCGTTTTAACTGCTGGTGCCGCTTGAAGCACTGCGAGCGTTTCCCCGCCACGGGAGAATTGAGTCTGATCCTGTCCCACGATGAGCGAATCGAGAATCTCCTGGTCATTTACCGTCTGGAGATCCTGCCGATCTTCTTCCGATTCCTGGGAAGTGATCAGGAGGCTTTCCCACTGGAAAGCGTGGACGAGAAGCGGCTGGCCGAGTGGATCGACGAGCGACTGCTCGGATTTGTCGACACCTACCTTCGCCTCGAACAGGCCGATCAATACCAGTCGGAGAACTTGGTGACCGATCCGGTGTGCGGGATGCGGATCAACAAGCTCTACAGCCCGGCTCCCGTCGAGGATCGCGGCCGGATGTTCTACTTCTGCACCGAAGGCTGTCGTTCGAAGTTTGTTGAGAACCCAGGACGCTATGGCTAGAATCGCCGGCGGCTCGCCTCATGCCTCGGAGACCAGAATGATCAGGGAGCGAGCCTCGACCCGGTAAGTGTGGAGCACGGGGACCGCCGGCCCCTCGTCCAGGCCGACGATGTCTTCGGGAGAAGGCTGCGCGGTGTCGACGGCACGCCGCCAGGGCCTCCCCGTCGGCGAGGCGGGCACCTGGAAGGCGAGCGGCTCCCAGAGCGCGTTCAACGCAATGTAAATGTCGCGATCCACCACGTCTGGGCGATCGACCCGTCGACCGTCGAGCGCGAAGGCGAGGGAATGGCTTTCCCACGAGAAGTCAGGCCGACAAGGCTCGACGCCGTGCCAGGTGATGTCAGGCGGCCGGCCACCTGCACCGCCGTCGAAGAATGTCCGTCGCCGAAGCGCCGAGTGCCGTAGCCGCAGCGCGATCATCTGTCGGACGAACCGCAAGAAATCGACATTCTCTCGGGCGAGCGTCCAGTCTACCCAGCTCGTGGGGCTGTCCTGGCACCAGGCGTTGTTGTTGCCGCCCTGAGTGCGGAGGAACTCGTCGCCACCCAGGAGCATCGGGACGCCCTGCGAAACGAGGAGCGTGGCGATGAGGTTACGTGCCTGGCGTCGTCGCACCGCGACAACCTCGGCGTCGTCCGTGGGCCCCTCGACGCCGTAGTTCCAACTCCAATTGGCGTCCGTGCCGTCCCTGTTCCCCTCGCCGTTGGCCTCGTTATGCTTCTGGTTGTAGCGGACCAGATCGGCCAGGGTGAAACCATCGTGGCAGGTGACGAAATTGACCGAGTGCAATGGGCCGCCGCCATGGTACAGGTCATCCGATCCACAGAGACGCGTGGCCAAAGCCGAGGTCATGCCGGGATCGCCCCTCCAGAAGCGCCGGACGTCGTCCCGGTAGCGACCGTTCCAAACGCTCCATCGTGGACCACCAGGGAAGCGGCCGATCTGATAGGCGCCGGTGGCGTCCCAGGGCTCGGCGATGAGCTTGGTCCCGGCTAACAGAGCGTCCTCGGAGATCAGCTCAATGACCGGCGGCTCGATCAAAAGGTTTCCGTGACGATCCCGCCCCAGGACCGAAGCCAGGTCGAATCGGAACCCATCCACCTCGAACTCGTCCACCAGGTTTCGTAAGGTGGAGAGGATCAAGTCTCGCACCACGGGGTGGTTGCTGTTAACGGTGTTGCCGCAGCCGCTGAAGTCGAGGTAACGGCCCTGGTCATCGAGTAGATAATAGAGACAATTGTCCAAGCCACGAAAGCTGTAGGTCGGCCCGCCCCCACCTCCCTCAGCCGTGTGATTGAAGACCACATCGAGCACCACCTCGAGCCCCACCGCATGAAACGCTCGTACCAATGCGCGGAGCTCAGCGCGTGGGTCAGGCCCCGTGGGATTGCCGGCGTAGGCGGCCTTGGGAGCTCCATAGGCAATGGTGTTGTAGCCCCAGAGATTCCGGAGTCGCTCGCCGGTTAGGGGATTGACGAACGGACAGTCATTTTCGTCGAACTCATGGACTGGCATCAACTCGACCGCCGTGACCCCGAGCGACTTCAAGTAAGAGAGTTTCTCGACCAGGCCCGCGAAAGTGCCTGGACGGTGCGCGCCGGCTGAGGGATCGATGGTATACCCGCGGACATGGAGTTCGTAGAGGATCGTATCCTCTCGGGGAATCTGGGGCATGCGCGGCGAAAGGTCGTCCGACTCCTCAACAAGCGAGCGACTGATCAGACTGCGGCGTGGGCGTTCGTCAGGGGCGGCCCAAAACTGACCGCCCGACAGTGCGCGGGCCATCGGGTCGAGGAGAACGAGACTTGGGTCGTACCGATGCGCAGCTTCGTGCGGGCCCTCGGCGCGATAGCCGTAACAGAACCGTTCCGGTAGGCCGCTGACTCTGACGTGCCAGTGATCCCCCGTTCGGAACCGTCGGGCGTCAAGGAAGATCTCCGCCACGATCTCCTCACGTTCAGGCTCCAACAACACGAGCCAGACGGCGGTGGCGTGGCGCGCGATCACCGAGAAGTTAAGCCCGGTCGGGGTTCGGCTTGCTCCCAGCGGGAGGGTCCGCCCTCGGGCTATGCTCAGAGGATGATCCTGGAAGAAGAAGTAGGAGGAGATCCGGCTGGGATCGAACTCGGGAGCACCAGTGCGTGCAGCCATTCTTCGCTCAACTCCCATGCTGGACTTGCGGCCTCTGTCGTCTCGACGTCACCACTTGTCATTATGAGGCTGTTCCATGCTCCGAGGAAGTGTCACGGCAGCCCAGATCACCGCGATGGGTTCGCTGGCTGGCATTGGAGGGATGTTCGAGGGCAAGCTGTCCGATAATCGTTGCAACCGGCGTGATGCGAGGGCTGCTGATTGACCAAGAGACCGTTTCTTGCCCTGGGCCCTCGACCCAGCACGTATCATGAAAAGGGAGGGAGGAACCATGAGACAGGCGCGACGGGCGATTCTTGAGGGGCTTCTCCTCATCGGTGGGATCACATTAATCGGCGCGCCAGCGGCCCAGGCTCAGATGGGCACGCCCGGCGCGGGCCGCTCTCTCGGCGGCTACGGCGAGGCCACGATCGGTCGATATTACAGCAGTGGCATGACCAGTTACATGCCTTACAACGGCAGCGCCGGCGGGTTTATCCCGTACCGCGGGGGCTACGCCGGAGGCTTCGGTTTCGAGCCGATTTCCCGCCGTGTTCCTCAGACGCCGATCGGCGGAATCTCGATGCCCATGACACCGATCGGCGGAGCCTCACTCTCCGGGGGCATGGGGGCTGGAGCGGGACGCGGGGTGTTCGCGCCGTTCGGTTACGAGGGGGGAATCGGACTGGGCGCCGGCATGATCGGGACGCCCATGACAAAGCAAGGTGGTAGGCGGTCGCCCTTGGGACCTGGGTTCGGTTATCCGTTTCGTACGCCGTCGAATCTCGCAGGCGACGCGGCCGGCATGGCCGTCATGGCGCCGTAGGTGAGCCGGCCACATCCTGCAATCGGCGTGTGCTCGCCCCCGCCTGGCCTGTACCGGGGCCATCGGGGTCGGGTAGTACGGATCGGCCGCGGCGGCTCGATAGGGGCCCGGGTTCCTGTTCCGAGCGATTCTGGATCGCCCCGGCAGGAGAGGGAGTGGGGCCGAATGGACCGCGTGATGACGATGGTGGAGGTGGAATCGGCGCGGCCTCCGGAACAACCGGATTCGCCGGCGGGTTGGCATTGATCTGCGTCCCGACGGCCCGCTCGAGCGAGGCCAGGGCCTTGCCCAGCTCCGATTCGACCTGGGCGATCTGGAGCTTGATCTGGAGCACCTCTCGCCAGGCGGTGATCAGCGTGGGGAAGTCGACGATCTGGTTGACGTAGCCGCTGAATGACGTCTCCAGTGCCTGCTCCGCCTTGGGGAGAATGCCGGTCTGGTAGTATCTCAGGATGCTGCGCTCGGCTTGGGCCCGCGTGAACAGGTCCTTCACCTCGCGGTTGGCCGAGTCGCGCTCGGCCTCGTAGAGCTTGGCGTCGGCGACGGCGCGGGCCTGCGCCTCGGCGACCCCGGCATTGAGCTTGTTGCGGTAGACGGGCAGGTTGAAGCCGACGAACAGGCCGACGTTGGGAGAGCCGCTGGCCGTCGGCGAAACGGCATTCTGCCGGGTCATGTCCATGAAGGATAGCCCGACGCTGACGTTGGGGTAATAGCGCTTGCGCGCCAGCTCGACGGCCCTCTCGTCGCGGGCGATGGCGGCCAGGCGGCCCTTGAGCTCGGGGCGGGCGGCTACGGCCAGGCGATAGAGGCGGTCGATTTGGTCGGGAGCATCCTCGATCGACACCTCGTGCAAGGTCCGAAAGTCGGAGTCGGGGCTCGCGTGAAGCTGCTCGGCCAGTTCGGCGCGTGCGGCGGCCATCCCCTGGCGGACGCGCACCAGCTCGCGGTCCAGGTCCCGGATGACCACCTCGGCCTGGAGCACGTTCTGGAGACCCACGTTGGTCGTCTCGTAGCGAGCCTTGATGATCTGGAGGTAGTTTTCGGCCAGCTTGCGATTATCAAGAAGAATCTGCTCGGACCGCTCGTTGAAGTGCAAGTCGAAATAGGCTCGCTTGACGTTGGCGACCACATCCAACTGGGCGGCGCACAGCTCATAGAGGGCGACCGTCGCGTCCTGTTCGGCGGCCTGCCCGCGCAGCCGCAGCGTGCCAAACCAGGGGAACTGCTGAGCCAGCAGCAAGTTGTATGGGTTGTAACCCATGAGCGAATACTGGGGCGCGACACTCGGGATGGGGTAGATGGTGTTCGAGATCACCGGGTCGTCCAGGGACGTCACCTGGGGGATTCGGGCTCGCAGGGCCATCACGTTATAGCGCGCGGCCTGAACGGTCCGGTTCTCCGCCAGAGCCCGGCGGATGTAGAGGTCGACCGGCTGCACGCCGAACTGTTCGGGGGGTAACGGGGCGGCCGGCAGGGACGCGACCATCGGATCTTCGGGCTGGATCGAGCCGGGGAGGCCGCGCACGACGGCGTGCCGATTCCGCTCGATCTCCCCATATTCGGGAAGCCCCCCCACGTGGGCGCAACCGCTGACCCAGAATGAAATGCCCATGAAGAGCGCGATGGGCCCATATCGATCCATCATCAATCTCTCCAGACGGGGGGCCACCTCGCGCACCGCAGGCATCATTGGCGAAGCCGAACCCAATGAGCCCAACCAATCTATCGACCGCCAAGGCTGAGGGACTTTGAGGATGGCCCGGATGTTGCGGATCGGCGCGATCCGGAGACATGGACCTTCACATGGGCGATTGCTTGCAGCGGCTTCAATGGTAATCGCATCGATCTTCCCACCCGCGCCAGAACGGTCCAGGGGAAGGCCGGTCAGGAAGCGATTGCCCCGCCCCGGCTCGCTCTCCGTCCGCGTCGTGCCGCCAAGAGCGGCACCTTCAAAGTTAGCACCAACCTGTACACTAGGGGTGCTTGCTGCGGATGCCAACTGACACAAAACGGACTAATCTAAAATTCGACCGGTGCGTCGCAAAAACCTACGTCGCGCCACCCCAAGCATGGGCTACAGGACTGGGAACGATAAATGATATAGTCAGACGTGCATACCAGGATTCTTCGGGGGCTTGCTAGCGTTTCCTGAGCTGTGAAAGCGGCAGGAGCATACCGGCCTGTTTCTGGTATGCCTGATACCGCTCACCGTGGAAGCTGACCAGATCCCGCTCCTCGAATTGGAGGGCAACGAGGATATACACGGTTGTTGCCGCCGCGAAGAGCAGATGCCCAAGGGTCATCGCCGGCGTGGCCCAAAAGGCGAGCAGAAAGCCGAGCATGATGGGATGACGGACATAACGGTAGAGGCCGGAGGTCTTGAAGCCAACCGGGGTATACGGCCGCCCGGCAGCGTAGAGATAGACTTGCCTCAGCCCGAACAGGTCGAAGTGGTCAATCAGGAACGTGGACACAAGCACGATCGTCCAGCCGGTCCAGAACACGGCGTGCAAGAGCAAACGGCCAACCGCGTTTTCGACCTGCCAGACGACGGAGGGAATCGGCCGCCATTGCCAGAACAAGAATCCAAGGAGGAGGCTGCTTGCGAGCACATACGTGCTTCGCTCGAGCGGGGGCGGCACGAACCTTGTCCACCACCTCTTGAAGGCCGGGCGAGCCATGACGCTGTGCGGGGTCGCGAAGAGACCAATGAGCAGCAGATCGACCAGGACCGCGACCGGGAGCGAGTCTTTCGGCCCCGAATCCATCGACTTCGGGACCAGCAGATTGCCGGCGAAGCCGGCCGCATACAGGAACGCGGCAAGGAAGGCAAGATAGCTCGCCACGCCATAGGCCAGGGCAAGGGTTCGGCTCATTGCCGCCTGAATACCCCGTAAAAGAACGCCTGGGGGGAGCCCAAGGGCGTCGTATGCGACTCCCTGGCCTCTCTCACGAGTGAGAAGCCTTTGCCGAGCTCGGCCGCCAATGATGTGGCGTTGTAGCGGCACACATCGAGATCGCTGCACCGCTTCGGCCCTTCGTCGGCGAAGCTCGCGATGATGAGATGGCCGCCCTCGGGGAGCGTCCGCCGGGCCAGCGCAACATACTTCCTGCGGTCCGCCGCATCGGTCAGGAAGTGGAACACGGCTCGGTCGTGCCAGACATCGAACATGCCGAGATCCGGGATCTCGGTGACATCGGCCGCAATCCACTCGACCCGCCCAGCCCGCTCGCCCAGCCGGGACTTGGTCTTGCTCAAGGCCGTCTCGGCGATATCGAGGACGGCGATTCTCCCGAACGGAAGATCAAGCAGCCGATCGACGAGGACCGAGGCCCCACCGCCCACGTCGATGATTCGGCCGCCGCCGGGAGCGACCGCACGGATCAGCTCAAGCGACAGGCGAGGCTCGGCCTGATACCAGCTCACGCCCGTCTCAGGCGTCGCGGTATGGACCTCTTCCCAATGAGCCTTGCGGTCCGTTTCCACCATCTCAACACCGGACTGCCGAACTTCCGCGATAACGAACTGACCCGGTCTGAATGATGGGCCGGAAGCGAAGGGCCGGGCAACCGAGCTCGGGATGATAGGCTGCACGCCGCTCATAAGCTGAGCTTATGGCTCTCAGCGACCCTGTTGCCGATCGGATGCGATTCGAGGAAGTGCAGGAAGACGCTCGCCGCTGGCGAGAGTGGCCGGCGGCGGTGATGGACGAGGTAGAAATACCGGGTGAGGCAGAGGCTGCGGACACTGACCGCCCGCAGCTCGTTTGCGTCGAGTTCCCGTCTCACGGCCATGCGGGAAAGGAACGCGACTCCGAGGCCCTGTTTCACGGCATCCTTGATCGCCGCGTTGCTGCCGAGTTCGAGCGTGACGTTCAATTCATTGACCGATGCATCGGCCCGCTCAAGGCTCTTTTCCACGGCACATCGAGAGCCCGAGCCAAGCTCGCGGAGGATGAGCGGTTCGCTGGTCAGCTCCTTGAGCGTGATGCTCTTCCGGGCCGCCCAGGGATGCCCCGAGGCGACGATGAGCACGAGGGAATCCCTGCCGATAGGGCGAGATTCGAGGTTTGATTTCTCGGCTTTCTGCCCGACGAGCCCGAGCGATGCCCGGCCCTTCTCGACATCCTTGATGACGGAGCCGCTATCGCTCACCGTGGCCCGCACGTGGACGTGGGGATGCTCCTTGTGGAAGGCGGACAGCAGGGCCGGGAGAAAGCATTCGCCGGGGACCGAGCTTGCCGCGATCGCAAGGTCCCCCGAGACGGGCGGGTGAAAACCGCCGAGGTCGCTGCGGGCCTGCTCATGCAAGTCGAGGATTCTCCGGGCGTACGCATAGAGCCGCTGGCCCGCTTCGGTGAGGGAGTTTCTCCCCGCCCGGCGGTCGAACAGCGAGACGCGAAGCTCCTTTTCGAGCAGGGCGATTCGCTGGCTCACGGCCGCTTGGGTGACGCCCAGCTCGGACGCCGCGGCGGTAAAGCCGCCCTGCTCCGCCGCCCTCACGAACGTCGAGAGGTGCGGGAGTTCGGCGAGGCCAGAGGCAGGCGGGGATTCGACCATCGGTTGCGGCGAACATCGAGAAACCGGACAGCTAGAGACCTTCCCTCCCTAATGATACCCTCTGTGCTTCAAAGATGCTGATCGCGACTTCGCACGCCCCGGAGACCGTTGCGAGATGACCACTCCAGCCCCGACCGGGCGAGACAACTCCGGAACCGGGAACCGTGAAGCGCATGAGGGTTCGTTGGTCCGTGACGGTACTATGGGCGTTGCCCTCGGTGCCCTCATCGGTGCCGCCGCGGGCCTGATCGGTGTCGGCGGCGGGTAGTTCCGCATCCCGGTCCTGCTTCATGTGCTCAGGCTTCCGGTCAAGGTGGCGGCCGGGGCCAACACGGTCATCGGCCTCTTCGTCGTCCCACGTTTCGAGCGTTTCTCCGAGCCGGTGTACTCGGCCGCGCTCCGGGCATCGATGATGCGGGCCGACTTCGAGCCGAGGGCTGAGAGCACCTCATCTCGCGTGGCGTGCCGGTCGGCAAGAAGCTTAGTCGGTCCAAGGGAGTGCCGGCCGCGTTCGGTCGCCGCAAGGGTCGGATGGCAGGGGCGCAGGCCGCCAATGGCCCAGTACCGCATGAACCGGGGCACGATTCGACAGCGCCTCAACTTGCTCGCTCATTCTCGATAAGGTAATATTGCACGTCAATATCGGAGTTCAAAACCCGTGAGCAAGCTCCTGACCAGGATGTTTTTCGGCGGGTTCGTGCGGATGCACGTGCTCTATCACGCCGTCCAGGAGCCGATCTTCGGGGTCGAGATGATGGAGGAGCTGGGTCGCCACGGCTACGACGTTGGCGCTGGGACGCTCTACCCGATGCTCCACCAGCTCGAAGAGGCCGGTTACCTGACCTCGCATACCGAAGTCGTGGCCGGCAAGCAGCGGAAATACTACCGGGCTACTCCCGAAGGAGCAGCCGCCCTGGAAGAGGCCAAGAGGAAGCTGCGGGAGCTCGTCTCCGAAGTCCTTCACGACAAGCCACCCCGCCCGTCGATCCGGTCCGACCACCCCATGGGTAATCGGCGTCCGACCAAGCCCTGATTGTGAACGTCAAGGAGTGCGAATATGGTGCGGGCTCGCGTGACGTTGGCCGTGTTCTTTTTCGCCCTCGTAACAGCCTTGAGCGGTTGCGAGCGAGCGTCGCCCGCAGCATCGCCCCAAGCCCCGCCGGAAAACCTGGCCGCCCGTCTGAAGGCTCTCGAGGATCTGATCCCCTCCCAATCGCACATGATGGCGGACGTCGGCGACCACTTCACGAACCTGTGGTTTGCCGGCCGGGCCGAGAACTGGCCGCTCGCGGACTTCTACCTCGGCGAGACCAAGTCGCACCTCCGCTGGGCCGTCCGACGCATCCCGATCCGCAAAGACAGTCAGGGGCGCGACATCAACCTCGGGAACATTCTCGAAGCCTTCGAGAACAGCCAGCTCACGCAGCTTAAGCAGGCAGTCGACCGCAAGGACCGGTCCGCATTCGAGACCGTCTACAAGGAGAGCCTGACGTTCTGCTACGCGTGTCACAAGGCCGCGGACAAACCCTACCTGCGGCCTCAGATACCCACCGAGCCCGCTTCGCGCATCATGAGTTTCGACCCCAAGGCCGACTGGCCGCTCTGAGCAGTGAGACCACCACCGAGTAGCGGGAACGGGAGACCGCCCGACTAATTCGCCCGAACGGACCGAGCCCATGAACCCGATCGTTTTCGCCCTGCGACGGCCACTGACCGTCATGGTGCTCGTGGTTGCCGTCGCGCTGGGGAGCATCCTGGCCGTCACCCGGATGCCGATCGACATCTTCCCCAACCTGAACCTCCCCGTCGTCTACGTCTGCCAGCCGTTTGGCGGCATGGACCCGGCCCAGATGGAGGGACTCTTAACGAATTACTACGAGTACCACTTTCTCTACATCAACGGCATCCACCACGTCGAGAGCCGCAACATTCAGGGCATGGCCCTGATGAAGCTCTACTTCCACCCGGGCACGAACATGGCCCAGGCCATGGCCGAAGTGATCGGTTACGTGACCCGGTCGCGGGCCTTCATGCCGCCGGGGACCGTCTCGCCGTTCATCACCCGGTTCGACGCCGGCAGCGTCCCGGTGGGCTACCTGGTGCTCTCCAGCGAGACAAAGTCGATCGGCGAGATCCAGGACCAGGCGCTTTTCAAGGTCCGGCCGATGTTCGCCGGCTTGCCGGGGGTCTCCGCTCCTCCCCCGTTCGGCGGCAACCAGCGGACTGTGGTCGTCCGGGTCGATCCCGACCGCCTCCGCGCCTACCGGATGTCGCCCGACGAGGTGATCGGCGCACTTAACGCCGGGAACACGATCAGTCCATCGGGCACGGTCCGCATCGGTAAGATGATGCCCATCGTCCCAATCAACGCGCTGGTCCGGCAGATCCAGGAGCTGGAGACGATCCCGATCCGTCCCGGGCAGGACCCGACCGTCTACCTCCGCGACGTGGCGACCGTCCACGACGCCACCGACATCCCCACCGGCTATGCCTTGGTCAACGGTCGCCGCGCCGTCTACATCCTCGTAACCAAGCGGGCCGACGCCTCCACGCTCTCGGTCGTCGACAACGTCAAGAAGGCCGTGCCCAGCATGCAGGCGGTCCTGCCCGACGACATCAAGGTCAGTTTCGAATTCGACCAGTCGCCGACGGTCACCAATGCCGTTCGGAGCCTGGCCACCGAGGGCGCCTTGGGCGCCGTCCTGACCGGGCTGATGGTGCTGCTCTTCCTCCGCGATTGGCGGAGCGTCATCGTCGTCGTCCTCAACATCCCCTTCGCGCTGTGCGGCGCGCTGGTGGCGATGTGGCTCACCGGGCAGACGATCAACCTGATGACCCTGGGTGGCCTGGCGCTGGCCATCGGCATCCTGGTCGACGAATCCACCGTCGAGGTTGAGAACATCCATCACCAGATGGAGGGCACTTCCTCGGTCGCCCGCGCGGTCCGGCGCGGCAACCAGCAGACGGCGATCCCCCGGCTGCTGGCGATGCTCTGTGTGCTGGCGGTCTTCATTCCATCGTTCTTCATGCAAGGAGCGGCGCAGGCGCTCTTCGTCCCGCTGTCGCTGGCTGTCGGCTTCGCGATGGTGACTTCGTATCTCCTCTCCAGCACGTTCGTGCCGGTCCTCTCCACCTGGCTGCTGCGCCACCATCACCACCTCCGGGCTGAAGGAGAACTGCGGCGGCCCTCTCTGTTCGAGCGAGGACGCGACGCCTACGGCCGCGCCGTGGGCGTCGTCGTGCGCGTGCGCTGGGTGATCGTGCCGGCCTACCTCGCCGGCACGCTCGCGGTGATCGTGCTGGTAGGGCGGTCCCTCGGCCTGGAGATCTTCCCCAAGGTCGACGCCGGTCGCTTCCAGCTCCGGATGCGGGCACCGGACGGCACGCGGTATGAGGAGACCGAGCGGCTGGCGATCGCCGCGCTGGAGACGGTTGCCAAGGACGTCGGCCGCGAGCAGGTGGCGATCTCGATCGGCTACGTGGGGCTGATCCCGTCAAGCTACCCGATCAACGCCATCTTCCAGTGGACCGGCGGGCCGGAGGAGGCCATCCTCCGCGTCGCCATGAAGGCGGGGGCGAAGGTCGATATCGAACGGCTCAAGGAACGGCTGCGCCGGGACCTTTCGGCGCGATTGCCCGGAGTGCGGCTCTCGTTCGAGCCGGCTGACATTGTCAGCGAGGTGATGAGCTTTGGCTCGCCGACGCCGGTCGACGTCGCTGTCACCGGGCCGAACCTCGCCGACGACCGCGCCTTCGCCGAGAAACTGCGCAACGAGCTGGGCCAGATCCCATCGGTCCGCGACCTCCACTACGGCCAGTCGCTCGACTACCCGACGATCAACATCGAGGTGGACCGCGAGCGCGCGGGCTTGAGCGGAGTGACCGCCGCGGACGTCGCCCGCTCGGTGGTCGCGGCCACCTCGTCCAGCCGGTTCGTCGTCCCCAACTACTGGCCCGACTCCAAGACCGGCATCGGCTACCAGGTCCAGGTCGAGATCCCCTATCAGATCATGGATTCGATCGAACAAGTGGAGACGGTGCCGATCCAGAAGGCCGGCCTGGACCGCCAGATCCTCCTCCGCGACGTGGCGCAGGTCCGCCCGGGGACGATGCCGGGCGAGTACGACCGCTACAACATGAAGCGGTCGGTGAGCCTGACGGCCAACATCGCCGGTGAGGACCTCGGGCGGGTCGCCGGCCGCGTGGAGCGGGCGATCGCGCGAGCGGGCACCCCCCCGAAGGGGGCGACCGTCGACGTGCGCGGGCAGATCCGGCCGATGGAGGAGATCCTCCGCGGGCTGGGCATCGGCCTGGGAATGTCGATCGTCGTGATCCTCCTCTTGCTGACGGCCAACTTTCAGTCGGTCAAGCTCGCCTTGGTTGTCGTCTCGACGGCGCCCGCGGTGATCGCCGGCGTGGTGCTCATGCTCTGGCTCACGGGGACGACGGTCAACCTCCAGTCGTTCATGGGGTCGATCATGGCCATCGGCGTGGCGGTCGCCAACGCGATTCTGCTGGTGACGTTCGCCGAGCAGCACCGCCGCGAGGAGGGTGCGGAGGCAGGGCGGGCCGCTGTGGAAGGCGCGAAGGGCCGGCTCCGGCCCATCCTGATGACCAGTTGCGCCATGACCGCCGGCATGGTGCCGATGGCGCTGGGATGGAGCGAGGGGAGCGAGCAGACCGCCCCGCTCGCCCGCGCGGTCATCGGGGGCCTGGTCGCCGCGACCATCGCGACCCTGACCGTGCTCCCGACCGTCTTCGCGCTGGTCCAGGGCTGGGCTGGCCGGGTGTCGGCCTCGCTCGATCCCGACGACCCGGCGAGCACGCACTTCCACGAGGAGGAAACCGAGGCGCGCGAGCTGGTCCAGCCGTCCGCCGACGGCAAGCCGCAGATTCTCCAACCCCAAGGTCCGGCCCGTGGGCAGGATGCCCCGGCGACCCCGGGCCACAACCCGATAGGCTAAACCCCCAAGGAACGAATGTCATGCCGCGCGCCCATCTGTATCTCAACAACGCCGCAGCGACCGGTATCGTCCTGATGGCACTCGCCGCCGGTTGCGAGCGATCCCCGGAGGGGCCGGCCGGCCCGGCGGTCCAGCCGGTGAGATCCGTCGAGATCGTCCACCCCGAGCGGCACACCGTCCGCCGCAGCGTCGGCGTGCCGGGGGAGCTCCAGGCGTTCGAGACGACCCCCATGCACGCCAAGATCGCCGGCTACGTCAAGGATTGGTCCGTCAACATCGGCGCGAAAGTCAAGAAGGGCCAGGTGCTCGCCGAGCTATCGGTCCCCGAGCTGGAGGCCGAGCTCAAGCAGAAGCAGGCGGCCGTTGAACAGTCGGTCGCCAAGCACGAGCAGACCAAGGCTGCGGTCAAACTGGCCGAGGCCAATATCGCCGGCGCTGAGGCGAAGCTCAAGGAGGTTCAGGCCGGCATCCCCCGGACCGAGGCCGATCTGGTCCGCTGGCAACTCGAGTACAAGCGCGTCGAGGAACTGCACGCGGTGAAGGCACAGACAGGCAGCCTGCTCGACGAGGACCGGAGCAAGCTTCGCTCCTCCGAGGCGTCCCGCCAGGAGGTCCTCGCCCAGGTCAACACGGCCAACGTCGGCATAACCCAGAGCCACGCCGCGCTCGACCAGGCTCGCTCCGATGTCGTCGCGGCAGCCTCCGCCATCGACGTCGCCAAGGCGGACTCTCGGAACGTCGAGGCCATGCTCGGCTACACCAAGATCGAAGCTCCCTTCGACGGAATCGTCACCCAGCGGAACGTCAACACCGGCGCCCTGACTCAGCCTGGGGCCGACCAGCCCCCGCTGTTTATCGTCGCCCGGTCCGACATCGTGACCATCCGGGTCGACGTGCCCGAGGCGTTCGCCGTCGAGGTCAACCCGGGCGACGGCGCCGTGGTGAAACTCCAGGAGGTGAAGGGCAAGACACTCGAGGCGAAGGTCACTCGGACCTCCTGGGCGGTTGACACGAAGGTGCGGACGCTTCGCGTCGAGATCGACATCCCCAACCCCGGCGGCAAGCTCCTCCCCGGCCTGTATGCCTACGCCACCGTCGTCGCCGAGGAGCACAAGGACGTGCTCACCGTACCGACGACGGCCGTGGTGAATGAGAAGGACAAGAGCTACTGCGTCGCCGTCGTTGAGGCCAAGGCCGTGCGCCGCCCGATCCAGCTCGGCCTGCGCGACGGCACGCGGACCGAGATCGCCTCTGGCCTGGACGGGGGCGAAGCGGTCGTGAAGGCAAACGCCGCGTCCCTCACCGACGGACAGCCCGTCCAGATCGAACAGCCTGCGGCAAATTGACTTGGCGCTCGCGGACCGAAAAGCCGTCTCGTCGACCTCGATGGCGGAGATCGGGAGGATGAGTCAAACTTGTCGAACCTCATGGGCGATAAATCCGATAATATCGAATGTCGAGATGATCTCCTTTGGGGAGGCAGCTCGCGCTGGGACGCGAGTCAGAGGCAAGCCAGGGAGGGCCGCCAGCATGGTTTTGAGAGCATGGATGCTCGGATTGCGCTCGACCGTGATCGCGTCCGTCCTGCTCGGTGTGGGAACGACCGGCCTGGCCGATTCCCCGCAGTCGACCTCACCTGCCGATCCGGCACCGCCGAACGCCCGGCGGCAAGAACTGCCGAGCGCGCTCAGCAGCCGACCTGGTGAAATGCCCCAGGCCCTCCCCCCGTCCACAGCCCCTCGAGAAATCGGGCCTTCCCTCCCGAGAGGTGATGCGACGCTCGGGGTGCAACTGATCCCCGGCCAGGTCCTTGCGCCAATCGATCTGGCAGGTGCCTTGCGATTGGCGGGCGCACGCGACCTCGATATCGCCATCGCTCGCCAGCAGGTGTGGCGGGCCGTCGCCGACTTGTCGCAAGCCCGGGCGCTGTGGCTGCCGTCCCTCTTTCTCGGTCCGACCTGGGCTCGCCTGGACGGCCAAGTTCAGGCGATCAACGGCCAAATCCAAACGGTGAGCCGCAGCTCGTTGTTTCTGGGCGGAGTCGCCGCGTCGGCCAATAGTGTCGCCGCCGCCCCGCCGGGGAGTGGTTATCCTCCGCTGACCGGCTTGTCCTCGGTCCTGCGGTTCTCCGACGCGATTTTCCTCCCAAGGGCCGCCCGCCGCGACCTGGCTGCCAGCCAAGCCGACGTGCAGACGGTCACGAATAACGCCGTGCTCGCGGCGTCCGAGGCCTACTTCGACCTTCTCCTGGCCAGCGGGCTCCTCGCCATCGAGCGCGAAGCCGCGGTCAATGCGCGCACGCTCGCGGAGATCACCGCCGCCTACGCACGGAGTAGGGAGGGCCTGGAGGCGGACCATCAGCGGACCCTCACCGAGCTCGACCACAGGCGCGGTAACATCGAGGACGCAGTCGGTCAACTAGAAGTGGCCTCGGCCAATCTGGTCAACCTCCTGGTGCTCGATCCCAACCAGGTGCTCGCGCCGGTCGAACCGGCCGAGGTGGTCTTCCAGCTCCTCCCCGACGAGACTCCTCTCGACGAGATGATCGTCCAAGGGCTGCGCCAACGTCCCGAGCTGGCCTCGGCGCAAGAACTGGTCCAGGCCACTCTGCTCCGGCTCAAGCAGGCACGCCTCCGCCCTCTGATCCCCAGTCTGGCCTTCAGCTACGCGGGCGGAGGTTTCGGAGGAGGTCAGAACTCGTTCTTCGGCAATTTCGGCTCGCGGGGCGATGCGACCGTCGGCCTCTTCTGGGAGCTGCAGAACCTGGGCTTCACTGATCGGGCGAACGCGCGGCGCAGCCAGGCGGATCGCCAGACCGCGGCCTTGAGGCTGATCAAGGTCGAGAACCAAGTCGCCGCGGACGTCACGGTCGCCTACAAGAGCCGGCTCGCCGCGTCGCGTCGCAGGGCGCAGGCAGCGCCGGCCGTGACCAAGGGGTTGGAGTCGCTGCGGCTGAACATGCTCAATATTCGCGGCGGGGCCGGACTACCCGGGTCGACCCGGCCGATCGAGGTGCTCCAGCCGATCCAGGCCCTGGCCCAGGCCCGCACCGATTATCTGAATGCCGTCCTGGCCTACAACCGCGCGCAGTTCCGGCTCTATCGAGCCATCGGCCAGCCCCCGCTCGCATCCCCACCGCCGGCCACACCCCTCCCGGCCGCCGGCGCGACGCCTGCCCCGGCCTCCGATGGCCGCGCGAGGCTTGCCAACTCATCCAACGCCGACCCGGGTCGAGTCGGCTCCAGAAGGACCGGCGCACCATGATGTGGAAACGTGCGTCCGACTCGATCGAACCTTGGTCGTTTATGACCCCTTGGCGGCCTCGTGAACGATGGGATGCGATTCGAGGAAGTGCAGGAAGACGCTCGCCGCCGGCGAGAGTGGCCGGCGGTGGTGACGGACGAGGTAGAAATACCGGGTGAGGCAAAGGCCGCAGACAGCGACCGCCCGCAGCTCTTTTGCGTCGAGCTCCCGTCTCACGGCCATGCGGGAGAGGAACGCAACTCCGAGCCCCTGTTTCACGGCATCCTTGATGGCCGCGTTGCTGCCGAGCTCGAGCGTGACGTTCAATTCTGCGATCGATGCATCAGCCCGCTCAAGGCTCTTTTCCAGGGCACAGCGGGTGCCCGAGCCACGCTCGCGGAGGATGAGCGGTTCGCCGGTCAGGGCCTTGAGCGCGATGCTTTTCCGGGCCGCCCAGGGATGTCCCATGGGGACGATGAGCACGAGGGAATCCCGACCGATGGGCCGAGAATCGAGGTTTGATCTCTCGGCCTTCTGCCCCACGAGCCCGAGCGATGCTTGGCCTTTCTCGACCTCCTTCATGACGGAACCGCTATCGCTCACCGTGGCCCGCACGTGGACTTGGGGATACTTCGCCTGGAAGGCGGACAGCAGGACCGGGAGAAAGCATTCGCCGGGGACCGAGCTTGCCGCGATCGCAAGGTCCCCGGAGACGGGCGGGTGAAAACCCCCGAGGTCGCTGCGGGCCTGCTCATGCAGGTCGAGGATTCTCCGCGCGTACCCATAGAGCCGCTGGCCCGCTTCGGTGAGGGAATTCCTTCCGGCTCGGCGATCGAACAGCGAGAATTGAAGCTCCTTTTCGAGCAGGGCGATTCGCTGGCTCACGGCCGCCTGGGTGATGCCCAGCCCGGCCGCCGCGGCGGTAAAGCCGCCCTGCTCCGCCGCCCTCACGAACGTCGAGAGGTGCGGGAGTTCGGCGAGGCCAGAGGCAGGCGGGGATTCGACCATCGGTTGCGGCGTACATCGAGAAACCGGACAGCTAGAGACCTTACCCTCCCTGATGATACCCTCTGAGCTTCAAAGATGCTGATCGCGACTTCCTACGTCCCGGAGACTATTGCGTTTTGATGCTCGGAGCCGTGATGGCCGTCGCGTCCATCGTAGGGGAAATCCAAGGCACTGTTGCTCCAGGTACGGGAACATCAATGCGAACAAGCCCCAGCTCGGGGGGTACGGCGTTGCAATTCCCCGCCGGTATCGTTCAGTTGGGATTGACCAGATTGAGATCGGGCTTGGTCATTCGACGCCGACAACTTCGCCTGTAGCCGACACCTCCACCTCCCGGATCTTGCCGCGCTTGTCCTTGCCACGGACCTCGTAGGCATCCTGGCCTTTGATTTTGATTTTTTGGGCTCTGTCGAACTTGATCCCCGGCAGGGCCTTCGTCGCCGCGGCCTTCACCTCGGCGGGCACTTCGTCCAGCTCCACGGGCTCCGCACGTTCCACGCTGTCACCGCAGCCCCAGGCCACCGCGAGCATGACCGTCATCAGCACGCTCCTGCCGCGCATCGACTGTCCTCCCAAGTGGGTTCTCGAATCAGTATGCATCGGCCGAGACCACCTCGCCAGCGGCGCGTGTGGCCAGCGCTTGGTAAGTCTTGTAGGCGATGGTGGACTTCAAAAAAATCACGTGCCCGTCGGCGAACAGGAAATTCACCCCCCGGCCGGAGTGGAGGCTGTAGAACTGGTTCACGTCGGACCGGGGGTCGCCGGGCCCGACACCCTCGCCTGCGTGGCCCAGGATCATCCCCGAACTGGTCTCCAGCTCGTACCGTCCGATGTTGTCGTTGTCCGTGGGATACATGAGCGCGTTGGTCACGGCGCCGACCCAGGTCGCTTCACCGAGGCGGTGCGATCGCTCGCCGACGATGATCGTCTGGCTCGTCCCGTCCCTGATGTCACGGATGCCGATCTGACTATTTCGGAAGAACACGCCCTCGCCGTCGGGGCCCGGCTCACCTGTGCCATACATTCCCACGTAGTTCGACGGTGCGACCTGGCAGATGTTTTGCAGCGGGGCACCCGTGGCGGCATCCCGGTTGACCGCCCACCAGAAAGGCTGAACCGAATCCGATGGGCAGAGGAAGTTGTTGATGACCGGCAACCGGCTCGTGAAGTTGGCCGGGCTCTCGATGGCGATGTTGAAGTTGATCGCGGTGAAGAGCGGCGTCTGCTCGAACTGGGGCAGGAGCATCGCCGCCCATCCCCACCCCGGACCGGTGTCGTTACCGCTGGTATCGAAGCTCGAGACGTAGCCCGGCGGGAAGACATGAAGCGTGCTCTCATAGTTGTGCAGGGCGAGACCGAGCTGCTTGAGGTTGTTGACGCATTGGGTGCGCCGGGCGGCTTCGCGGGCGGCCTGGACGGCGGGCAGCATCAGGGCAATCAGCAGGCCGATGATGCTGATGACCACCAGAAGCTCGATTAGAGTGAAGGCACGGCTTCGTCTCGTTTTGCTACCGGATGGACGCATGGGCAGCCTCCAGCGAGCGGGGTTGATCGGGAGTCCGCAGAGCATAGCCCTCCAACATTGCGGCAACATGGCTCGAAGATGACAGATGCGTAATTTTCTGATATCGCGAGCCGGACGCGGCTTATAATGTGTCGTGTTTGCTCGAATGTGGACACGGACGCGACTCGCCGATGCGTGTGCTCGTGGTCGAAGACAACCCGGATATGGGGGCCTTTCTCGGGCAGGGTTTGTCCGAACAAGGCTTCGCCGTGGACATCGCGGCCAACGGCGCGGCGGGGTTCGCGTATGCCTCCTCCGGCGTGTACGACCTTCTCATCCTTGATCGGATGCTCCCTGGCCAGGACGGGCTCGACCTGCTGCGAAGGCTCCGGACCAAAGGGGTCCAGGCACCGGCCATCTTCCTCACGGCCAAGAGTGCCGTCAACGATCGGGTCGAGGGCCTGGACGCCGGGGCGGACGATTACCTGGTCAAACCCTTCTCGTTCGTCGAGTTGATGGCTCGAATCCGGGTTGTTCTCCGGCGGGGTGGTGACCCCGTGCCGACCGTCTTGACGGTGGCCGACCTGACCCTCGACCCGGTGGCCCATGCGGTCGAACGGGGTGGGGAGCGAATCGACCTTTCCTCGAAGCAATTTGCCCTACTCCATTACCTGATGCGGCATGCCGGCCAGGTTGTGAGCCGCACCATGATTCAGGAACACGTCTGGAACTACGAATTTGACGGACTGACGAACGTCGTGGATGTTCATATCAACCGACTAAGAAACAAGGTGGACCGAGGGTTTGACCGGTCGCTCATCCACACGCTTCGGGGAGTGGGCTATGTCCTCCGCGAGGAGTAGGCCGCTGGGCCTCCGGACCCAGCTTGCGGTCTGGACAAGCCTGGTGCTTGCCACGTCGCTCGCGGCCGGATTCGCGTGGGTCCACCACGGCCTCCGCCGGGTCCTCGAAGCCAAGAACGATGCGTTCCTTGAACGCAAGACGGCGGAGCTTCTGGCGGTAGTCAAGGACCACCGGTCGGGGGCCATTTCGGAGCTCGAAGCGGAGATCCACCGCGAGGTCTTGGCCTATGAAGCGGAGGGGCTCATCGTCGTGATCCGCGAGCCGGGCCGAGTGTTTGTCGCCCCTCGCACCGATGCGGCCCTGCATCTCGCTGACGAGACCATCCCACCTGGGGCGCCCCGCACCATCAGACTGGCTGGCTCCATGGGCCAATTCCGAATCCTCGACACGCACTCCGAAACGGGTGGCATCTCGCTCGAACTGGGTATTTCCCTTGCGGAAACGGAGTCGACGCTCGCCGAGTTCGACCGGCTCGTTGCCGGAGGGTCCATCGTCTTCCTCATCCTGGCCGTCATGGGGGGCCTGTTTCTGTCGCGACAGGCCCTGCGTCCCGTGGCCGAGAGCATTCGGACGGCGCGGCGCCTCGACCCCGAAAAGCTTTCCGAGCGGTTGCCGCGGACCGGGGCCGGTGACGAGCTGGATGAGCTGGCCGGGACCATCAACGGGCTGCTCGACCGGCTCGGGGCCTATCACGGCCAGGTCATCCGGTTCACGGCCGATGCTTCGCACGAGCTGAGAAGTCCCCTCGCGGCGATGCGGGCCGCGGTCGAGGTCGCCCTCCAGCAGCCGCGGGGTATGGAGGAGTACAGGAATACGCTCGCGTCGTTCGGCGAGCAGTGCGAGCGGCTCACGGCCCTCGTAAACGGCCTTCTCCTGCTTGCACAGGCGGACGCCGGGGAGGTTCTCATCAGGCGGGAAGCCATCGACTTGGCGTCTCTGGTATGCGAGATAGCCGAGGTGTTCGAACCACTCGCCGAAGAGCGGGGAATTCGCCTCGTCACGAATTCCTCGGGGCCTGTGGCGATCACGGCGGACCCCTCGCGACTACGGCAACTGGTAACAAACCTCCTGGACAACGCGATCCGGTTCACGGAATCGGGGGGCTTGATAGCGCTCGAGGTCGTTGGCGACGTGAACCGGGCGATGCTCCGGGTGAAGGATACCGGCGCAGGTATCCCCGCGGTGCACCTACCCCACGTTTTCGAGCGGTTCTATCAGGCGGATGCTGCCCGCACGTCGGGCGGCTACGGGTTGGGCCTGAGCATCTGCCAGTGGATTGTCAAGGCCCACGGCGGGTCAATCGTGGTTGAGAGCGTGGAGGGGACGGGCGCCGCATTCACAGTCGTCCTGCCCATGACACCCGCGGTTTCTTCCCGTTCCAAAACGGCCTGGGAAATCCCGGACGGCAGGGCCTGAACAGGTCGCTCGGCGCTTGGAAAGCGGAAGCATTTCAATGCGGCAGATCATGGCCAGAGTAGTTCCTCCTTGCGTCCCTGCCCGGCTCAGAGATCGCTCTCATAAAGTGTCCTGCGGAACTCGGGCCGGCGGCCCGACGGCCGGACCATCTATTCGCTGAGCAGCCTGGTGCTCCAGGCGTTGGGGACGCGGGCAGGGCGAGGTCGTCTCTGCCGATGCGTGGTGAGCGACGCTGTTCGCCGGGGGTCGCTGCATTTGCAGAGATTAACGGAAGAGAACAAAGCGGCCGTTCTTGTCCACAACACCGGCAACGCCATCGCCCAAGCTCTTCGCGGAACCTGGTGATCCCGTGGGCCGGCCTCCTGCGTCGTACACTTGCCAGCCCAGTTGACCATCCTTCTTCCAGGCCACCAACGTACTGCCGTCCGGCACACTCAAGGCGAGCATGCCAGTACGCATGCCAGCCCTTCCGGGCGTCTTGATTTCCGCGGGCGGCGACGGGTTACCCTTGCTGTCCAGTCGAGCGAAATAGATTTCCCCCCTGGTGGGCCAAACCGCCACGAACCCCCCTTGGTCGCGGGAAATCGCGTAGTAACTCATGGGACATGCATCGACCTTCCACAAGGTGCTGCTGACCCGAGTCCGCGACACCTGGCCTCGACCTTGGTCCCACAACACCAGGTACATGTCCCGCTCGTTGTTGGTTTCCTCCCGATACAGCACGGCCAACTTGCCATCCTCGCCGTACTCGGCGACCGTGGTGCAGCAGTTACACGGGTTAAAAACAGGGTTGATTTCTACATAGGCAGCGAACGTCTTCCCATTGTCATGCGAGACGTTGGCGTAGAGCTTGTCGCACAGCCAGCAGGCGGTCACGTTGCCCTTGGCATCGGCGGCCAGGGAGAAGCCCTCGCTGGGCTTGCGGTTGAGATTCCGCACCGGCGAGAAGGCTTGCGCCTCGGGATCGAGGCTCGCGTAATAGAAACCCCACTCTTCTTGGGGTAGCTTCAGCTTCCAGGCATTCGTGCTCATCGCCACATGGATACGGCCGCCTTTTCCTACGGCCATGTCCGAGCCGGAAAACTCCAACCCTTCCGGTCGCGACCCGCTCTCCACGACCGGGATTGCCGCGCCGAACGTCATGCCGTTATCAGTAGACTTCGCATACCGCGGACCGCCCGCCGAATCATAGAGAAGGTGAATCGTTCCCTCACTGTCGGTCTTGGCGACGACGGGCCTCCCGCGCTCAGGGACGGGTACCGTCGTCACCTTGCTGTACCCGTCGCCGGCGGTCGCGGCCGGCGGGAAAAGCAAGATGATGCTCAGTATGGCAAGAGCAGACGCCGCTTGTTGGCTTTTAACATTCATGGGGAGAATCTCTTCAGCAACCTAAGGCTCAACCTACTGATTCGGTGAAGCAACGGGGTGTGACGATTCACGCCGTCGCGCCGAGATAGGCTCCTCAGGCGTACCTCACGAGCCTATCGCCCCGAGCCGTCGGCGGCAACAAGCCGCCATGGGAATCTCTGGACAAGGTGTCGGCCGACTGCGGATGTCGTACGTGTTTGAAGAATGTGATTAAGCTAAACTGAGGAAGACCAGTGTGAGCATGTTGGTGGCGACGGCGACGAGCGGATCGATTCCGAGCTGCATCATCACTCGCAAGGTGATGAGAGACGTCCCGCCCGTCACCACGCTGATTACGGCCGTGGATATGAAGACGACGATCTGGCCGATGAGACCGACGGCGGTCATCGCCTGCGTCCTGGTTATTCGGGGAGTCCTGAGAATGGAGGTTGAGCAGAAACATCCAGGATCAAAGGGCGACGGATCAGTAGAGCCCCCATTCGGGCGGAACGGCGCGCTCGGCTTCTTGTTCGGCATCGTGATCGGCGCGGCCGCGGGGCTGATCGGCGTCGGGGGCGGTGAATTCCGACTGCCTGATGCTCCCCTCGTTCGTTTCCGGTGGGGTAGCCCATCCGCCCGAGACCCAGCGCTAGCGTCCCGCCGGCCGCCGGGGGATCGACCACCAGACGGCGTCGAACGCCGAGCGGGCCTCGTCGTCGAAGGCACGCTCGGCGCCGGCCAGGGAGGCATCGAGCTGGTCGGGGCGGCTGGCGCCGACGATCGCGGAGGTGATCCCCGGCTGGTGCAAGACCCAGGCGACGCTGGCGGTCGCCAGGTTCCACTGCCGGCGCTGGCAGTAGCTCTTCAAGGTGGCGACGGCTTCGAACTGGGCAGCGTGCCAGTAGCGGTCGCGGTAGAGCTCGCCCGATGCGCCCAGGGAGAAACGAGTTCCGGGCTCGGGTGATGTCTCGTGGGAATGTTTGCCGGTCAAGAGGCCGCCCGCCAGCGGGTTGTAGACGATCACACCCACCCCCTGGTCGCGGCAGAGCGGCAAGAGCTCGGTCTCGATCTCGCGGAAAAGCACGTTATACCGGGGCTGGACGCAGTCGTACCGGGCCGAGCCCAGCCGCTCGCTCGTCCCGATTGCCAGCGCGAGCTGCCACGCGGGGTAGTTCGAGCAGCCGGCGTAGCGGACCTTCCCGGCCCGGACGAGGTCGTCGAAGGCGCGCAGAGTCTCGTCGATCGGCGTTTCGGGGTCGGGGAGATGGGCCTGGTAGAGGTCGATGGAATCGGTCCGCAGCCGGCGGAGGCTGGCCTCGCAGGCGGCCAGGATGTGCCGGCGCGAGAGCCCCTGGTCGTTGGGCCCATGGCCGACCCGGATCCGGCACTTGGTTCCCACGACGAACTGGTGCCGCCGTCCCGGCGCGGCGGCCAGCCAGCGGCCGATGACTTCCTCGGTCCGGCCGGCGGTCTCCGGGTCGGGAGGAATCGGGTACGCGTCGGCCGTGTCGAGAAAAGTCACACCTCGCTCGGCCGCCACGTCCAGGATCCGGAACGACGTCATCTCGTCGCTCTGGCCGGCAAACGTCATCGTCCCCAGGCAGATCTCCGATACTTTCAGGCCCGTCCGGCCCATCCGGCGCTGCTTCATGGTCCCCTCCACGCTCAAGGGCTCCGATCGTCACGGGATCAGGAAACCCTAGGTCGAGATTAATCGTCGAGACGACGGAAGGCTACTGCCTGCCGAGCACCCGTTTGCTCCCGAAGGCGCACCCGACCGTTGACGCGACCCTCTCGCGCGGATCTAATGCTTCAACCGCAAGCATCCGGGCGGGCACGTTCGCAGACCGTCTGCATCGGGCTCGTCACCAAGGGCCGAATCGTACCCTGATGCCCGGCCCGGCAGGCAGGTTTCTTCCATGCCCACTCAGCGCGCCCGGCCGCGCACGCTTAGAATCCTCAATCCTCTTCGAGCTTCCGAAGGCAATCTGTCATGGACATGGTCGAGCGCTTGCAAGGCTTCGTCGCGGAAAACCTCTCCCTGCTCGCCCCCCTGGACCACGCCTGGCAACCGACTGATTTCCTCCCCGATCTGACCGGGGAGGATTGGGCCCTCCAGCTCGCGCGTTTCCGTGAACCCGCCCGGCAATTGTCCGACGACCTGCTCGTCGTCCTGGTGGGCAACATGGTCACCGAAGAAGCCCTCCCGAACTACTCCGTTTCGCTCGAGCACATCGTCAAGGATTCCAGAGGGGCCATCGATACCCCTTGGGCGAACTGGCTGCGGGGGTGGACCGCCGAGGAGAACCGACACGGCGACCTCTTGAACGCCTACCTCCGGCTTACGGGCCGGGTTGACATGCTGGCGGTCGAGAAGACGATCCATCACCTCATCAGGGACGGTTTCGATTCGGGTCACCAGGATAACTATGGGGGGCTCATCTACACATCGTTTCAGGAGCGTGCGACCCGGGTGTCACACGGGAATGTGGGCCGGCTCGCCGCTCAGCAAGGGGACGACAATCTCGCCCGGATCTGCCGCAAGATCGCGGCCGACGAGACGCGTCACGAGACGTTTTACACGCGGGTCGTCGGTCGGATCATGGAACAAGATCCCGAGGGGGGCGTGCTCGCCTATCGAGGGATGCTCAAGCGGCTCATCGCGATGCCGGGAGCCCTGATGTTCGACGGCAAGGATCGTGACCTCTTCAACCACTTTGCGGCGGTCACGCAACGTTCCGGGGTCTACACCGCCCAGGATTATGGCGAGATCATCGGCCACTTGAATCATGCCTGGGACCTCGCGCATCGGTCGCTCTCGGGCAAGGCGGCCAAGGCCCAGGATTACATCTGCCGGCAGCCGGAACGCTACGAGCGCCTCGCGGGCGAGCTCACGGATCGAGTCGCCGGGCAACCTCCAGCGCCCTTCTCCTGGGTGTACGGCCGGTGCGTCTGAGATTCGTCGTTGTGCTTCAGATTTGGCCCGCCGGCCGCGTGGCGTTGCGCGTAGCCAGCCTGGCCCCCAGGTAAGCCGCAGGAAGAAACTCGACGACGGCCACCACCCACATCCATACCGGGTGCCGGATCATGAGCATGATGGCGACCGCCGCGAGCAGGCCAATCAAGCCGATGGCCACAGTGAGATAGAAACAACTATTGTTCCGCAGTCCATCAATGCCACAAAAAAAAGCACTTGGTCATTCCGATGCCGTCCTGAACGCAGTTGATGAGATCGCAAACAAGACCAGTGATACGAAGGAGGATGTACTCCTGAAGGCATTGTCACTCTACGAAGCGGCTATCGACGCTAAGCGAAAGAACCAACGTCTCGTGCTCGTCGGACCGGAGTACCAATTTATCAGAGAAATCGTTGGTTTTGATGAATTGAAACGTGAGTTTTCCCAGCATGCGACTGCTGCGGGATGACCGGGATATTTCCAAATGTCATCGTTTTTACAGAATCTACCGGCGCTTTCGGCAAACACGCGGCCACGTGCTAATCCGCAGTTGGATGTCGCCGACATATCAGATGCGGATGTCTGAAAACAAAAGGACCAGCGGCCGGTAGGACCGGGGGTCGACCCACGGACGCAGGAGCCGCATCACACCCTGGATCCTCTCCCATTGCTCCCGATTCGTCATTGTTCAGCCGGAGTCCTCAGGAAGAGTCTCGACGCTGCCCCCCACGCCTGCACCCGGTTCGCCGCCAATAACCCGATTTTCTTGATCTTACTCAAACGAACAGTGAGCCGTGGTAGAATTCAGCGTGTTCTTTCTCCTTTTTGAGCCCCCGAAGCGGCCCCCGCGCCGCAGATGATTGAATGATCGGCGAGGTTCGAAGTGATGGTCGAGCAGTTGGTGGAACAGGATCCTCACGTGGGCGACCGGACAGACGACCCGGCCGCGCCGGATTGGAAGGCCGCGCTGGGGGCGGAGCTGGATCGAGCGATCGTGCAAGGCGGTCGCCGCTGGTCGCGGGGCTTGATGGCCGTTGCGTGGATTCACTTGATCGCGTTCCTGGTCTGTCACGCGCTTCACTCCCCGAGTAAGGACAGCGATCCCCGCCATATCCTTGTGTGGTTCATCGAGCTGGTCGCCGTGTTTGTGGCGATGCGCGCCATCGCCGGCAGAGGCTGGTTCTGGTCCCCGCCGGCGATCCATCTGGTGGGGCGGCTCTGGTTGACCCTTCTGATCCTTTCGTTCAGCCTTTCGACGCTCAACGCGACGATTGGTTGGGAGACACTCTGGTTCAAAGCAGCTTGGGGAACGTTGAGCAGCTTCTTCTTCGCCGTGCTGGCCTGGCTCTACACCCCCAAGTTTCTGATCCTCGCCGTTCAGATGTATCTCACCGCGCTCTTGATGGCACGGTTCATGGATTGGAACAACCTCATCTACGGCGTGTCATGGTGGCTCGCCTTGATGGGCATTGCCTGGACAATCCGGCGGCGGGAGCGAGGTGTGGCATAGCGGGCCGCGGCGGAAGAGGACGGGGGTCGTGGGCAACGGCGATCCCTTGGCTCTCTTGTGACGATTTCGTTCTGGCGCTCACCGAGCCGGGGCCGAAGCGGAATGCGACGTCTGACGGTGGGGCACCGCCCGATCCGGGCTCGAGGGTTCTTGCCCGCGACGGGTTGCGCTCTCCCAGGTTGGCAGCTCGCACAGGCCCCCGCCCAGGAACAGGTGGTGCCAGAGCTGGGTGGAGACGACGCACATCAAGCTCAGGTCCATGATGATGCGCTTGGGGGTGATCCGAAGGAAGCGCATCTGGGCGGTACGTTCGCGCGCAACCCGCTCCGGATCGAACCAGCCCGTCGCTTTGAGCGACTCGGGAGAGAGGAGCTGGTCGATCCAGGGCGGGCGGTCCTGCCCCAGAAACGCCTCGGACCGGCTGGCCTGGAACATCGTCTTGGGCCGGTTGGCGATCCGCGGCGGCAGCGTTCGCGCGGCCACCCGGCGCAGCAGCCATTTGTCCTTGAGCCCACGCAGCTTGTACTCCGGCGCGATCGACGCGCAGAAGGAGATTACATCGTCGTCCAGCAGCGGGTAGCGCGCCTCGACAGACGAGTTCATCGCCACCCGGTCCCCCTTGCCCAGCAGCAACAGGCCGGCCAGCATCACCTTGTAACCCACGTAAAGCGACTGGTTCAGGGGGTGCCAGCGCCCGAAGCGGTCGTTGGTGATGTCCAGGTCGTCCTGGAAGGCGTGGCCAGCAAGCCGGTCCCACATGGCGGCTGAATAGAGGAGCGACCGGGCCTGGCCCATGAAGTCGTAAACGTCTTGCTGGGCGGTGCGGACACCTCGAATCCCGAGCAGTTCGGGCCGATGAGCACGGCCGCCGCCGATCGAGGCCAGGGTCAAGCTCCGCGCGCCCTTGAGGAGATTGAGCACCGGGCCCACGGAGAGCAGGTTGCGGATCTTCTCGGTCTTGAACCAGGCGTAGCCGGCCAGGGCTTCGTCGGCCCCCTCGCCGGTCAGCACCACCTTGTACCCCTTCGCATGCACCGCATGCGCCAGCCGCAAGAGGCAAGCCGCCGAAGAGTCCATCACCGGCCCCTCGGCCGCTCGAATCAGCTCGGGATAGGCCGCCACGATATCGCCCCGGTTCATCGTGACGGTCTCGAGCGTCGAGCCCAGTACCTTGGCCGATTCACTCGCATGCGACCGCTCATCCGGCCCGGCATTGTCCAGACCGATCGTGAACGACGGCACGGCGGAGCCGCGCTGCCGCGAGCTCAAGCCGAGCACGACCGTCGAGTCGAGGCCGCCGCTGATGTAGCTGACCACCGGCACGTCGCCCCGCAGCCGGCGCTCGACCGCCTGCCGCATCAGGAATTCCAGCTCGTCGACCAGTGGTGCCGGGTCGTCAAGCCGGCGTTCCTCACCCGCGTCGGGGAAGTCGAGGTCCCAATATTTCTTGAGCTCGATCAGGCCGTCCTTGACCCGCAGGTAATGGCCCGGAGGGATCGACTTGATTCCCTCGAAGAATGTCCGGGTGGTCCCGGCGCAGAACGTGTTGAAGAAGAGGTCGATTCCCTTGGCGTCGGGCCTGGCGTCGACCATCCCCGACGCGAGCAGTGCTTTGATCTCCGAGCCCCAGAGCAGCCAGCCGTCGACCTGGGTGTAGTAGAGCGGACAGATTCCCACCCGGTCTCGGCCCAGCACGAGCGTCCGCCGGTTCCGGTCCCAGAGCGCGACCGCGAACTGGCCTCGCGCCTTGTCGAAGAAGCGTTCGCCCATGTCCTCGTACAGGTGAACCCACAGCTCGGTGTCGCACCGGGTCGCCAGCCGATGACCCCGCGCTGTCAATGCGCTCTGCAGCTCGGGGTACTCGAAGAGCTCGCCATTCTGGATGACCCAGATCGTGCCGTCCTCGTTGCTGATCGGCTGCCGGCCCCCCGCCAGGTCGACGATCGACAGCCGCCGCACCCCCAGCCCGACCCCCGGCTCGACATGGATCTGTTCGTCGTCCGGCCCTCGGTGAGCGATCGCCCCGGTCATCGCCAGCAGCCGCGACGCGCTAAACTCGCGCCGACCGTTCAGATCGACTGCCCCAGCAATGCCGCACATCAGGCTGCACTCCCAAGAATACCGCGGCGCCCTTGGCTTGCACCGCCGGCGCGCCAAGCCCTGAAACGACCTCGCAAAGCCCCGCCAACTATACCACGCCGGGCCGGCCGGGCACGAGGGACCGGGCTCGTAGCCCGCGCGGCGCGATGTCGGAAGTGCAGATTCACCAAGGTCTTAGGCCTTCTTCCCGTCAACACGATCGAGGGGAAGCTGCAGACACTATCGTGATGGCCGTGTCCCGTCATTCCGGCCCTTCATAGACCGACCACCCCTCCGCGGCGGCGTTGCGGGTCTTGATGTAATGGGCGTGATCGTAGAACAGGAAGGCGACGAAGATGCCGGTCACGGCGCCCCCGACATGGGCAAGGTAGGCCACCCCCCCTCCCTCGCCCATGCGGCCGATTGAGCCGGCCCCCAGCCAGATCTGAAGCGCAATCCAGACGCCAATGA
>JBIOJM010000060.1:0-37977 GCA_044450785.1 Isosphaerales bacterium
GAACATGCCGGCTCGCGGAGCGGCCCGACCTGGCCATAATAGGCCAACACAATCCACCCAAGCGCGGTCACTTGCGAGGCCGAGACGAACATCGTGGGCGGCAGCTCCCGGGTTCAAAAAGACGGAAGGATGACGGATGAACGATGAATCAAACTCTTTCTTTCCATCGTCCGTCCTTGATCGTTGAAACACCTTCCTGTGAGCGGCACGGCGCTAGCCGCCGGTTCGCCATTGCTCCGTGTCCAGATTCGACACCGGTGGCTAGCGCATTCCGCTCATTTGGACAGAGCCCATTCCCCTCCGGATTCTCTGCGTCTTCTCGGCGATTTCTGCGGTGCGACGTCCCGGCTAAGTATCTCGGATCGCATCACCCGTCAAGGCGGCTCTTCTCTTTTCGGGCACGGCCCATTAAGATGAGATTTTCTCGGCGCGTCGAGAACCATGGCCGACAGGTCTTACTTCAAGAAGAGCAAAGGGCACGCTTGAGCCGTCGGACGGGCCCCCGAGCCGATCGGCTCGGGCCGGATCGCAACGAGCTGGCCAGCCCAGGCAAGGAGTTTCGACGGATGTACGCAATCATCGAGGACGGCAGTCATCAGTTCCGGGTCCGTGAAGGGGACCGAATCAGGGTCGATCGCCGCGACGGCGTGCCGGGCGATGAACTCGTCTTTCCCAAAGTCCTTCTCATCACGGGAGAAAACGGTGCGCCCACAATCGGTGCCCCCGTTCTGGAAGGTGCACGTGTGGTCGCCAAGATCGTCAACCAGTTCAAAGCAAAAAAGATCATCATCCAGAAGTTCCGCCGGCGCAAGAACGTGCGCCGACGCAATGGCCATCGCCAGCCCTATACGATGGTCCAAATCATGAGTCTGGTTCAGCCCCAATAGCCTGCTTTTACCTGCCGGTCAAGACTGTTCAAATTGCGCAAAGCCGTTCTTTCGTGCCGCTTTTTCCGGCAAAAGAACGGTTTTTTCATTTTCAGCCTGTAGGCCGTTTTCAGCCCGGAGACGGATGGTACCATATGCGGGGCTCGGAAGGCGGCCGACGGAGCGTGAGGGGGCACCGGCGGATGGATCGGCGTGAGAGTCAGGACGCTCAGCGCGGGCGACGATCTTCGCGCACGGTTTTCGAGAGCCCAAGAGGTCAAGCAGCGCACCGCGAGGAGGATCTCGCATCGCATCGACACGCGGAGTGCGGCAGATTCACATGGATGGCCCCGTCTGCCGATATTCGGAGTTGGGCGCAAATCCTGACTAGACTGAAGTACACCTATGGATTTCTGAACACAAATCGGCTAAACCTGGAGAAGACGGGTCTCTGGAATGACTCGGGGTGAGCCGAGACGCGGAGAGCGCACATGGCAACCGTAAGCGAGCGGGCAGGGATTGTGACGGCGTCGGAGAAGCGGGAGACGCCATGGGAGAATGGCAGAGATCGCGGGCGAGGGCCGCGCGGCATGGAGGTTCCGCGGGTCTTCAGCACCGAGGGATCGAGCCCGTTCGACCAGGTCGAGTGGGAGCAACGGACGGCGGAGATCAAGGACGAGCGAGGGCGCGTCATCTTCCAGCAGACCGACTGCGAGTTCCCGCGCGATTGGAGCCAGCTCGCCACGAATGTGGTCGCGAGCAAGTACTTTTACGGTGATGTGGCCAGCGGCAACGGCAGTCCCTCGGCGGCGAAGCGCGAGTTTTCCGTTCGCCAGTTGATCGACCGCGTGACAACGACGATCGCCGATTGGGGCAAAGCCGACGGCTATTTCGCGACCGCCGAGGACGGCGAGCGGTTCTACGATGAGCTGACGTCGCTGTGCCTGCACCAGTACGGTTCGTTCAACTCGCCGGTATGGTTCAACGTGGGGCTCTTTCACCGCTACGGCATTTCCGGCCCGGCCAACAACTGGCGCTGGGATGAGGAGACCCGCGGCGTGGTGAAGGCCACCAGTGCCTACCAGTTTCCGCAGGCCTCGGCGTGCTTCATCCAGAGCGTCAGCGACGACATGGAAGGGATCATGCGGCTGGCGTTCAGCGAGGCCATGCTCTTCAAGTTCGGCTCGGGGACCGGCACCGACCTTTCGAGCTTGCGCTCCAGCCGTGAAAAGCTCTCCGGTGGCGGCAAGCCGTCGGGCCCGGTCAGCTTCATGCGGGTCTACGATGCGGTCGCCAGCGTGGTCAAATCAGGGGGCAAGACTCGCCGCGCCGCCAAGATGCAGACCCTCAAGTGCTGGCACCCCGACATCCTCGACTTCATCGAGTGCAAGACCAAGGAGGAACAGAAGGCCCAGGCGCTGATTCGCGCCGGCTACGAGGCCAACTTCAACGGCGAGGCCTACAGTTCGGTGATGTTCCAGAACGCCAACCTCTCGGTCCGCTGCACCGACCCGTTCCTCCAGGCCGTCGAGGCCGACGACGACTGGGTCACGCGCTCCGTGACCACGGGCCGGCCCATGCACACCTTCAAGGCCCGGATGCTCATGGACAAGATCGCCGAGGGAACCTGGCTCTGCGGCGACCCCGGCGTGCAATACGAAGACACCATCCAGCGCTGGCATACCTGCCCCAATACCGCGCCCATCAATTCGTCCAATCCTTGCAGCGAATACATGTTCATAGACGATTCCGCATGTAATCTGTCGTCGATCAACCTGATGAAGTTCCAGCTCGAGGACGGGGGTTTCGATGCCGGGCGGTTTCGGGCGGCGGTGCGGATCTTTATCACGGCCCAGGAGATCCTGGTCGATCACGCCAGCTACCCCACCGACCGGATTGCGGCCAACAGCCACAAGTTCCGCCCCTTGGGGCTGGGCTATGCCAACCTGGGCAGCTTGCTGATGACGTCGGGGCACCCGTACGACTCGGAAGAAGGCCGGGCCCTGGCTGCCGCCGTCACCTCGATCATGCACGGGCAGGCTTATCTGACCAGCGCCCTTCATGCCGCGCGGTTGGGCGCGTTCGAGGGCTTCGCTGTCAACCGCGAGCCGATGCTCCGCGTCATGGAGATGCACCGCACCGCCGCCGAGTCGATCGATGCTGGGGCACCGGCCGACCTGCTGGCCGAATCGCGGGCCGTCTGGGCCGAGTGCCTTGAACAGGGGCGCAAGCACGGCTATCGCAACAGTCAGGTCACGGTCCTGGCGCCGACCGGCACGATTGCCTTTATGATGGACTGTGATACGACTGGAATCGAGCCTGACATCGCGCTCGTCAAGTACAAGCAGTTGGCCGGTGGCGGCATGCTCAAGATCGTCAACCGCACCGTGCCCACGGGCCTGCGCAATCTGGGGTATGACGAGCCGGTGGTCCGCGGGATCCTCGACTACATCGACGTCCACGACACGATCGAGGGCGCGCCTGAGTTGAAGGACGAACATCTGCCGGTCTTCGACTGCGCCTTCGCCCCGCCGCAGGGGGGGCGGAGCATCCACTTCCGGGGGCATCTGCGCATGATGGCCGCCGTGCAGCCGTTCCTTTCCGGCGCGATCTCCAAGACGTGCAATGTGCCGAACGAGGCGACCGTGGCGGAAATCCGGGGTGCCTACCTCGAGGGCTGGAAGCTCGGCCTCAAGGCGCTGGCGATCTATCGCGACGGTTCGAAGGGGAGCCAGCCAGTCAGTACCAAGTCCGAGACAAGAGAGGTGTCCAGGGCGCCCGGCGCGGCGGCCACCCAGGCCTCGGGATCGCTCTCGGCTGCCGAGGAGTCGCTCCTGGCCCATGCCGCTCCCACCGTTGCCGGCGAGCCGCATCCGGCCACCCTGATCGAGTCGATTCCCGCCTCCTCCAATCAACCCCGGCGCGAGCGGCTGCCGCACACCCGCCGCAGCGTGACCCACAAGTTCGAAATCCAAGGCCACGAAGGTTATATCAACGTCGGCTTCTATCCTGACGGCCGGCCCGGCGAGCTCTTCATCACCATGGCCAAGGAGGGCTCGACGATCGGTGGCCTGATGGACGTCCTGGGCACCGCGATCTCGATCGGCCTCCAGTACGGCGTGCCGCTGGAGGTCTTCGTCAACAAGTTCGCACACAGCCGCTTCGAGCCGGCCGGATTCACCAAGAACCCGGACATCCCGATCGCCAAGAGCATCGCCGACTACATCTTCCGCTGGATGGGCATGGAGTTCATCCCTGGCTACCGTGAAGCCAATGCACCCAAGCGTCCCTCTGCCGAGGTTGACGTCGAGCCCAGTTCGGCCGTCGTCCCCTTGCTCAAGGTCAACGGCCACCGGACCGCCACCATTGCCGACCTGGAACATGCCGAGGCCGTCATGGGGGCGTACCAGCCGAAGCCAGCCCCCGCTCCCACAGATAATAGTGAAGTGGCGCTGGGCGACGGCTTGGGCGAACAAGACCGCCAGTTCGCCCACTTCCAGAGCGATGCCCCCGCTTGCGACAACTGCGGCGCCTTGACGGTCCGCTGCGGCACCTGCTACCGCTGCTTCAATTGCGGCAACAGCATGGGGTGCTCGTGAGGCTGAAAGGAAACGGCCGGTCCGAACCGCGAGAAGTCGCGGCGGACCGGCCTTGCCATGCGCGAACGTGATGGTGCCGCGGCCAGGTCAGCCGAGGATCTCCTCAGCCCGTGGGAGGAGCTTGGCGAAGTTGAGCTGGTTGGGGCAGGCTTGGCGGGCGGCCTCGAGGTCGGCACCATGCCAGTCGCGCGCCGTGCCGCGGAGCTCGGAGTAGAGCCGCCGGGCTTGGGCGCGGTAGCCGTGATGGTCGTGGTAGGTGAGGAAACGGGTCAGGTTGCCCAGTTCGGCCATCGTGCCGGCGGCCCGGCTGCACCGTCCGTCGCAACCGGCGCAAAAAGTGGGCCCCGCGACGATGCACGCCTTGTGCAACCGACTGATCTCGGCCCTGGTCATCGGTTTGAAGGCCCGCGCCGCCGCGGCGTTCTCGCGGATCTGGTCGGTATTCCGCATCGACACGCAGACTGACGAGAACCGCTCGTCGCTCCAGATCGCGTGCAGCAGGGCCTGGTAAGGCGTCAGGCCAGTTGCGGCAAGCTCCGGGAGCTGCATGCCGATCTCGTCGAGGTTCATGTTGCCGGCGACTTGTTTCATCGAGATCAGCCCGATGCCCCGCTTGTAGCAGACATCGAGGGCGCGGTTCATGTTGTCGTCTTGCGCGATCCAGGGGTTGTTCTGAAGCATGATGACGTCGACGAAACCGCCTTCCGCGGCGGCCTCGAGGAGCAGGTGTCGTGCCGGATGATGGGTCGAGAATCCGACGAACTTCGCCTTGCCCGACTTCCGGATCGCTTCGGCGACCTGCTTGAACTCCTGGCTCTTGGGCCATTGGATTTCGAGGTCGAAGTTTCTGTCGCCCAGGGCGTGGAGGAAGATCAAGTCGACGTAGTCGGTCTGGAGCGCCTGCAGTCGCTGGTCCAGTTGCCGGATGAGCTGCTGGGGCGTATCCGGTTGGTCCTTGGTGACCAGGAACAAGTCCTTGCGGGCCTCCGGCATCGCCTTGAGCCAGCGACCGATCATCGGCTCGGAGCCGTACGTCTTGGCGGTGTCGAAGGTCCGGACGCCGTTGGCCCAGGCGAAGCGGAGCAACCGATCGCCCCCCGGGCTCTGCCAGGTGCCGAGGTTGAGGATGGTCACGTCGACGCCCGTGCCACCCAGCTTCCGCCTGGGCAGCTCCGCCGCTTGCGTCGTGTTGGCCGCGTTTTTGCCGGGCGCCTGGCCGCTTGCGGCGTCTTGATCTTGGCCTGGGTTGCCGTCGGCCACGCGTCCCGGGGCGTTGCGGCGGCGAACCCGCCGGCGTCCGTCGCCAGGCTGTCCATCCCCGAGCATTGCGGCGGCGCCCAACGCGCCGGCGCCCTTCCCCAGGAATCCGCGTCGGTCGATCAGGCCGTTCAGGTCTGCAAAATCATCCTTCATCAGAGTTCTCCTCGTTGTCTTGCGACAGAACGATGCGATGTCCCCCGTCCGTTCTCGCGGCACGAATCAACTCTCGGGTCAAACTAATCGACGCCGCCGGCCATGTCGAGGAAAATCCGCGCCGTGCGCGGCTCTCGGTACCTGGTGGTCAGTGGTAAGTCCTGGGGGCGAAAACGGGGTTCCGAGAGCAACGGCAGCCGCGAGGCGAGGTTCTGGCCCGTTTCGTGACGGGGCGGAGGTGTTCGGTGGCGAGGAGCGTCAGGTCCTGTTCGCTCGGGGGCGCCAGAGGCGCCAGGGGGATCAGGATCACCGTCTCCTGTCGGCCGACGATCGATGGAAGGGCGACCGTCAGCGGGAGGGGCGACCCCACCGGCTTCGATGCCCAGAAGCCCGAGGTGGTCCTGCCGTGGTGCGGGGCCGGGCCGGCCGAGGGGCGGGAGGTCCTGGTGAACACCGTGGCTCGAGACGCGCCCAGGGTCGGCGCCGGCGGGTCGGCGATGCCCTGCGGGTTGGCGCGCACTCCGGACGTCCGCCGAGCTCGTCCATTGCGCTGCGGTTGGATCAGCCGGGCGTGATGCCCTTCGCGTTCGCCAGGGTGGTGAAACTCGTATCGTTGGCGTCCAGGAGCACACTGCCTGCGCTGCTGACACCGCTCGAGGGCGAGGCATTGACCCTGATCTGGCCTCCTTTCGCAAACTTCTGTTTGCCGATGATCGTCAAGTTGACGGAGTTGGTCGATGGGTTGTAAGCCGCTGTGAACTTGACCGGTTGAAGCACCGTGATCGTCTTTTTCTTGACGCGCTTGGTGACCGCCGAACTGACCTGATAATTGGCAGCGAGACCGGCCGTCGACGGGTTCATTGCGGTGCTGTAATCCAGCGCAAAGCCGACGAACACCGGTTTGCCCACCGGCTTGCCCTTCTTGTTGGTCTTCTGGGTCGTGAGAACCTGCTCGAGCTGGATCGTCGGTGGAGTCGCGGTCACGGCGATGGGTGACGTCGCCGCCCCGGACAGGCCCCCGCTGTTGAACTTCAGCGAGAGCGTCTCGGCCGTGTTGTCGGCCAGGCCCGTGAACGTCGCCACACCGCCCGCCACGGTGGCCGTCGCGCCCTCGAGCGGGCCGGAACCGCTGGAAAGCGCCGCCCTCACGATCGTGCTGTTGTCCGTCGTCTCGATGTTGCCGTACCGATCCTCTTCAACAACGACCGGCTGTGTCCCGAACGCCTGCCCGGCCGTCGCTGTTGATGACGGCTGTGTGCGGATCAAGAGCTGGCTGGCCACCGCCGGGATCACCGTGATGCCGCTCGTGGTCGCCCCGTTGAATCCGCTGGTGGACACCTGAAGCGTATAGCCGGAGGCGGCCGCGGTCAGCTTCAGTCCGGAGAAGACGGCCACGCCGCCGGATGCTCTCACGGAGAGCGTGCCGCCGAGCGTCCCCCCGCCCGGGTTGTTCGCCAGCGCCACGGTCACCGTGCCATCGAAGGACGACTCGAGATTGCCCGAGCTGTCGTCGGCATGGACCGTCGGGCCGAAGGGGCTGCCAGCGGGGACACTGGAGGGCGCGCTCACCACGGACAAGCTTGGGTCGTTCTCGACGATCGTGCCCGTGCCCTGGCTGCGCGCGAGAGTGGCCCCGGCAGGGTTGGAGAGACTGACGGTAAAGCTCGAATTGGGCTCGAGGATTCCGTCGTCCAGCGTCTGAATCAGAATGGTCTTGGACGTTTCCCCAGGAGCGAAAACGACGGTCCCGTTGACCACGGCCGTGTAATTCGTGCCGGCCTTGGCGGTGCCGTCGGCCGTGGAATAGCTGACGGTGATCGGAAGTGCGCTGGCAAAGTCGAGGCCGACAGTAAGGGCTTCCTGCGAGGCGACGCCATAGCGATCGATGGTGTCCTGCATGTTGGTGATCCCCTCGTCAACGTCGCGAACCTCCGTCGGACTGCGGCCGCGTTCCGCGCGGTTTCGGGGGGGGATCCCGAGCGACGCCGCCACCATTTCGCGAACCACCTCATACCCGGCCCCCGTGTCGTCGCGGCCGTCGCGCCCCCCTTCCGCCCGGTCGAGCCAAGCCCGCGCCTGGTCCGACTGACCACGGCGGGCGTGGATGAACGCCTGGACCAGCCGTCGAACCGGTCGCCCCCTTTGCGGCGCTCCATTGACGTCTTCACGGCCTCTTCGGCCCGTTCCAAGTCGCCGAGCCGCAGGTACACCACCCCGAGCCGTGTCCAGTTGTTATCCCGCAGGTCGTCACCCTGTTCGGCGGCCTGCCGGGCCGCCCGCACGGCGAGCTCCGCATCAAAAGGGAGTTCCTCGGACATCGCAGCCAGCCAGAACGCCAGGCAGCTCTGCTGCACCATCTTGAGCCCGAGCACCCGGGGGTCCGCTTCGGGTGGCATCTCCAGGAACTCGCGCAGCCAGCCGTCACACAGGTCGCGGATGGCGACCGTATCGCCCTGGTCGTGCAGAGCGTCCACGAAATAACCGCGGAATTGCCGGGCGCCCGGAAAGTACGGGGTGCCGTGGTACTCGCGCAGCCCGGCGACGACCTCGCGGAACAGCGGGACCGCCTCGGCGGTCCGGCCCCGATCACGCATGACGTTGGCCAGGTCGTTCAGGGCTGAGAGCGTGGCCGGGTACCGCGGGCCGAAGGCGCGCCGCCGTCCCTCCATCGCCCGTGCGAGCAAGCCCTCGGCGGTCTCCAGGTCACCCAGGGCGTGGCGCGCCCTTCCCAGGGCGTGTGTGGCCGCGATCGAGTCGGCATGGTCCGGCCCCAGGAGGCGGACCCGGCCGGCGAGGGAAAGGCCGAGCAAGTCGCTCGCCTCGCGGTAGTCGCCGTGTTGCAGGTAGGACTCGCCAAGCTGGCAGAGGGTCGCCAGTGTCTCGGGGTGGTTCGGGCCGAGGATCCGGCGCTGGGATTCGAGTACCCGCCGCCCGATCCGTATCGCTTCCTCCAGGCTCTCCCGGCTCTCGATTCCGACCAGGCTGAGGACCTTCGCCCGGTAGGCCAAGGCCACGAGAGTCTTCGGATGCTCGGGTCCCGGATGCGGACGCGGTGGCGAAGTGCGGTGATGGGATGAGCCCGCGCGGGGAAAATCGCGAAAATGATACGAACGAAGCCAACTTCGATGAAAATGCGATCATTATAGAAAATAAAGAGCCGGTTGGAGTTGCGGCGAATTCTGGCGTTGATTCGGGACTTGACAACCGGGAAGAACAGCCGGGGAGAGCCGAGGTAAAAGGTAAGTACGTGCGTGTCCTCTCACGACCTTGGCGACCGGGTCAGGCTCGCTGGCTTTGGTGGTCACGGGGTTTTGCAAGGAAGCGTAGCACGCCTCTCGTGGAAACCGCGACAAGGCTCGTTGCAGCAGCTCGGTGGCGACGATCTGAGGCGCGAAAGGTCCCGCCGTGAGCGCCGTCGAAAAGTCGGCACTCACGGAGCGGGCAATGAAAGGCGGGCGAGTCGCAGGGAAACTGGCGATCAAGCTTTGCGCGCCACGTTGAGCCAGGTGTGGACGTGGGGCGAGCCGCGGAAGAACCACGAGAAGGCCGGGCCCTCCAGCTTCCAGATGTCCCAGACGCCGTCGTTGCCGATGTCGCCTTCCTTGGAGAAGGTGAGCCGTAGCTTGTCGACACCGCCGCCGGCGTCGAGACACGCGCGTACTTCCTCCGCGTCGAAGGCGCGGAACGGGCGGAGCATCATTTCCACGAGCTGGGTGACCATCGCCTTCTGCTGACTGTCGAGGTCGGCGATGGCCAGGCCGGTCGGCGGGAGATCCTTCCCTCTCAGTTTGATGGTTTTCGGTTCATCGGCCTCGGCCTTGGCAACGAGAGCTTGGGCCTGTTGCTTTTCGTCCAGGGTCCGGTAGATCTTGTTGGCCTGTTCACCCTGATACCACCAGACGTTGTTGGTGTGCTTCGCGTCCTCGTTGAAGTGGCCGTCGGCGGCATGGCCGTAGAAGATCGGGCCACCGAAGGCGGCGCCTTCGACGCTGTTGCCGTCGGCGCGGAGCGTGTCGTGCCGGCCGGTCAGGACCCACTCGAACGGCTTGCCGGTCCCAGGCTCGCCGAAAACGGCCACATGGTACTTGTTGAATCCCCCCGCGTCGTCTTCCATTTGCTTCATGAACCGCTCGTAGCCGTCCTCACTACAGAGGTCCTTCATGATCTCCCGGCAAATGGCCTGCTGCTCCGGCTTCATGTCATTGATCGACGGTTTGACGATATCCCAGTTGTTGTTGACCTTCGACCGGAGGGGGTGTTCGAATGGGAAACAGATCACCTTGCGTTGTTCCGGGGTGATCGTTTTGTAGAACCGCGCGACGGCGGTCTCGGCGGGCGCCCCAGGGGTCGGTCCCGCCTGGGTGGGTCCAGCCGCGGTAGCGGTCCTCCCGAAGAGGGGAGCCGCCGCGGCGAACGCGCCGGCGCCGATGGTTTTGACAAAGTCGCGCCGCGATACCGACGCACAGAGCGAGCACTCGAGAGGCGCCGCTTCCCGGTCGTTGATTTCTGCCATGGGAGCCAATCTCCTGGTCCTGGGTGTGATTTGGGGGAGGGCCTGCCGCACGACCGACCAAAAGGAGGGAATTTTCGGACTGAATCATGAGCCGAATCGGAAAACCGCCCTTCAGTCCTAGGCCCAGGCTAAACCGGGATGGTGGCTCACGTCAACAGGGTGCGGAGACTTTCAAGGACGACCGGTCTCCGTTCATCGACCCACGCTCGGCGTATCAAAGCTGCCGCTGGAATCGATCGGCCGGACCTCATACGATGGAGATCACGTAACGCGTAAGCCGCAGATTCGGACGAACAGCCCCCAGAAAGCGGCGTCAAGTATGCCAACATTTGTACTGACCGATGTCTCGAGTGAAGTCTGGCTCGACAGCCTGACGGTCGACGCGCCGGCCCTTGGGCTGGGCGAGGGCCATCCTTGGTCGGTAACGAAGCAGCGGCTGCGGGGCGGCCGGCGCGAAGGGGTCGACCTGATCGTCGTCGACAACGGGGCGCTCCGGTTCTCGATCGTACCGACCCGGGGCATGGGGCTCTGGAAAGGCTGGTACGAAGGGAACCGGCTGGGCTGGGACTCTCCCATCACCGATGGGCCGGTCAATCCTTCCCTGGTGAACCTATCGGCGGCCGGCGGCCTGGGTTGGCTCGACGGCTTCGACGAGCTTCTGGCGCGGTGCGGGCTCGAGAACAATGGGGCGCCGTTCGAGGTCAAGACGGTCAAGGCGGACGGCTCCGAGAGCCACGCTACCTTTGGACTGCACGGCAAGATCGCCAACATCCCCGCCTCGTACGTGGCCGTGCACGTCGACACCGATCCGCCGCATGAGATCACTGTCGAAGGGCACGTCCAGGAGTCGCGGTTGTTCGGCCCGCAAATCCGCATGGAGACCCGGATCACGACCGTCCCCGGCTCGAATTCCCTGGTCGTCCGGGACGAGTTCGTCAACCTCAAGGAACAGCCGGTGGAGATGCAGATCCTCTACCACTGGAACTTCGGCCCACCGTTTCTCGATGCCGGCGCGCGGTTTCTTGCTCCGATCAAATCCGTCACCCCGCGCGACCAGAGGGCGCGGGAAGGCCTGGATCGGCACGATCTTTACGGCGGTCCCGAGCCCGGTTATTCCGAACAGGTCTATTTCTACGAGCTGAACGCCCGGTCGGTCAGCGAGCGGCAGACAGTCGCCATGCTCCGCAACCATGCCGGCGACAAGGGGGTGGTCCTGCGATTCCAGAACGACCAGCTTCCGGCGTTCACTCTCTGGAAGAACACCGGCGGATTGCGCGACGGCTACGTGACCGGCCTGGAACCGGGCACGAACTACCCGAACCCCAGGCCGTTCGAGCAGGCCCGCAACCGGGTCGTGAGGCTGCCGGTCGACGGCCGCTACAAGACGGAGACAACCCTCGAAGTGCTGGCCACGCCCGCAGCCGTCGCCGCGGTCGAGGCCGAGATCGAGCAGCTCCAATCCCGGGGCCCGGCGAAGGTCAATCGGCAGCCGATCGAGCCGTTTGCTGCCCAGCAATAATGCGACGAGGGCCGCGGGCGGATCAAACTTTTTCAGCTCGACCCACCCGACATTGGCTATTCCGCTTGACGGCGAAGCAGCCTCAGGGCGTTGGCGATGACGAGCAGACTGGTGCCGACGTCGGCGGCGATCGCCATCCAGAGGTTGGTCAGCCCCACGACCCCCGTGAGGGCCAGGACCACGACGAGGGCCTTGGTCGAAAGCGCCAGGGCGATGTTCTGGCGGATGCGCGCGAGGGTCGCTCGGCTGTGGCGGATCAGCCAGGGGAGGCGGTTGAGGTCGTCGGCCAGGAGCACGATGTCGGCTGATTCCAACGCGGCACCGCTGGAAATGCCGCCGAGCGCGATGCTGACCTTGGCCGCGGCCAGGGCAGGGGCGTCGTTGACGCCGTCGCCGACCATGCCGGTCGCGCCGTGGCGGGCGTCGAGCTCGGCGATCGCCGAGACCTTGTCGGCCGGCAGCAGGTCCGCCCGTTGCTCGCCGACGCCTAGCTCTTGGGCCATGGCGGCGGCCGTTCCCGCGTTGTCGCCGGTCAGCATGATGGTCCGAAGGCCGAGCCGGTGCAGCTCGGCCAGCACCCGCGCCGCCTCCGGCCGGGGCCGATCGGCCAGCCGTATCCAGCCAAGTGGCCCGGAATGCGCCGTCGTCAGGGCAACCGCCGATCCGACCGACTCTTCGGCCTCGCCAAGCCGGGCGTGAAACTCGGGAGGACACAGCCCGGCTTCGTCGATGTAACGGTGGCTCCCCAGGTGATACTCGACCGCGCCGACACGTCCCAGCGCGCCCAAGCCGGGAATGGCTGTGTAGTTGTCGGCGACCGGAACCTCGACGCTCAAGTCGCGGGCGTGCCGGGCAATGGCCTTGCCGAGGACGTGGCCGCCCCGGTCGCCCAGCGCGGCAGCGATCCGCAGCACTTCCGCCTCGTCACCCTGCCCTGGCGCGCAGACGATCTCGACAACGTCCGGCCGGCCGCGGGTCAGGGTCCCCGTCTTATCGAACGCCAGCGCGCGCAGCCGGCCGATCTCCTCGAGATACTCGCCCCCCCGGATCAGCACGCCAGCGCGCGCCGCTGACGCCAGCCCGCAAACGATCGCCACCGGGGTGGCGATCACCAGTGGACAAGGACAGGCGATCACCAGCACGACCAGGCCCCGCCCAAACCAATCACGCCAGACTCCCCAGTCCCACGCGTTCTCCCCGCCAACCGCGAGAGTGACCAGCGGTGGGACCACCATGACCAGGAAAGACAGACCCACCACCAGCGGGGTGTACACGGCCGCGAACCGCGTAATCCGCCGTTCGATCGGGGCGCGTCCCGCCTGCGCCGATCGGACCTGCGCGACAACGCGCGATATCAACGCGTCGTCCACCGGTCCGGACGCCGTGACCTCGAGCGTCCCGTCGCCGTTGATCGTTCCCGCGTAGACCGGGTCGCCCTGCTCGCGGAGCACGGGCACCGACTCACCGGTGATTGTCTTCTGGTCGACGCTCGAGCGGCCCGCGGTTACCGCTCCATCGACCGGAATCACGTCGCCGGCGCGAATCAGGATCCGATCGCCTCGGCGCACCCGGCTCGCTGGCAGAGGCTGAACCGTGCCGTCAGGCTCGATTCGCTCAGCCGTCGGCGGGGCAAGCTCGAGGAGCGCCCGGATCGACCGCCGCGCGCGGTCCAGGCTCAGCGCCTCGAGCGATTCCGACAGCCCATACAGGAAGGCCACGGTCGCGGCCTCGTCCCACTGCCCCAGGCTCATCGCACCCAGGATCGCCAGCCCCATGAGCACGTCGATATCGAACCGCAGCCGCCCTAGGTTTCGAGTCGCCCTAGGGAACAGCCCGATTCCCCCGATGACGACCGCCGACCCGTAACCCGCCAAGGCCAGGCGGGCCGTGACGACCTGCCTCAGGCCGAGCGCCGGACCCAGCCAGGAAAACGCCAGCCCCAGCGCCAGCGCCGCCCCGGAACCCGCAGTGAGAACCCAGCGCTCATGCCGTGACCACCATGTCGAGACCGATCGCTCGAGTTGCCCCTGCACGGCCGACCGCATCCCGGTCCGCTCGGCGACCACTCGGATCAGCTCCTCGGGATCGATCACGCCAAGGACGTAGTCCACGGCCATCGTGCCGTGAATCAGGTCGAATCCCAGGGCGGTGACCCCCGGCAAGTCTTGAATTGCCGCGCGGAGCACCTCGGCTTCAGTCGGGCAGTCAAGACCAGAAACGGCGAGCGTACAACGCGATTGGCTCATCCTAACACCCTGTCATCAAATCCGTTCGACATTTCCGCAAGCGCCGGGAGTCAGGTCGGATCCGCTGTGATCGCGGTCGCGGCGCCACTCGACACGATCCGTTCACGAGTCCGGTTGGGCCCACGAGCTGTCTGATCAAAGGAATTATAAGGGAGATCCCAGGTTGCGTGAACACGATCATGCGTGTTTTTCGGTCATACGATTCGGGAAGCGCACGGTTACTCCCACACCGGGGGGAAAGGGTCTTGTACCCAGCCGCGGCTTTGTTTCTGATAACAGCGGGGGAAGGCCTGGCGGAGTTATGGACGCCATTCATGCCTGGCGTCGACCCAGGGAGGAGGCGAACGGGAGTGGGCGAGCGCACGTATCTGATCCGCTACGGTGTCATGAGTCAGGTAGGGCGATTCACCGCTCTTCCGGAGTGCGACGCCGACATCGAGCGGGGCCAGGTCGTGGTGATCCAGTCGCATCGCGGCCTGGAGCTCGGGGAAGTGCTGATCCCTCATGATCGCTCGGCGACGGCCCGGAGCGGCGGGGATGCCCCACCGGCCCGGCTGGCCGGCGAGGGTTCCGGTCCGGCTCCTTCGGTTGACCGGCCGAGCGTTCTTCGTCTGGCCGCCGCGGGGGACCTGGCCCGCGCGGACCGCGCGCGGGAGTCACGCTCGAGTCGCTTCACGCTTTGTCAACGCGTGCTCGAGGAGGGGAATTGGCCATGGGAGCTCATCGACGTCGAGCCTCTCCTCGACGGCCGCGCCACGGTCCTCCATTACCTTGGTCCCCAACATCTGGACCTCGCCTCGTTGCGCGCGCGGTTCCGCGTCGCGTGCGACCTCGACGTGGTGCTCGAACCCGCCGGGACCGACCTCGAGGGCGATGCATCCCACGAGCGCGCTCATCAGGGCGACGGCCAGGCCGGCTGCGGCTCGTGCGATTGTGGCGCCGGTGGGGGCTGCGGGAGCGCAACAGCTTTGCGTGAAGAACGGGGCGCACCTGCCGTTGCGTCCGGCGAGAATGGTTCGACCACCGCGCCGCATGCCGGTTGTGCCTCGTGCGGGATCAGTCAATTGCGGGCGGCTCGCAGCCGGCAAAGGGCCTGAAGGCCGGGCCCCTTGGAATCGGCCCCTGCCTCACCATTGCCTGGATCACTGGCCTTGGGCCAGCCGCACGGAAAGACGCTGGCGGACCAACACATGAGGAACTGATCCGGGAAATCGAGCCCCTCCGCCAGGAAAATGCCCAACTGTGGGACTGGCTGTTCCAGACCATCGAGCTTCCCGCGGCCAAGCAACAGGAGTTCGCCGCGACGGCCATGGCCATGGGGCTCAGCCACAGTCAAATCCGCGCCTTGTTGGCGATTCTCCTGGCGGCCAAAGCGTGTCCCAGTCGCTCGACGATTCATCGCTGGGTCCAAGCTGCTGGAAAAGCCGCGGGTGAGGTTCTCAAGCAACTGGATCGCTCCTGCAGAGAGTTAGTGCTGGTGGGCTGTCTCGATGAGATCTCCATCGGGACCTGCTGGCCGCGGCTAGTCAGGAACTGCCAACCAAGCGGGCGGCCAAGGCATTGCCTGGGTTCGGACATCGTCCGCAGCCATGAACGGCCCATCTCTGGCTGCTCATGATCTGCTTACTCTTATTCAAGTGGGGCGACCGAAATAGGGCTCCTCAGCAGAATCTGTGGGTGACTTATCTGCTGATCCTCGTGGATTCTCTCGGAAATTCCTAGCTTCGGCTCTTCAGGAAGACACGGCATTTTCGTATCGGAATCGGGAGTCGTTGGGCAAGCGCTGAGATTTGGGCGATCAGTTGCTCTGCATCTGGCTCGGTTGATGCAGGTCCCAAAGAGGGCCGAGGAAAACAGGAGCCGAACAGAGAAGCGGGAAGGAAGAAAAGGAATGCGGGAGGAACCTGGGGCCTTCGGTTCCTCCAGCGGTTGTCCGATCCCTACCCACGAATTCTGCCGAAGAGCCTGTTTTCAAAGTGGAATCAGGCCGTGAATCTCCGCCAGTGAGGACTAGCCGCGGCAGGATGTAGCGACCTTACAGTGGGTGTCTGGGTCACATTTGGATGAATATGCCGAGCGGATCTGACCCCTCCGACGGAGCCGAGGACGACGAGGTGCGGCAGTTTCCACCAATCGTGCGGGGGGTACTGCCGACACCTCGTCACAAGACGGATCATCGTCTAACACTACGATTGCACGGGCGTCGAACTGGAACGAGCAAACCAACGATTCGGCTCGATCAGCCCGGTCCGACCGGCCCCGAAGGCGGGAGTAACGGATAATCGATCGGTGGATCGGGTCCCGGATACGGGATAGGAGGCTCGGGGTCGGGCAACGGGTCGTCATCGGCAAACTCGGTCGCCTGGATGGTCGACACCAGCGGTGCTGCCATGACGGCGCCGACAGACGACGGACTGAGCTTCGGCTCAAGTGTCTCTAAGGAGTTATGGCTGTCGAATGGACTAATTGTACGCATGGGTTTGTCGCCCTCTTTGGTTTGGTCCATGTTTAATGACTCGTCATCGTCCCACGGCCAAACGGAATCGAAACGACTCGGAACGGCCGATCGTTGGGTCCGCTTCTTTCCGTGGCTGACTTCGACTCCGACTTCTGCAGGGCCCTCATCCTATATGATCTACAAAACTGGGATTCTAGTTGCATAAAAAAGATACCATGTTTCGTTTTTACAGAACGGGACTCTCAGCGGATCCCTTCCGTCGGCGAAAGATATCCGTATCGTTTGTCCAGATTGGCCCGACTGGTTCAGTTGCCAGCGGCGAGCGAGATGAATTTCAAGTCCAGCCGGCTGGCGCGCGCGACTCTTAGAAGATCAACTTCGAAGGTGCGTGGTTGGGTGCTGATCAGACCTCGGGTGGAAGGACCAGGGACGCCAGTTCCCGCGCCCACACTCCCACCCCTTCCCTTTTCTTTGCTCACGCGCGCACTGCAGTGGTGCTCGAGCCCGCGCCGGGACCGACGACGTCGGCGTATCGCTTGAAGCTCTGCTGATCAGGGCGGCGGCCAAGCCGGGTGCGGATCGTTCGATTGTGGCAGCGGCGGGGGTTGCGGGAACTTGAGAGCCCGGAGGAAAGACCGGGGCGCACCTACCGTCACAGCCGGTAAAAATGGTTCGACCCCAGCGCCGCGTGCCGGCTTTGCCTCTTGAAGGATCAGCCAATTGCTGGCGGCCCGCAGTCGACAAAGGAAGTGAAACCCGGCGCCTTGCGGTGGGCCCCCGCCGCTATCGGTCGCCGGGCTCAATGGGCCTGGGCCAGCAGCAAGCAAAGGCGGCGGCGATACTCCTCGGTCGGGTCGGGCTTCTTCCGTAGCTCGGCGTCGAGCTGATACCGCACCGGCTCGAACGCCGGATCCATGGTATAAATTCTATGATTTACAGGATTTGCGACGAATACCCGGTAGAGTTGATCGGCCGCGTCAGCGATGAATTGCGGATCGGTCCGAGCGGACAGAGCGTAGGCCCGGGCCATGTTGTAATGGGATTCGCCGCGCGGAAGCCTGAGGGTGATCGCGAGGTCCAGGGCGCGTCGGGCGATCGCTCGGCCCTCCTGAAACTTGCCGTTGAGGCAATACTGGCGTGAAGCATGATGAAAGCGTCGAATGAATTTGGGTTCCTTCTGGACATGCTCGATCAGACCGGGATTGGTCAGCACCGCATCGAACTCCCTGTGGGCCGCTTCGAACCGCCGTGTTTCGATCGACAGGATCGCTTGCGACATCCGTACCTCGATCTGATCGGGTTCGAGGATCAGGATCTTCCCGAATTCGATCGCTGCGAGATCGAACTCGCCGGCGTCACGAATCCTCGAGGCGAGCACGGCCCGGACGGTGAGTTCCTCGGGATCCACCTCGACTTTTTTGCCGTGGCCATCGAGTTCGGTGGGATGATTGCTGACGAGGGTTCCCAGGTCCAACGAGGCTCGAAACCGCGACTGGTACTGGGTCCTCGACCAAGACAATTGGTCTGGACTAGCGGGTGTTTCGCCCAAAAAGGCCCACGGCAGGAAGTGACTGAGGATCTCGAAATGCTGGAGATCTTCGATGAGACCGAGGCCAATGGCCTCCCCCAGGGTTGTCCGGATGAACGCTCTCGTCCTGTACAATTCGGCGAGATCGGGAGCGCCTTCGATCGCTTTCTCGATCTCTGCGAGTGCTTCGCGATTCTGATTGAGCTCCCACAGGCAGGTTGCGAGCTGCCCTTGAAGCGTTGGGTTCCCTGGCCGCCGCTTCAGACACTGCTCAAGGTGACCGGCCGCTTCGGCAAAGTAAGTCGTGCTCGCCGGGCGCACTGCGATACTACCCAGTCCGAATGCAGTGGCCGCCGCGCGGTAATGTCCCCAGTACGAATGGGGATGGACCGCCAGTAAGTTGTTGTAGCGTTTGAGCGCCCGTTCGGCGGCACGCCGGGTGCGGTCGAGGTCTTCGCGATCCTTCACCGCTCGATTCGATCTCAGATTCTTCGGCCCATCCGCGGCCTGGGGAGCGTACGGGGGTTCGGATTCGGACTCGCACTCGGCCACCACGCCGAGCAAGTATTCGTTGACCCACGGAGTCGCCCGCGGGACAGGCGAGCGAGTCGAAACAGGGGGCGAAGACGACGGCTTGGCTCCCAATTTGGCACCCAGGCGGAGCCGCATCGCCGCCAAGACCGGGACGGGACTGGATCCGCTGAGATCGTCGAGAATCTTCAAGGCCCGCCGCCAGTCCTCAGGCGAACCGGGCCGGTTCTCCAAGGCATGGCAATAGAGGTAAGCCTGTTGTCCCATCAGCCAGAGCTCGAGATCCTCTCTCTCGGCCTGGGGAAGACAACGAACATCATCGCGCTGCCGCCAGTCATCCGGGCCGAGAACGCCGTATTCCTTCAAGGCGCGAGCGGCGGCCTCGACGTGGGAATCGTCGGCCTTGAGCAGACGGATGGCCGGCGGGCGCTGAAAGTCATAGGCTCGTGCCTCGGGGTCGTCCCAGAGTCGGGCGAGTTTGTACCGTGCACTGTCCTGCAGGTTCGAGAGCGACCTGAACAAGACGACGCTCGTGAGGGGAAGTCCGACGATGAGCGACAAGGCCGCGGCGATCAACACGAGCCTCCGCCGGTGCCGCCGCAGCCAGCGAGGCACCGTCTGACCCCAGAACGGCTCGACCGTGAAGACCAGAGGCCGATTGGTGCGCCAGCGGTCCAGGTCCTCGGCCAACTCCCACGCGCGGCGGTAACGCCGGGCCGGGTCGGGATCGAGGCAACGCTCGAGGATCGCACGCAAGCCCGGAGCGATCGCGCGGCCGCCGGCAGACTCGGACTCGCGGATCAAGGTCCCGGCGCTCCGGCCGTGCGCCGCCGCCCAGACGCTCGCGGCGGCCCCGAGCGGGCTCTGCCTCGAATCTGGCGCCGGATCGACCGGGCTCACCCCCTGCTCGGGCGGCCGGCCAGTCGCCGTTTCGAGCAAGACCATGCCGAGCGCGTAGATATCGGCATGGTGGGCCGCGTAGTCAAGCGGGTCTCTTCCCTGGCTCGCATCGGCGCTTGCATCTCCACTCGGATCCAGGCCGAGAGAGGCCCGCGACCGCCGGGAATCAGAACCGTCCCCTGCCGGACCAGACACCGCCAGGGCCCGCAGCCGCTCGGGAGCCATGTAGGCGAGGGTCCCGCCCGGATCGTGGGCCAACCCGCTCGAGCCGGCCGGCGACCCGTCGCGAGCCAGGTTGAAGTCGAGCAGCATCGGGTTTCCGTCCGCCGACAGAAGGACATTCGACGGCTTGACGTCCCCGTGGGCCACGTCCCGGCTAAAAGCATGGTCCAGTGCTTCGGCCAGCCGGGCGCCGACCCAGGCCACGGCCTGGTCGTAGGATAAGACCGCCAGGATCTCGCGGGCGGGGCGCGCCGGATTCACCGCCGGATACCCGGACGCCGCGACGGCGTCGAGGTCCGCGAGCAGGTCGCGACCGGAGACCGGGTGATGCTGCCGCTGCCGCCGCGCGGTCAGCACCGCCGCCAAGGTCGCGCCTCCCCAGAACGGCATGCAGATCAACTGAAACTGAAACGCGCCGTCGTTCACCAAGTCGTGCGACACGATCTCGACGATGTGGGCATGCCGCACCCGTGCCAGCAGCCAGGGCTCGCGCGTCGGCCGCGTCGTCAGCTTCACGACGACCAGGCGATTCTCCAGGTTCGACTGCTCGGCCAGAAAGACGCGGGCGAAGCCACCGCGACCCAGCTCGCGGCGCAAGACGTAAGGACCGATCGAGTCGCCCACCTTCGGTAGGTCTCGATCGCCCGATGCCGACTCGACCCAGCGGCCAAGCAACGACGGTGAGCACGCTCCGTGCAGCCCCAGCAGCCGCTCCAGTGCTTCGGCGTGGCCAGGAAAACGCGAGACGTACTGACTCAGCTCAGGCCTCCTGCCGCTGGCCTCGGCCAGACAGAACTCCCGGTAGATCAATTCGACGGCCCCTCGGCAATCGGCCGGATCCAGCAGCCCAAGGTATCGCTCGACAAGAGGCGCCTCGCCTCGCTCCCAAGCCTGAGTGAACTCGTCCAGTACCGAGGCGAGTTCCGGGGACGGACGCAGAACGAGCGTGCCGCTCGGCGACGAGTCGGAGCTCGAGGGTCCAGAGTCACCGTCGCATGGCGGCGCATCGTCCGGCTGGAATAGAAGGCTCCACGCCCGGGACAGCGATGGACCACCCCAGGATGCGACAGCCCGACCTCCGGAATTCGCCGGCCCCTTCGTCACGGGCATCGGTGGGTCTCCATCCGGGACCGGGCCGAGTCGATGATTCGGCGGACCGTGCGTTCGTTGACACCGGTCCGGTCCGCGATCTCATCGAAGGTCAGCCCGAGGCGGCGGAGCGAGATCACGTCCACTTCTCGCTGGCTGCGGCCCGCCGTCAACTGCGCCATGCAGTCGGTCTCCTGGGCCTCCTGGCTCGGCGATGGATCTGGTGACACGACCTCGCGCGGCACGTCGCGTCCGCCGCGGCGGACGTACAGCCGTTCCTCGCGCGATACGTCGTATTTCTCGGTCTTGGTCAACCTGCGGTACTGTTGGAACACCTTGTTCCGCACAACGCCGGCCAGAAACCCGCGGAGGTGCTCGACCTTCTCGAAATCCGGCGCATCGAGCGGCGGATCCGCGAAGAAACTCTGCCAGACTGCCTGGACGAAGTCGAGGGAATCGAACTGCGTTCGCAGCTTCTTCGGCAGGCGGGCCCGCACCATCATCCGAACCTCCGGCTCGAACCGGGACAAAAAGTCGCCGATCGCCGCCGGGTCGCCAGCCTTGGCCCTGGCCATCAGGCTGGTGAAGTCCTCATCGTCAGGCATGGCCCCGCCCCCCACGATTCGATCAACCTGTCGCGATCCTCCTTGATTCCTCGAAACGGCGGTCCCTCCCTCAGCCTCTCGTGTTAATTAAACCTTCCGCCGGGGTTCGCATCCAGCCCACATTCAAAATAATCGAGCGAGAATCAGCCGTTCGCTACAGCTTATTAAGGCTAATCGCTCCGCAGTTCAAGTCGATTTCGGTCGGAATTGGCAAGTTTCTCGATCTTCTGTCAGGTGCTTGCCTTCTATATTAAACAGAGCAGCGGAACGATCGGGAGTGGCTTGCCATGAGCTTGGCCAGTTGTGGCCGGCTTATTTTGATCGCGCCGATGTGTGCCCGCTCGGAGAACCGGAATTTCGAGTTTCCTCGCCGGTTTTGAGCGACGATTGCAACTTCAAGTAAAGACACCGCGGCTTCCGCGGGTCGGAAGCCACGCCAAGGAAAGATCGCAGTGCTGACTGGAAAACGGCGCCTCAATCCTTCAGGACGAGCCCATTAACATCAAATCCAGAGGACTGTCTCCTCGGGAAACAGGTGTCTGTTCGAGCCTCTCGTCACGGATTGAAGTCGCACGATTTGACACGGACGTCGTTGTCCAACCCCTGTTGCGGGGCGGACCTGCGAGGGAGGATCTTTGCGATGAGATACACTCGAGCGAACGACGCGGGTCATTCGAATTGCCTCCAAGTTTATCTTCGAGAGATCAGGGACGAAGCTCTCCTGACCGCGGCGGAAGAATGTACCCTGGCCGAGGCGATCGCCCGTGGCGACGACGATGCGCGATCTCGGATGATCCAGGCCAACCTGCGGCTGGTCGTCAAGATCGCGCGGGATTACATGCGGCGGGGACTCGTCCTCGAGGACTTGATCGGCGAGGGAAACGTCGGCCTGATCCGGGCAACCAAGGAGTTCGAACCCCGCTTTGGTACACGGTTCAGCACATACGCCAGTTACTGGATCAAACAGTCGATCCGCCACGCTCTGATCAATACCACATCCACGATTCGCCTGCCGGCCCACATGGTCGGGATCTTGACCAAATGGCGGCGCGCGGAGCGGACGCTTTGCCGCGAGCGGGGTTGCACGCCCAGCTCCGCTGAAGTGGCCTCCTTTCTCGGTCTGAGCGAGGCTCAGAAGTCGCTCGTGGCCAAGGCTCACCAAGCTCGTCAGCTCAAGCTGGAGAACAGCGTGGCCGCGGAGACCGGTCGTTGGTCGCCCGTGGACTCGACCGACCGGTACGAATCGCCCGGCGCGTCGTTGGAAGCCGATGACGAGCGACGCATCCTGCTTAACCGCATGGAGTGTCTCAACACCCGTGAACGGACCGTTCTGGCCCTGCGGTATGGGCTGGAAGGCGAGTCGCCTCTCACACTCAAGGAGATCGGACGCCGGCTGGGGGTGACCCGGGAATGGGTGCGCAAGATCGAGCTCCGCGCCCTCCACAAGCTCGTCGCCAAGCATGAGGACGACCTGGGCACAGGTTTGGACGGCCAAGGCTTGACGCGATCGACCCGGCGCTCCTGCGGCGCCGGCCCGTCACGAGCCGTGGCACCGGGATTCTCGTTCTCTCCGGGCGAGGTCCGGCCAAGGGAGCGGCTCCGGTCCCGTTCTGGTCGGCGCGAGACTCCCCTTGCCGCCCAGCCGTGCGTGGCCGCCGTTCCCGCGTTTTGAGCGGCCGGTGGTTCGGGTGAAGAAGTGACCGGGGCCAGAATCGAATCATCTCCTCACGCCTGGCGGTGGCGCCAGACCGGCTTCTCCCCTTGCACCCTCCCGTCTCCGGGTGATCCAATCAATTCGACCGGGGATCTTGGGAGCGAGATGAGCGGCTGCGCTCATCGCCTCGGGCAAGGGGAGACGGCGCGCGATGACGCGATCGGGGCTGCGGCGAGCACGGATCACAGCGGGGCTGGCGGCTGCGTGCCTGGTCGCGTCTGCGTCGGCCCTCGCCATCGGCGGGTATGCGGACTGGTCGGCCCCGCCGCGCTTCGACGGCGCCGGCTATGCCGTGCTTGCTCGAGCCTGGCTCACCGGCCAGGGTCACCGGGCCATCGATCACCCTGATCGGCCTCCGCACGCCCACTTTCCACCTGGTTATCCCCTGGTCCTGGCTTTAACCTGGAGTGTCACCGGAACATCGGTACGTGCCGCCCACGTCGTTTCCGGCCTGTGCACCTTGGGGGCAACACTGGCGGCCTGGTGGTGGTTTCGCCGTCTCATGTCGTGCCGCGCGGCGTTCATCCTGGGGCTGGCATTGGCCGTCAACTGGCTCTGGGCGCGGACCGGCGGCGCGATCCAGTCGGAGCCGCTTTACATGCTGCTGGGCCAGGTGACGATCGTCGCCGCGGTCGAGACCGGCCGGCGAACGGCCCTCGGGAAAGGCAACGCGATTGCCCTGGGCGCGCTCCTGGCATGCTGCATGCTGACCCGTCATGTCGCCATCGGCCTAACACTGGCGGTCTTGCTCGACATGGCACTGCGGCGCCGGTGGCCGGAGGCACTGACCGTCGCCACGGTGGCCGCCATCGTCGTCTCGCCCTGGCTGAGTTGGATGGCGGTGGTGGGATCGAGCGGCCGGACACAGGCCGGTCTGCTCGTCCAAGGTGGTGGGACGTGGGCCGGGCGGATCGGACGTCAATTGATGTTCTACGCGCAGCGCATTCCGGACCAGCTCACCGGTCCGTTCGTCGAGGTCGGCACCGTCTTCCAGCGTTCGCCCTATATCGCGATCGTCGCCCAGCTTTGGGCAGTACTGGCGACAGGCGTGATCGTCGGCGGGTGGATCCGCGTCATGCGGCGGCCTCGCAGCCGGCTGGCCGGGCTGATCCCCGTGCTCACCCTCGGGATTCTCTTCCTCTGGCCCTACACGGAGGCGGGGCGGTTACTGATCCCGTTGATTCCCTGCCTCTTGATCGGCGCGGTAGAGGGGCTCGGCGGATTGGTGAGCCGGCTCGCGCGATCGAGCGGCAGACGACTCCGAAGGTCCCGGCTTCGGTTTTACGCGGCGACTCTGCTTCTGGCCACGTCGCTGCCCTATTCCGGCTACCTGATGGTGACGGGCCGCACCCGTGCGCCCGAAGCGACCCATCGCGATTTCGACGCGGCCTGCACCTGGATCGCCGCGCACGCGCAGCGGAGCGGTCCTGTCCTGTCACGCCATCCGGGCGAGGTCTTCTGGCGAACCGGCCGTCAGGGGCTGGAGGCGCCCTCCACGGAACGGCCCGGCGACCTCGATGCCGATGCCGGCGCGATTGCCCGGACGATCGAGGCGTACCGGGTGGCCTACCTGCTGATCGATCAAGAACGTTACGCCCATGCACCCAGCAGCCCACTGGCACGGTTCGTCGCCGAGCACGAGGGCCAGGTCCGCAAGGTCTGGGGCCGCGAAACCGAGCGCAGCGCGGTCACGATTTATGAAGTGATCAGAGCGCGCTGAGTATCCCACCTGGACGCACGCGCCCGCGCAACTGTTCGCCGTCGATCATGGGTTGCCTGGCGGCCGTCGTCTCTCGCGCGGGCCTTCGAACCGGAGTTTGCCGTAATCCTCGTAACGGTGGAAGCTCGGCCGGGTCAAGGGGGCGGAGCTCATGAGCGTCGGCTTGGTCCCTTCCGGACCGTAGTCATAGCGGCAAACGGCGAAGAGCCACTCGTCGCCCGGATTCGGCTTGTCGCCGCTCGATGCGAAGGCCGACCAGGGGATGCGGCCCTCGACGGTCCAGCCTTCGTCGCGGTCGCCGGGTTGGTCGAGCGTTCCTTTCAAGGCGACGGCGGCCTTGCTGCCCAGAAGCGGGGCCGTCGTGAAATCGCCGGCGTTCTGCTCTCGCTTGGGGAAGGCCATCTCGAATACCAGCCCGCGGGGGTTGGCCTGGAACTCGAAATACGCCGGTTTGAGGGCGCTGGGCTTGAAGAACAGCTCGAAGACATCGCCATTCCAGAGGTGGTCGTTCCGCCTGATGCCGAAGGAGCGGAGCTCGGAGTCGCTCATCGAGCCCGCGTAATAGAGGGCATCGTCATCCCAGACCAGGTAGGCGAACGTCCCGGTGCGTGGCGTCCGGGTGTCGGTCCAGAACGTGGCGAAGCGGTCGATCACCGCCGCCTTCTGCCAGCACCGGTCATCGAGTTTGCCGTCGAGCACCGGGGGCTCTGCGGCCCATCGGCAGACGGCCTGTCTTGTCACGATTTCACCTCCGACTCCGACCACCAGCTCAGGCGGAGAACGTCGGTCCACTTTCTTCTGTTGAGGCTCGACACGCGCCGCCACCCTGGGGCCAGCACAAAACGCCACGAGCGATGCCAACGACAAACCGAACAACACGAGCATGATGCGTCGCGCCGGGATCATAATCGACAACCTCCTCGCGGGCAAAGCTGAGCATCAACGGCAGTCAGCGGTCGTGCCGGCTGCCAGGCAAGTCGTGCTCGAACTTCGCTCGGAAGAAGTCGAGGATAGTTCCACGGGCAGGATCACGCAACTCCCTCGGCCACGGAAGCGGTGCCGCAGGCAGTTTTCCCGGGAGCTACTTCTTGGATAGTCGATTGTGGGCTCATCAGCGGTCGCGAGGGACGGCATTCCGCCGTTCCGAAGAGCCAACGTGCCAGCAGGCCCGTCTTGAGCCCGGGCCGGATCAGTCGCGTGGGCCGGTCCAGGTCGGCGAGGATTCCTTGGGCGGCCAGGTATCCGCTCCGAACAGCTCCTTCCATCGTGGCCGGCCAGCCGGTATCGGTCCAGTCGCCCGCCAGGAACAGGCCGTCGACCGGCGTACGCTGAGAGGGTCGATGCGCTTCGACTCCCGGCCGGACCGCGAATGTCGCCCCATGCTCGGTCACGACCCACGATCGGACGACAGTCGCCGCTCGGGCCTCAGGCCAGATCTCGCCCAGCTCTCTGAGCACGGCGTCTCGAATCGCGGACTTATCGAGCGCCAGCAGGTCATACGATGCACTGATGACCACTTGAAGATATTGCCCCGCACCGGCGGAAGGCGCCGGCTCGCAAACCGGGTTGGTCTGGTGTACTTGGGCCGCGGCCGGTTCGGTCCGACCCTGGATCGCTGTGTGGTTGAACACCCATTGGATCAATCGGCCCGGCGTCACGACGTGGTCGAACGGGCAGACCGGCCTGTCGAACCAGAGGTGGACACCGGTGATGGGCGCGGCCCGAAGGGCATCCAGGTGGGCCAGGGCGGGCAGCCGGTCGCGCAGCGAGTCGGGAATGAGGCTCCCCACCCGGTCGAATGGAACGGCGAGGAGCGCGAAGTCGGCGGCCAGCGATTCCCCCGACCGCAGCTCGACGCCGCACATCGCCCCATCGTCATCGTGCTGGATCGCGCGCACTCCCGTCGTCTGGCGGACGTCGACGCCGTGGTCGCTGAGCCAGCTGTTCAGCCGTGTTCCGTACAGCTCGCCGAGCGGAACGAGGGGCAGCTCCGGCAGGAACCCTGTCCGGTTCCGCAAGAAGCCGTCGACGAAAACCTTGCGCGCGTGGCCGACGTCCATCTGATCGAGCCGCTCGTTCAGTGCCGACACGAGCACAGTTGCCCAGAACAGGTTGATGGCGCGGCGGCTTTGCCGGTGGCGCAATAGCCAGTCCGCGAACGACTCGCCAGCCCGCTCGTCGCGGCCCAGGGCCAGACATGCCAGGCCGTAAGCCGCGCGCATCTTGTCGCCCGCGCCCAGGAATTTGGCTCGCAGAAAGCTGCCGGCCAGGTGGAATGGGGCCGGCCATGGACCAGCCTGGAATCGCGAGACCTTTCCGTTGGTGCTCAGAAAGAACAGCTCCCGCTCGCGACGCAGCATCCCGTCGATCCCCACCCGCCGGCAGAAGTCGGCGAGGTTTGTGCAGCAAGCCATGCTTACATGCTGGCAATTGTCGACGAGCTCCCCGGTCGCCGGATCGTGGAAGGAGCTGGCGCGACCTCCGAGCCGGGGCCGGCTCTCCAGGAGCGTGATCCGCAGACCCCGATCGACCAGGCCCGACGCGGCCGCCAAGCCCGCCAGACCGCCGCCGACAATCACGATATGAGGAGGTGGAGGCTTTGGAAACGGTGTCATCATTCTTGGGGTGAGCTCGGTCAACTTCTCTATGTAACCATCACGAGGTCCAGTCCTCGGCCCTCAAGCCTGGAACTTTTCCGAAATCACCCAGGTTCCGGGTGAGAAGTGTCGCATCATGTACGACGGCGATGGCTGCGATCTTCAGATCCATGGTGCCAATGCGAATCCGAAGGCTGCGGAATCTGACGTGCTGAGAGTATCGCCTTGGCCTTGGTATCGTGTGCCTGCAGCAAACTGATGTGATCCGTGTCAAGAACGACCATGCTCTGACTTGGTCCCGCGAGTTTTCTTCTTGGGACGGAATGACTCTCGCCACTCGCGACCTAGACGCATGGCCTCTCCGAACGCGGGATCGTTCGCGAAACTTCCACTGATTTCTTGCCACCAGGGCTGCTCTGGAGCCTTCCGCTCTTCCAACAGCGATTTCAAGCGGGCGACTTCTGTTTCGAGTGCATTCACGCGTTCTTCGAGTTTGTTTGAGGTCATGATATTTCGTCTCCAAAGAGATTCTGTAGCGATTTATTATTGCTTCTGAACGCCAATGGTTCAATTCTCGCCCGGTGCCTCCCCACGAAGGGGTATGGTTCCTGAAGACCGTCTCAGGATCAAGACCGGTTTCATCGCGGTGTCACGATCGAGTCGCTGGAGGCATGGGGTTCCGTCATGGGCTCGAGGCGGGAATCGCCCCCAGTGAACCGTCCTGCCAATGCCCGGAGTGCGATCGCTGCCTTCCGCCACGGTGGCACGGAAACACGGCCGTCGAGTACGTTATAATCCTGGCGGGCGATTTCATCGAGCAGGGCCCGGTAAATGCCCACGATGGTCAGGAGCACGGGCCGGCCCACCGGGGCGACCAGCGGCGCGAGCAGTCGCGCGTGGTCGTAGAAGCGATAGGCACGCTCTCCCTCATAGGCCAACAGCTTGCGGACCCGGTCGCTGGGCCCGCCGCCGGCCGCCAGCTCCCGTGGTTCCACCCCAAACCGCGCCAGGTCATCCTCGGGCAGATAGACCCGTCCGTTGCGGGCGTCGTCGTGGACGTCGCGGATGATGTTTGTCAGTTGCAGCGCGATGCCGCAAGATTCGGCCAACTGTTCGGCCTTACCCCCCTCCGAGCGATAGCCCCAGATGTGAAGGCAGCAGAGTCCGACGACGGAGGCGACGTGATGGCAGTAATCGGCCAGATCGTCGAAGGTCGCGTATCGGCGGGGCTGGATGTCCATCGAGACTCCCTCGATCACCTCGTGGAGCAGATGAGTGGGGATGCCGTGCCGAGCCATGGTGTCGGCCAGAGCGGCGAGCCCCGGCCACGCCGTCCCTTGGCCGGTCAGCGCCCCGTCGAGGTCGACCCGCCAGGCCTCGAGCGCGCGGGCTTTCTCCGGGGCCGAGCCGGGTTCGTCAGCCAGGTCGTCGGTGCGTCGTAAGAAAGCGTACAGAGCGCACATCGACCTTCGCCGGGCTGCCGGCAGGAGCAAGAACGCATAATAGAAGTTCCGTGCCTGCCGCCGCGCAAGCGCGCCGCAAAACCGATAGCTGGCCTGGAGCGCCTGATTCCTCCTCACGGTGTTTTCTCCCCACCGGACGGCCCCGCCGGCACGGGCCGCGACGTTCCGCGAGCATCATCCGTCTCGTTGAGCAAAGGGTGGCCAGCGCCATGAGCGGCCGGGTGGGAACCTCTTTGCCGGATCCTGGCCATCGCCATGGCCACGATCGCTCGACCCAGCAACCGGAGCTTGGTCCACCGGGAGAGGGACGGCCGGGCGCCCAGGACGTCGAACCCCCGTGCCACGATCTCATCCAGGATGGCCAGGCCTCCCCGCGAGAAAAGCTCGATGTCGACAGCCAACTCGGGCGGAATCCGCCGCACCAGGGCCCGCCCTTCCGCAAACAGGGCGCGGGCCCGCTCCACCTCGAGCGTCATCAGGCCGGCGAATGACGGAGTGAACCGCAAGGCACGCAGGTCCGTCTCGGGATAGCCGAATCGATCGCGATCTTCGCGGGGCAAGTAGATCCGGCCGATCGCCAGGTCGCGCGGCACATCCTGCCAGAAATTGGCCAGTTGCAGGGCCGTGCAGGTGGCGTCCGCCAATCGGGCGTTCTCCGGCCCGAACACGCCGGCAACATGCAGGACCAGGTGGCCCACCGGGTTGGCCGACCGTGTGCAGTAGTCCAGCAATTGCTCGTAGGTCAGGTATTCCGTCACGGTCTGGTCCTGCTCGAAGGCCGAGATCAGCGCCTCGAACGGCTCGATCGGGATGCGGTATCGCTCGATCGTTTCGGCCAGCGCGATGATCACCGGGTGGCGAGCCCGTCCCTGGTACATGCCCCGTAGCTCCCCCCGCCACCACTTCAACAATTCGAGCGATCGCCGCGGGTCGCCGATCTCGTCGCCCAGGTCGTCCGACCAGCGGCAGAAAGCGTAAATGCTTTGAAACGCAGCTCGGTGCTCGCGAGGTGTCAGACAGGTGACGACGCTGAAGTTTTCGTAATGGGTCGCCGTCAGCCGCGCGCAGTACGCCAGCGCCTCGTCTCGCGACAGCCCGGCCGAGGCACCGGGCCCGAACCGGCGAAGATCGTCGGAAAAGGCCATGAAATCTCATTAGTGATGAATGGCCAATGATCCGCCAGGGTGAGGGCGGTAGAACGAATACGATTTCTCGAAACCGAACCTCCGTTCGATGTAGACTTGTCCATCCGGAAAGAGCGTTCCCATTCGTTTTCGGGAAAGGACCCGGGTGTTCCTTATCATCGTGGTCCACGCGGGCATTGTGCGGTACCACCGCCGCAAGAGGCCCTGGCGCATCCCCTCCGGAAGCGTCCAGTAAAAGGGAACCCCGGTGTGGATCTCGATCGGGAAGTTCGAGCTGGGTGTCTGGACCCAGTAGGCCGGCGCTAGCCGGCGGGCCTCCGCCGCGAACAGAGCCTGTCGGGATTCGTCTCCAACATCCTCGATCGTCGAATTGCTGTAAACCGCGTCGAAAGTCATATCGCCGAACAAATCACGTAAATTGCATGCATCACCATCGACAATCGTGAAGCGGTCCGGGTCGCTGGTCGTGCGGTTGTAGCCGGGCAGATTGACGAGGGTCACCTGGCAATCGTGATCCGAGAGCTTCCAGACGAACTCGTTGAAATTTGACTTATGATAGGAGACGATGAGTCGAGATGCAAGGAGCCGAGGCGAGGACGCTGGTCCTCTGTGGGCGGGCTCACCCCGTTTCTGCCTAGAAGATCTTCTCCGGCCGATCCCCTCGAACAAGGTGCAAGGACCACTACCATGAATCGATCGATACGCCGCGCCGTCATGCTCGTGCTCTTCCTTCCGGGCGCGGTCAGTCTGGCCGCGGTCTGGCCGACGCCCCCGGCCTCGGGCCAGGAGCCGGGCCGATTCCGCCCGCTGTTCAACGGCAAGGACCTCTCCGGCTGGGTCACTCCCGAGGACAAGTCGTTGTTCACCGTCGAGAACGGCGAAATTGTCGGCCGGACCAAGGAGCTGCTCAAGAAGAACGAGTTCCTGGCGACCGACAAGCCCTATGGGGATTTCGTGCTCAAGGTCAAGGTCAAGTTCCGCAACGGCAACTCGGGAATTCAATTCCGCAGCAAGCGCAAAGAGGACGGCGTGGTCTCGGGCCCTCAGGCGGACGTGGCCGACGGTTACTGGGGATTGCTTTACGAGGAGCGGGGCCGCGGCATCCTCGAGCGCTACCCCGAGGACAAGGCCGACGCCCTCGTGAAGAAGAACGACTGGAACGAGTTTGTGATCACCGCCCAGGGGTCGCACGTGACGATCGACTTGAACGGCACGCGGATCATCGACCGCGCCGATCCCAAGTTCGACAAGGAGGGGATCATCGCGCTCCAGATCCACGTCTGGAAGGAGCCGATGGAAGTCAGGTTCAAGGACATCGAGATCAAGGAGCTCGCCCCCTGAACCTAAGAAGTGATCTGATCGAGACATCAGGTGAGCCCGTGGACGAGCCCGATCATGGTTTGAGCCTGGTTTGAGAGTCTTTCTCAAGCCTTCCGGTCAAAAAGCCGATAACTGATCTGGTACTCCTCGTCCACTCCTAGTAAAAGGGGCTCACCGCGGTGAACGCGAACCCCTCGGGACCTCGCACACCCCCGACCGGATGTTGGGGGCGGTCGAAAGCCAGGAGGGAGCTCGAAGCCGCCGCGGAACCGCCATCAGACCATGCGCGAGTCGACGTCCCGGCCGGAATCGCCGGCGGGCCGGATGCTCGAGGGGGTGGTTCGATCGGCGGGACGCGCCACGCCATGACGGTGTGTCGTGGGGCCCTCAACGTGAGGCGCGCCGCCCAAGGAAGGGTCGGGGACCTTCATCTTCCCCGGCATGTCGCCCGTCATCTCGTGTCACATCGGCTTCTTTCGGCGAACACGTCCGCTCCGGCGGACGCGGTCCGTCCACTCATTCCCGACGGCGCCAGCCGGCGCCCCGCGGACGTGTCGACGGTCCGGACTCCCGCTTCTCGGACAGTGGCCCGGCCAGGCAACCGTTTCTCGCCTCGTCCTGGGGCGCGTGACACCGAGCTGGTCCAGCCCGGCTGCGACGTCTCGACGACGTCTGCCTGCGGGCACTCCCGAGGGAAAGGAGTCCTTGCGGCATGACCATCGCTTCACTGTTGCTCACTCTTCTCACCGCCGTCGCGTCCCCCGCGGGCGACTCGACGGCCGAACCGGTCTTGCTCGATTTCCACGCCGAATGGTGCGGCCCGTGCCAGCGGGTGCGTCCGGCGGTCCAGCAGTTGATCCGAGCAGGGTATCCGATCAAGCAGATCGATATCGACCGCGACCCCAAGCTCGCGAGCCGCTATCGCGTCGAGGGCGTGCCCACGTTCATCGTGGTCGATGGTTCCGGACGTGAGCTGGACCGCACCTCGGGGCTTCAGCCCGCGGCCGCCCTCGCCCAGTTCTATAAAACGGCCGCCGCCAAGGCGCGGCCGCCGGCCGGCTCCAACGCTCACGTTGGTTCGCCGCGAGAATCTCGATCCGGAGCCGGCGACGACGATGACGAAATCGATGCGGAACGAAGGGACCGGCATGATGACGGCGGCGATCGCCCGACCGAAGAGTTCGGGCGGGCCTTGCCGGTCTTCACCAATCCCAAGCCTTGGGAAACCGTGGTTCGGATCCGGGTGATCAGCTCTCATTCGACCGGCTTCGGCTCGGGCACGATCATCCACAGTACGCCGGACGAGTCGGTCATTCTTACCTGCGCACACATCTTCAAAATCGATGGCCGCAAGCAGGCGCATCCCAAGCAGTTCCCGCATCGGATCATGATCGACCTGTTCGACGGCAACCTTCAGGGCACAAATCCGGCCAGGGTCCACTTCCTGGAATCGGTTGCGGGAAGCGCCCTCGACTACGACTTCACGCGGGATGTCGGGCTGATCCGGATCCACCCGGGCCGGCGGCTGCCGGCCTCCCGGGTCGTGCCGGCGCACTGGCAGCCCCAGGCTCGCATGAAGGTACTCACGGTCGGTTGCCCCGAGGGGGCCGACGCGACGGTCTGGCACACGGTCATCAAGCGGCCGCGGATCCTCAATTTCTTGTCCGGAAATCCGTCTTATGAGGCGGTGGAGTGCGACGTCGCGCCCAAGCAGGGGCGATCCGGCGGCGGCTTGTTCACGATCGACGGATACATAGCCGGCGTCTGCAACTTCGCGGAGCCGCAGGGAGATCATGGCCTGTACGCCACGCCCCGGTCGATTTACACCTTGCTCGATCGCAACAACATGATGGCGCTTTACGCGCCGGCCACGCGCGGCTCGGCTGACCTGCTGGCGGACGGCCGGCCCGGTGGCCAGCCCCACCGAAACGCGCCGGTGTCGATCGTCCGTTCCCAGTCGCCCGACAACGAGGAGGCGGATCGGAGCCGCGGCAGCGCGGGCAACGGCGATGTCATGATCCCGCCCCCCAGCCTGCTGGGGATCGCCGACCCTGTCAGCCCGCGGGTGGAGCGTTCGCCCCAGGCCGCCTCGGGAACAACCAGGCGCACCGCCTGGCATCCCACTCACGACGCGTCGGCCCCCGCCCGGGCGCCTCGCATGGAAAAGACCGAACAGACCGACTTGAACCTGGACCCCTCGGCCGACCATGACCGGTTCGGTCCCCTGGCCGACGAGCCCCGAAACAGGGACTCCGACAGCAACGTGGCAGCCTCGACTTCCACGTCGAATCCGGCCCCATCGTCCGGCTCACCTTCGAAATCCCGGTGGAAGGCCGTCAAGGCGGTGCCGGCGAATTCAGAAGCCGGAACCGCGGCAAACTGAGCCTCGATAAGCCAGCGTGTTTTTGGTCTCTCGTTCCGCGGCCACTGCTCAGCGGGTACTGACGGCGTGGAGCAGCAGGAAGAGCAGGACCGCGGCAACGAACGCCATCGCCACCAGGATCAACAGCCCCTGGAGCAGGAAGATGCTCCGCAGCTTGGTGAACCCTTGGACCAGATAGGCTTGGTCGGCCACGTCGGTCGTCGCGACGTTCTTGAACGCCCTGGCGGCCTGGAGCGACCAGGATCCGATGGCGACGTGGAGGATGGCGTTGGCGACGTGGCCGAAGTTCCGCGTGGCCAGCGCGAGGTTGAGCAGATCAGCCGCGACGGCGATGACGTTGAGCCAACCGACCAATGTCAGCCAGAAGGACAGCGTCTTGATCTGCTTTTCGGCCGCCACCGTGAAGGGGATGCGGCTCAACCCACCCGACCCCGGCGTGCCCTGAACGTCCGACATGATAACCTCCTCTTCAGGACCCGACCGAGAGTTTGGCCGCCAGCCCGATCCCGGCCGCGATCGCCACGAGGACCGCGGCCAATCCAAGTAAGATACTGACCTTGAAGTACGTGTTGAGCCGGACAATCCCGGCGGTGATGTAGTCTTGATCGGCCTCGTCGCCGCGGGCGACCCGCTCGAAGTCGTCGGCCGCTTGATAGAGGACGAACCCCAGAAGGGTCCCCACGACAGTCAAAATGAGTGCGAACGAGCCGATCGCGAAGAAGACGACCTGGTTCTCGGCGACGAGCCGGCCCACCTTGCCGAGGGCCGGCAGGCCCGTGCCCAGCTCACTTCCCACGTAGATCAGGCCGACCAGCACCATGAAACCCGTCACCAGTCCGCCGATCACCTTGACGACGCCGATGAACCGCATCCAGCGCGCCATGCTGAGGATCATCAGTTCGTCCCGGATCAGGAACGGGATACGCGACAGCGAATTCTCTTTCAAGGCGATGCCCCCATCATCATCGGCAACTCAACTCGGCCCAGTGCCACGCCTCCGGCTCGTCGGGCCCGTGGTACGACCCATTTCGCCAGCGACACCATATCCCCACGCCGGCAGCTATGCAAGGACGTTGGATCTTTTACGAAATGCTGATCCGCCGGGCCATCGAGGGACGGCATCAGAAAATCGGCTTGTCCGAGATCCTTCGTTCTTTTCGGCGTGAAAGCGCGTATAATAGGAAAATCGTCCCGACGCACCGCCAATCCCTCGCGAGGAGCAGGCGCCATGACCCTGGGGGCACAGACGAAACCGTACGGCAAGCTGCTCGACTACGAGCAGTTCATCGATCATCAGCTCGGGCGCACCCGGACACGCATCAAACTGACCGATATCATGACGGCCAGCCTGACGCTTCTGGTTGCCTTCTTGGCGGTTCTGTTCGTCGAAGTGGTGCTCGACCATGTCCTGGGCCTGCCGCTCCTCTTTCGGCGAGTCGTGCTGGGTGTTGGTCTGGTGGGCGCCTTCACGTTCACCGCCATGCGGGTCGCGATGCCCCTCCTGCGTCGGATCAATAACCTGTACGCGGCGAAGACGATCGAGGACGCCGATCCCGCATTCAAGAACAGCTTGATCAATTACCTCGAGCTGCGGCGCCATCGCGGCCAGTTGTCCAAGGTAATCATGGCGACGCTCGAAGCGCGGGCTGTCAACGACCTCACTCACGTTGAAGTCGACGCCGTCGTCAATCAACAGCGCTTGATGCGCATGGCCTACGCGCTGTCGGCCGTGATCGTGGTCTACTGCCTGTACGCTGCTTTCGCGCCCAAAAGCATTCTCGAGTCCGCCCGGCGCGCGTTCCTCGCCGACCTCGTCCGGCCCACGAACACGCAACTGGCGAACATCAAGCCGGGCAGCGACCCGGAGCGCTCGAAAGTCGTCGCCGGTGAGCACGTCACTTACTTCGTCAATGTTCAGGGCATCCGTCCGCAGAAGGTGATGCTGCACTACAGCGTCGACGGCGGCAAGTTTTTCGCCCTCAAGGAGTTCGCGCCGGGACACAACATGTACGACGCCTGGCAGACCACCCTGACGAACGTCCAGCAGAGCATGGACTACTACTTGACCGGGGGAGACGCGGAGTCGTTGCGCTATCGTCTCGACGTACTGCCCGCGCCCACGGTCTCATCGATCGCGCACGACCTCGACTTCCCCGCGTATACCAAGGTCGAGCGGCGGACCAATATCGAGGGCGGAACGGTCGAGGCGATCGAGGGGACCACGGTCACCGTCCATGCCAGGACCAACATGCCGGCCGCGCTGGCCACGCTCAACTTCTCCAGTGGTGACCCCGCGACGATGGCGATCGCCGTCGATGATTCGACGGTGTTGACCGGAAGATTCGTTGTGAAGAAGGCCGGGACCTACACGGTCAACTTCAGGACGATCGGCGGACAGCTCAACCCCAGCCCGGTCTCCTACGACATCTATTCCATTCCCGACCGACCCCCGACAGCGCGTTTTGTCCAGCCGGACCGGCCGGCCATCAAGGTTCCCGCCAACGTCAAGGTCGACCTCGTGATGGCCTGTACCGACGACCACGGCGTCAAGGATGCCACGCTGCACGTCATGCACGGCAATGACAACCTCGTCTCCAAAAACTTGCTCGAGGGTCAACCGCCCCAGCCCGAGTTCAAGACGGTCGAGACCCTCGACCTGGCCGAGCACGCTCTGAAACCCGGTTCATCCCTCCAATACTGGCTCACCGCCCGCGACAACAAGGAGCCCTCCTCCAACAAGACGGAGACCGCGCGCCAGCTCATCGAGGTCATCGAGCCGGCGTCCCCCGCCGACAAGAAAAAGTTTGAGGACAGCCAGAAGAAGGACCGCGAACAGCTCGATCCACCGCCTCCCGAGGAGGACGCGGCAACGGAAAAGACGCCCCCGGCCGAGCCCGGCAAGTCCGACGAGCAAAACCCAGGCCCGAGCGAACCGGGTCCCCCGAAGGAAGCCGACCAAACGCGTCCGGCTGAAAACAAGTCTCCGGGCGCCTCGGATACCGGCACCGCCGAGGAAACGTCTCGTAACCCGCAGAACGGCGCGAATGAGAATCAATCCCAACTCACGCCCCAGTTACAGCGCGAGTACGACACGCTCAAGCAAGCATTGAAGCAAAAGAACCAGCAGAATCCGGCCGGAAATCAAGGGAGCCCCCCCGGCGCGCAGCAGAAGAATAACAACGGGGCGTCAGGCAATGCCCCAACGCCCAATCCATCCGGAGCCACCGGCAATCCCGATCGGCCGAATAACCCCGCGGATCGCGCGGTCACCAATCCCGGCCAACGTCCGGCTCTGGAGACTCCCGGCCAAACGAATCCGCAGAGTGCCCCACCGCCGCCTGGGAATGCCGGGTCGAGCGACGCGTCAAACCAGGTTCAACGGGGAAGCCGCGACGGTAGCGCTCCGTCCACCGCGTCCCCCCAGAACGATTCCCGGTCCAAGAACCAGCCCGAAGGCAAAGCCGGCGAACAGGGCGGCAAGAGCGATGCCCAGTCCAAGAACCAGCCAGAAGGCAAGGCTGGGGAACAGGGCGGCAAGAGCGATGCCCAGTCCAAGAACCAGCCCGATGGCAAAGCCGGCGAACAGGGCGGCAAGAGCGATGCTCAGTCCAAGAACCAGCCCGAGGGCAAGGCCGGCGAACAGGGCGGCAAGAGCGATGCCCAGTCCAAGAACCAGCCCGAGGGCAAGGCCGGCGACCAGGGCGCCAAGAGCGATGCTCAGTCCAAAAACCAGCCCGATGGCAAGGCCGGCGACCAGGGCGGCAAGAGCGATGCGCAATCCAAGAACCAGCCCGAGGGCAAGGCTGGCGACCAGGGCGGCAAGAGCGATGCTCAGTCCAAAAACCAGCCCGAAGGCAAGGCCGGCGAACAGGGCGGCAAGAGCGATGCCCAGTCCAAGAACCAGCCAGAGGGCAAGGCTGGGGAACAGGGCGGCAAGAGCGATGCCCAGCTCAAGAACCAGCCAGAAGGCAAGGCTGGGGAACAGGGCGGCAAGAGCGATGCGCAGTCCAAGAACCAGCCAGAGGGCAAGGCTGGGGAACAGGGCGGCAAGAGCGATGCCCAGTCCAAGAACCAGCCAGAAGGCAAGGCTGGGGAACAGGGCGGCAAGAGCGATGCGCAGTCCAAGAACCAGCCAGAGGGCAAGGC
>JBIOJM010000061.1:0-37265 GCA_044450785.1 Isosphaerales bacterium
TACCACCACCGCCACCGCCCGTACCTCCTCCGCCTCCCGTGCCGCCACCGCCGCCGCCACTGCCTGTGATGGAATAGTAATCGTTGAACGGCGAGGCGCCGTTAAGCGACGAATAGCAGAAGGGCGAGGTGCCGTAAGGCGCCGATTGGCCGTTGATGGGGGTGCTGCCGGCGTACGGCGATGAGTTACCGGCCGGTGAAATGTTGTTGAGGGGCGAGTAACCGTCGTAGGTCGTATAGCCTAGGTGTAAATTCAGAAGCTGAAGGGCGGCGATGCTGCCGATGGGTGGGGAGTGGCCGCCCCCTGCCGTGAACCCACCACCACCGCCATTGCTACCGACTCCTCCACCCTTGCCTTTATGGCCGCTGCCAACGCTACCGTGGTGATTGTGGACACCCCCAAGAGTATTCCCGGGGTGACCGGACGAGAATCCGGTGGCCGCGCCACCACCGGTGTTGTCGTTGGAGCTGTGCCCCTCAAAAAGGTTGGACTCGTCATTCCGTCGATTGACCAACCCGGGGATCACGCCTATATTCCCGTTGACTGGACCATAAACCCATTGATCCAACTGGCCCGGCACCTGGTTAAAGTCCTTGTTGTTGAGGTCCTCGAGCAGGGTCGACTTCGCGAAGGCGCCTGTCCCCTCGTTATAGGTGAAGTCGACCAGCGCATCGAATTGATCTTGGGTCAAGGGAACCTTGACGTCCGCGTTGACGCCATCGACCGCCTTGGCCGTGTCCTCGGTGAGTAACTCGTTGGCTTGTGCCTGGCCGATCGGAGTCGGATTATTCGCTTGGTCGGTGGCATTGACGTTGCCCTTGTGAAGCAGATGCGCGTAGCCAATGCTGGCGTTGCCGGCGGGATTGTTGTACGGAGTGGCAGCGAAGCCTCCACTGGGTCCTTCCGGAGTCGCGGAGAACGGTCCGGCTTGGTCCCCCTTGGATCCCAGCTCATGAGAAGCGATGAAATTCAGGCCGATGCTGTCCAGGGTCATGCCTGAGAAGAGTGGCTTGTGCTCCAAGTCAGTCACTTCGCCAAGAAATCGTCGAGGCACCCGCGTGCGCTTCCTCGTGCGAGCACCCGGGCCAGGATCGTGCGATACGCCGCGCGATGGCTTGGTTGCGCCGCCGGGCGTGTTCTCCGGACAAGCAGGGCTCGGTTGAGACGACTCGAGGCATGACTCGTCCGTCGTGTGGGGCTGAGTCGATTCGGAGAACACACGGCGTCTTCGTGGCATCGGTGCTGTCCTCGCTTCGAGATTTGCTGACAGGGAACGAGGTTTGTCGGCAGTGGACATCCATGAGGTCATTCATCGTCGCGGCCCTCGCGCCGATTGCACGGAGCTTCTGGGACGTTCCATCACTCGGTACTACCATCATAGAATGGTCTGCCATGAATTCCTCTCGTTACCCGGTTCGGAGGAAAAAAGGGGATACGTCCAATCACAAATCGCCGGATGGCAGTCGTCATTGGACTTATCCCGTTTTCATACGCGAAGGAGCTGATCACGTGACGAGTTGTCTGATCGCGATTGCGGCACTGGTGACGGTCGCCTTGCCTGGGGCTGAACCGTCCGCGCCGCGGAACGATTCGATCCGCCAGCAGGACATGAAGGCGGACCTGTTTTTCCTGGCAGGGGACGGCTTCCGCGGCCGACTGACCGCGACCCCTGAGAACGACCTGGCCTCTCAGTTCATCGCTTCACGGTTCCAGCGGATGGGCCTGAAGCGGATCGGCACCGACGGAACGTACTTCCAGCCTTTCCGGCTTGCGACGGCGACGGTCGGCCCGTCCAATCGTCTGGAGCTTCTCGGGGATTATGGGACGCTGCGTTTCCACTCCGGGCAGGATTTTTTCCCCCTCGATTTCAGCGCGTCGGCGGACGTCAAAGGCTTCCTGGCCTTCGCCGGCCACGGCATCAGCGCCCCCGAACTTGGACACGACGATTATCGAGACTTGAATGTGCGGGGCATGTTGGTCTTGGTGCTCGACCACGAGCCGGGTGAGAACGATCCCAAGAGCCCGTTCGACGGCGTGGTTATGAGCGAGGCCGCGACGCCGCTGCGCAAGGCGCTGGTCGCCCAGGAGAAGGGGGCCATCGGCATTCTGTTCGTCGCCGATGTGAACAATCATCCTGAACCGCAGAATTTCGAGGCCCTCGCCCGCTCCGCGTGGCCCGAGAAGCCACCGCGAATCGAGCGCTACACCCTCCAGGATTGGGTTGAGCGAGTCCGCATCCCGGCGGCCCAGGTCTCGGTCGCGACGGCTCGTACGCTGCTCGGTGGCGTGAAAAGTTCGTTGGAGGAACTCGCCCGCGCTTCGGAGAAGCCAAGTCGGTCTTCGGCTTTTCACATCGATGGGATCGTCGCCGCCTTGACGACGGATGTCAACCGCCACGTGGTGCCTGACCGTAACGTGGTGGCCGGCTTCGAGGGTAGCGACCCGGCGCTCAAGGACGAGTGGGTCGTCATTTCCTGCCATCATGACCACAACGGTGCCGACGGCGACCGGATCTTCAATGGCGCGGACGACAACGGCTCCGGCACGGTCGGCATGCTCGAGATCGCCGAAGCCTACGCGCTCGCTGGAGAAGCGGGGCACCGGCCGAAGCGATCGATCTTGTTTGCCTCGTTCAATTCGGAGGAGCGCGGGCTGCTCGGCTCATGGGCATTCGTCGAGCGGCCGCTCGTGCCCCTGGATCGAATCGTGGCGGTGCTCAACATGGACATGGTCGGCCGCGACGAAGAGGTCCCGGAGGGGGGCGGAAGCCGGTTTCGGGGTCTGCCGGTCCAGTCCGCCGAGTCGAACCGCAACGCCGTCAACCTGCTTGGCCACAGCCGGAGCGCCTCGCTCACCCAGACGATCGAGCGGGCCAACGGCTGCTTCGGCTTGACCCTCAAGAAGGTCCTGGACAACAACATCTCGAACCTCCTGCGCCGGAGCGACCATTGGCCGTTCCTCCAGAAGGGTGTGCCGGCGGTCTTTTTTCATACGGGCCTGCACCCTGACTACCACACCCCGCAAGACCGTCCCGACAAGGTCAATTACGCGAAAATGGAGCGAATCGTCCGCCTGGTCCACCAGGCAAGCTGGGACCTCGCCCGGCAACCAGACCGCCCGCGGCTGAAGCCCAAATCCACGGAGCCGAGAAGGGGATAAAGCCAATAACCGATCGTCGACTGACAGTATTAATTGGACTTATCCCCTTTTTTCCGTTCCTAATTGGACTTATCCCCTTTTCTCCGTTGTTGCCGGGTCCTTGATTCTTCAAGCCACGAGCGTATTCTGTTTGTGGCCGGCTGATCGCGATTGAGGGAATAGCAACGGTTTTGTGCTCGCCCACTCTGCTGGCGGCACATGCCGCCGGCCAGACCGCTGGTCAAGTTCAGGCTTGCAAGGTGGATGCTGTCCCCGCGACAGCTCGGGAAGTCGAACTTCCGGGCATCGCCAAGAAGAGGGCGTCATCGTGGCCATTGTGGTTCGATGCGAGTGCGGCAAGGAATTGAAGACCGGGGACGAAAACGCGGGGCGCCGCGCGCGCTGTCCGACTTGCGGGCGCGAGTTGATTCTACCCCAGCCGAAGCCGCTTCCCGAGGGGGAGCTCGCGCCGTTCGTTGACTACGGTCCGCCCGAGACGAGCGGTAAGGCGGTCGCGAGCCTGGTCCTGGGAATTTGCTCGTTTGTGACCTGTTGTTTGACGGGCATACCGGCGATCATTCTCGGGATTCTTGGCCTGGGCGACATCAACAACCCGACGAAGCATGTGAGTGGCAAGGGGATGGCGATTTCCGGGATCGTGCTGGGGAGCATCACGAGCGTCTTGTCGTTTCTCTGGGTGCCGGCCGTGCTGATCGCGCTGCTCCTTCCCGCCGTCCAGTCCGCGCGCGAGGCCGCCCGCCGCGCCCAATGCTCGAACAACCTGAAGCAGATCGCGCTGGCCATGTACAATTACGCGGATGCGAACAATTGCTTCCCACCCGCCGCCACTTACGACAGGGACGGCAAGCCGCTCCTGAGCTGGCGCGTCCTGATTCTTCCGTATCTGGAACAGGCCAGCCTCTATAACCAGTTCCACCTCGACGAGGCGTGGGACAGCCCCAATAACAAGCCGCTCGGCGATCGGATGCCGAACACGTTCCAATGCCCGAGCGAGGTCATGTCTGCGGGGTTGACGACGTACCAGGTCGTCGTCGATCTCCGTTCGATGTTCACGGGAAAGCCGCCGGGCGTTACCATCCAGACTGTGACCGACGGGCTCTCGAACACGCTCACGGTCGTGGAGGGGGCGAAGCCGGTTCCCTGGACCAAGCCCGAAGACCTCTCGCTGGCGTCGAGCGACCCCATGCTCGGAATGGGGAGCAAGCATCCTGGCGGGTTTAACGTGTCGATGACGGACAGCTCGGTCCGCTTCTTCTTGAGTTCGATCAACCCGCGGGTGCTCAAAGCGGTCGTCACGCGCAACGGAAACGAGACGATTACCCCTCCGTGATGAGGCATGAGTGCGGGTGCGACCCCCAAAGAGGCTTTCGGGACAGCTTTTTACACGGGGATGCAGGCTGGTTCGTTCCTGAACCAAGCGAGAGACTTGCCGAGCAGGACGGCCGTGCCGGGAGTGCCGGCGGCGAGCGGGCCCACGGGTTGGTCGACGACGGACCGCCATTTCACCCGTCCATCGAGGGTCGAGCCGATCAAGTGGACGCCGTGCCGGGAGATCCGGATCGGCTCGCCTAGCGCGGTGACGCAAAAGACATCGTTGGACTCGTCGCTCTTGACCCCCTGCCCTTGGAAAGTACCCGAGCCATCGCACGTGAGGGCCCGGCCGTCCGCCGCGGCGACGAGGGCGAGCCGGCCGAGCCGGAGCAACGACCACCCCTCCCACGGAAGAAGGCGATCCCAGAGCACGTCGCCGTTGAGGGCATGGCCGCGCAGGTACTGCGATCGCCGTGCCAGGCTCAACCAGGTCACGTCGCCGGGTGATCCCTCGGGCGCTTCGATCAGGAGTAGCGGATCGGTCGGGTCGAACGTGAAGCCGACGGTCGACTCTCCGGCGGGATCGAAGACCTGGAATTGCCCGCCGTTGGTGGTGATCGCCGCGAATCCCCGCGGGCCGATCGCCAGGTCTTCCACCGGAAAGCGCAGTTCGTGTTTCCAGACCCAGCGGCTCGAGGGAGTCAGCCTGCCGATCCGATCGCGCTCCTGGATCAGGGCGAGCCCGAACTCGTCCGGCTTGATGGCCAGGTGGGTGAGCTGGACCAGGCTGACGTCGAGCCGGCGGATTGTGTTGCGTTTGAGGTCGCAGAGCACGATTTGCCGGTCGGTGGCGGCGGCGAGCCAGCCCGGCGCGGTCCGGAGAATGCGGCCGACGCCGGCCATGTCGGGCCCTTGTGCCAGCTTCTGGCCCGAGGTGTCGAACAACTGGAGCCGGTGTGGGCTGGTGAAGAGGGCGATCGCGGGCGGGTCATCCGCGACCGCGAGTACGGCCGTGACCGACTGCTGGTCCATGTCGACCGCCGGAACGAGCCAGTCGGGAGCCCGCATCGAGCCGGCGCCCGCGCGAAGGTCCCCTCCGGAGGCGGCCGCCGGGCGGGCATGGGTGCTGGGCCTGGCCCGGCCCTGTTTGCCGCCGAAGAGGTCGAGACGGATGATCTCACCGGTGGCGAGTCCGTAGATCAAGTAACGGCCGAGCGGATCGATCTCCAGCGCGATCAGCGGGCGGGGCAAACTGGTGCGCCAGCGCACGTTGCCGGCCGAGTTCATTACGGCCAGCTCTCCCTCGAGGGTCGCGGCCGCGATGGTGCGACCGGGGAAGTCGGGGACTGCGTGCGAAACGGTCCCTCCCAGGTGATACGATCCTTCGTTACGTCCCCTCAGGTCGAAACGCTGAATGCCCAGGGTATAGCAGCTTGCCAGGATCATGCCGCCGTCGCCGGAGAGGGCCAGGCGGCCGACGTTCGACAACAAGCGGTCATGCCAAAGGATTTCGGGCTCCAGTCGCCCTTGGGACCGGCCCGACTCGAGCGCGACGCCCACGACCATGCCGAAGGCCGCCGCGCCAACCGCGAACGGACTGCTGGGCACGAAACAGAGGTGCGACAGCGGCTCCATGGTTTCGAGCCGGCCGGCCAGCCGGCCGTAGCGGTTGATGAAGTGCAGAGCCCTCTGCCGCGTTCCCACCGCGAGATACCGGCCGTGGGGATCGATCGCGACGAACGACGCTTCGGAAAAGGCGGCCCGCTGGACCTTCACGTCGAAATCCGCACTCAGGAGCACGAGCCCGGTCTCCTCCGGCTCGGCGAGCAAGGCGATCAAGCTCCCTTCGTCACTGATCGCCGCATGATTGATCCGATACGGCACGCGGGAGAACGAGAGCGATTCGCCTTCAACATTGAGGAGATAGAGTTGATTTCCTTCGTCCCAGGCGAGGATCGTGCCGGCCTCACGGGCGAGCGCGATCCCCTTGAGCGGCGAGTCAGTCACCACCGTCCAGGTGGTCGATGGTTCCAGTCGCGTCGACTGCCTGCCGGTGGTCTCAGCCATCGATCGTCCTATCTCGGTCCGGCGGCACCGTTCAGGACCTCTTGCGCGGGCCTGACTTGGTGGAGCTCGATTTGATTTCCAGGTCGGTGACCTGCAGCAGATCGACGACGGTCGACGTTTCGTCCGGCTGGTAGACGGTCACGGTGCGACCGCTCGGTGCGGTCGCCAGGAACTCAGGGTGATGCACGGCGAGCCGCCTCCCATCGGCGAGATGCATGATGAAAGGACGGAACGGCCGGGCTTGGTAGAAATTGCGGAGTTGTTCGATGGTCATCGGGGATCGGCTCCATGGGGACGAGAGACTCAGCTCGGCGGTCGATTCCGATCGTACCACGAGTGGCCTGCTCGTTTCGACTCTCATCTTCTCAACGAGGGACGGGGAGCCGGCCCTTGGCCGTCCGGATCGCCGTCGCGAGGATCGAGTCGAGCTCCGGATCGCCGATGATTGATTCCTCACGCGGCGGTGGGGCGTCGCCGGCTGGTTTGGCGGAGGAGCGCGCGAGGATGGGGATGTCGGGCTGGACCCCCTGCTCGCTGTAGGGCCGGTTGAGAGGGGAGTAGAATTTGGCGGTGGTCAGCTTGAGTCCGGCCGGTGCCGACCTCAGGGAGAAGATGCTCTGCACCGAGCCCTTGCCGTAGGTGCGCGCGCCCAGGATCGTGGCCCGCTGGTGGTCTTGCAGCGCCCCGGCAAGGATCTCGCTGGCGCTGGCGCTGTCGTGATCGACCAGGACGTAGAGGGGCATTCGCCACTTCGCCCGGCCATGGGCGGATAACGATTGGGTCTGGCCCTGGGCTCGTCCGCGGGTGGAGACGATGAGACCGGTGTCGATGAACCGTTCGGCGATATCGACCGCCACGTTGAGCAAGCCACCCGGATTACCTCTGAGATCCAGCACGAGGATCTTCATTCCCTGGCGGGAGAGCGCCTCGACAGCGTGGTCGATCTCGTCCGCCGAAGTTTTTTGGAAGCCACCGAGCTGGAGATAGCCGATCCCGTCCTCCGGGTCGACGAGCTTGACCTTGGTCACGCTTTCGACCTCGACGTGGCGGCGGACCAGGCGATGGTTACGGGTCGACCCGTCGCGCCGCCTCACTTCCAGCTCGACTGTGGTTCCTTCGGTCCCTTGCAGCCGGTTGGCGGCCTCATCCAGGGTCAGCCCCTTGATCGGCTGGCCGCCGACACCGACGATCAGTTCGCCAGCCGCGAGGCCAGCCTCCCAGGCGGGGCCGCCCCGGATCACGCCGATCAAGCGAAGACCTTCCTTGTCATTTTTCAGCTCGATCCCCAGCCCGACGAAATTGCCGTCGATCATGGCGTACAGGTCTTCCAGCTTGTCGGGAGTCAAGTAACTCGTGAAGTCGTCGAGTGCGTCGCAGGCACCGCAGGTGAATTCCAGCAAGACCGGAGTGGAGGCCATTCCGATCGACTGCCGCGCCAGCTCGCTGCTGGAGAGGGCCAGGCGGACGGCGGTCGAGCGATCGGGGATGACCAGTTGGGCGCGGTGCTGCCGGAGCGCCTCGCGGAGCCAGTTCACGCCCTCGGGGGTGGCCGCCGGTGCGTTCGTCTTGACGAAGACGGGATCGCGGAGAGCCACCTCGAGGTCGTCGAGTCCGTGACGGACCAGGGGCTCGAAGGGCACCGGATCGACGTAGTTCGACTGAATGCGTTCGAGGACCTCATCGTAGAGCTCGACGGCCTGGTCGTGCGGCAAGCGCAGCAGGATGTTCCGGAAGCTGCCGTCGGTGTAGCGGCGGTTCAGCTTGAAATGGATCTCACAGAGCCGAAGGCGACGGCTGAAATCGGCGCGGCTAGGCCAGCGCTCGAGGGCACCATGATAGGTCTCGATGGCTGCCGCCCAGTCTCGCGATCGCTCCTGCTCGAGACCGCGTTCCAGGACACTGTTGGCCTCTTCGGGCCGGCTCGATCCAGAGGCCGCCGTGGAATCGGCCGCGGCTCGCGCCGCCGGTTCATCGGCCCTCGTGACCCTTGGGGTGGTCCCGGCAAGGATCGCCAGGAACAACGACGCCAGCAAGCACGGGAACAGGCGGCGCATCGCGGACGATCCCCCCGTGTGGGAGCGCTGCGCCTCGAATCGTCGTCGCGGGCGATGCTCGACTCGGACTCTTCAACGGAGTGGGCCGAAGTCATCCCCGATCATCTCGGTGAAACTCGGCGTCGATCGTGAATCCGGAGGACCTTGCACCTGCTGCAACCACAAATTCCGTGCGCCCCGCTCCGTCGTTGCCGTTCGATGGAGTCATTCCACGTCAAAGCGTGCGCGACGATCGACGGGCTCGTCAAGAGGACAACCAAGCCCGCGCTCGCCGGTCCGGAACGAGGAGCATTCGTCAGACGACTCCCCGTTCAACCGGAATTATATCACACCCAGAAGTCCAAGCTGGTCGAAACGGGTAACGAAATTGCAATCATCTATTTCGGGTGGATGCGGGGCCGGCCGCGGGGCCGGAGGCTCGCCTGCAACCCCAGCCTGGCCGCGGTCCTCGCGACCCAAGGCTCGGCACCCAGAGGCGCTCCCCGCACGACACTGTGTCGGATCGTCTGCAAGTCGGCGGCGGGAATCGGTGTGTTGACCCGTTTGACCCAGTTCCGCCCGCGCTCGATCGGGCCAGGATGCGGCTCCAGCAAAGTCGCTCGGTGGGCCCAGAATCCCAGACTCGACCACCGCCAGTCTTCGGCTTGCTTCACCAAATCGGCCCGGACGGGATTGTGCTCCACATATCGAAGCACCGCCAGCAGATGCTCGTCCGCCTGGATCGGGAACGCCTTGAATCGCCCCTCCCAGACGTGTCCACTTGTCCCGTAATCACGGTGGTAACGCCGCACCTGGGCCGTCAGCAGCCACTGCATCCACCGGCTCAGATCACCGTCCCGCACCGGCCATAGAACCATGTGGAAGTGATTCGGCAGCACGCAATACGCGAGCACCCGCATCGGTCGAACCTGGCATGCCTCGACCGCCGTGGCCAGGAATGAATCGTAATCCTCGGGCTTGTGGAAAACCTCGGCGCGGTTGTTGCCGCGGCTGAGCACGTGATAGCAGAGGCGGCCGACCGAAGCTCGATTCGTGCGTGGCATGCGATCCATGGTGGCAGCAAGAGATGGCCGAGTCAAGTAAAAAGTCGAACGCCCCCTTTACGTTCCAGGGCCAGGAAGGACGGAGAGATCGGGTCGGTCGGTCGAAGGGTGACCGCGTAGCGCTCACATGCCGAACAACCAGAACCGCCGCGGCGTGCGGAGCCAGACGCGGCGATGCTCACAGTCGACAGAGAGCTGGAGCCGGGCCCATTTCAGCCCGCGAAGGCCCAGGAGCGGCAGGCGAGGGGCATTGGGGGTCCCGGCCGGGTACACTGTAATCCCCGGACTGAGTTCCAGGCAGAACGGCGGACCATCCTCCGAGAGCGTCCTATCAGTCAGAACCGATCACACGTGGGCCCACTCACTCGGGTCGGGTTCGTCCGATAGCAGCGGTTCGACTCCGAGGACCACCAATTCATCGAGGTTAAGTCCGCGGTCGAGGTACTTGTGGTACAGCGCCCGCTGCGATCGGCCGAATTCCAGCCGCACCTCTCCGCGGTAGGCCACCCACTCGTCAGCGTGCCGCTTCATTAGCTCGGGCAGATCACGCCGATGCCTCTCCAGGGCCTTCTGGATCATCGGTGGCACTTTGATGTCCGCCAGAAACGACCGCTCCAGATTCGGCTCGACTGGCAGAGCCTGTTCCGTCGTCTCTTCGCTCTTGCTCATAGCTTGCCTCCCGATCGTGGTCCTCGCCGACTCGCCCCTGACATGTGATTCTACCGGACGGCCACGAATCCGCACCGACAATTCGTCGACGATTTCCCGAACAGGAGCAGACCGTCATGGATCTCACGGAGACCGCCTCCCTTCATCCGGACCTTGCCCCACGGGTACAATTCTCCAGGCGGCCGGCCGCTGGCCTTGCATCGGCCCTCAGCGCGGGAGAGGAGCCGAGCGGAGGACTTCGTCGGTCGGGTTGGGTTGCGATGACGGCTCGATGAGAGGCGAGAGATGGAGTCCAAGGGGGCGGCTTCGGGGGGTCAGGTTGAGGCCATTGCGACGGCGGCCGAGGTGCGGCGGCGTGAGATCGTGCTGCTCTCGATCCTGGCGTCGGTCCAGTTTACGAGCATCGTCGACTTCATGGTCGTGATGCCGCTGGGCCCGCAGTTGATGAGGAAGTTTGCGATCGACCCCGCGCAGTTCGGCTGGATCGTCGCGTCTTATACCATCGCCGCCGGGCTGGCCGGGCTGTTGGGCTCCTCGATCATGGACCGGTTCGGCCGCAAGGACGCGTTCCTGACGCTCTACGCGGGCTTCCTGCTGGGCACGCTGTTCTGCGGGTTGTCGCGCGGCTATTACACGCTGCTGGCCGCGCGGGTGCTGACGGGTGCCTTTGGAGGGATCCTGGGCGGCATGGCGCTGGCGATCATCACCGACGTGTTCCCCGAAGAACGGCGCGGCCGCGCGACCGGGGTCTTGATGTCGGCCTTCGCGGTTGCGTCGGTCGTCGGCGTGCCGGCCGGTCTGTACGTGGGTACCGTGCTGGGCTGGCACGTCCCGTTCTTGATCCTGGCGGGCCTGGGCTTGCCGGTCTTGTTCGGCGGCCTGCGCGTCTTGCCGCCGTTGCGCGACCACCTTCATGACGCGTCTCATTCTCACCCCTTGCTCCAGATCCTCGATACCTTTAGCGATTCGAATCACCTGCGCTCCTTCGCTCTGACCGTCGCGGTCATGCTGGGGAGTTTTTCGGTGATCCCGTACATCCCCGTGTCCCTGGTGTCGAATGTCGGCGTGGACGAGAAGACCGGCCTGGTCTGGGTCTATGTCACCGGCGGCCTTCTGACGCTCGTCGGCGCTCCGCTGATCGGCCGGCTGGCCGACCATTACGGCAAGCTGCCGGTCTATCGGGTGGTGGCGACGATCTCGATCGGCTTGATGCTCGTGGTGACGAACCTGCCGCGGGTTCCGCTGGCGCTGGCGGTCGGCGTGGTGGGGACGTTCATGCTCAGCAACGCGGGCCGGATGGTGGCCGCCCTGACGATGATCACGGGGAGCGTCGACCGCCGGCGCCGCGGCGGGTTCATGAGCGCCAACTCGGCGGTCCAGCACTTGGCCTCGGGCGTGGGCGCGTCGATTGGCGGTCAGATCCTGGTGAAATCGACCGACGGCGCTCTCCACAACTTCAACAGGGTCGGGCTGCTCGCCGTGGTCGCGACCATGCTCAGCCTCGGGCTGGCCGGCCGCGTGCGGCCGGCCGAGACGATGAGCTCCGAGACGATGCGGAGCTCGCTCGACCTCCCCTCCGACCCGGTCGCCGCCGAGACGCGCTGAGCACTGAGGACCGGCACGGGGCAGTAATGACCGGCGGCGTTGCGCGGTTCCGCTCCTTCCATTTCCGCCTTGCCTCTTTTCGCATTCCGCGACATATTGACCGGCGATCCGGCAGCCCTTCGTACTCGGAAAGGATTCCGCTCATGTCTCGCCGTGCGGCGCTTCGGCTGGTTGCTCTCCTGGGCGCGGTCGTGGTCTGCGCTCCCGCTCGCGCGTCGGACCCCGCCCTTGGACACAAGCTGAACACTTCGCTCATCCCGCGGAAATCGAGTCGTCCCGAGGAACGCGCATCAGAATGTGTGCAAAGGACGCCGTCGTTTGGACTCTGGGACGCTGGCAGGAAGATCGCTCCCGGCGCGGCGGGCCACGTCTACGTCGTGGAGCAATCCGACGGGAATCGATTGCTGCTCTCGGACCTGACCGAGGGCCTGCGCGGCTGGACCCCCTCCGGGGCCGTCATTCCGCTCCGTCAGGCCGAGCCATTCTTCTCGCAGCAGATCACGGCCAACCCCAGGAGCGCGTTCGCCTTCCTGATGAGAGGAGTCGTCCGGTACGAGAACGACGACCTGGATCATGCCGTGGCCGACGTGGATGAAGCGTTGCGGCTGGACCCGAAATACGTGCCGGCCTTGATCGTACGAGGATACCTCTGGCAGTGGAGAAATCGGCTCGACCAGGCCCTGGCCGATCTGGACAAGGCCATCGAGCTCGACTCCCGAAACTCTTATGCATTCGTCGAGCGGGGCATTTTCCACTACAACATGAAGAGCTATGACAAGGCACTGCGCGATTTCGAGGCGGCCGTCGACCTGGGTTCCCGCTGCGCGTTGATTTACATCGGCCGGGGGATGATCGACCTCGAGAAGAGGGATCCGAAGAAAGCCCAGGCCGAATTCAAGCAGGCCCTCGAGCTCGACCCGAAACACCCCGACGCCTTTCGTGGGCTCGCATCGATGTTCTTGATGCGAGGGGATACTCGGAAGGCCCTGGCCGTCCTCGATCAGGCCGTCGAGCTCGATCCCCAGAGTCCCGATTCGCACGGCAATCGAGCCGTCGTTCTCCTCTCGATCGACAAGTACGACAAGGCCCTGGAGGACCTGGAGGAAGTCCTCCGTTTTGCGCCGGACTCAGCGCGGGCGCTCAGGGAGCGTGCCTGGCTGCTGGCAACCTGCCCGGATGCAAAGATTCGCAATAGTGAGCAGGCGGTTGTCTCGGCGACCCGCGCGTGCGAATTAACCGGCTGGAATGAGCCGCAGTGCCTGAGAACGCTCGCCGCCGCGTGCGCCGAGGCCGTTGATTTCGCGGCGGCCGTCAATTGGCAACAGAAGGCCATCGACCTCCTGCTCGACAAGAACCCGGAGAAATCCGAGTGCCGCAGGGTCCTCGACCGTTACAAGGGAAAGAAGCCGTATCGCCATGTCGGGCTGCTGGAAGAGATGGGACTCCCAATCCGCCGGCCGGCGGCCAAGAAAGGCGATTAGACCAATCTCGGAAAGAGACTTAGCCACAGATGAACACAGATAGACACAGATAAGAAACAGCAAGACATCGTCAGGTCGGGAAGCTCGGATGCTCGTACCGCTTGATATCCAGCAGAGGCTTGCCAAAGGCGACGTCGCTCTTCATCCTTGTCCTCTCTTCATCTGTGTTTATCTGTGTTCATCTGTGGCTCGTATTGTCTTCGTCCTTCGATTGATTTCACACGACCTCGCGGATGGGCTGCTGCTCTTCGAGCAAGTACATGGGCCGGCCGCTTCGATCGGCCACGGCGGCGGCGGGGTCGATGCCGAGGTTGTGGTAGAGCGTGGCGAAGACGTTCTGGAATGAGACCGGCCGGTCCTTGGCGTAAGCGGCTTGCTTGTCGGTCGAGCCGATGACCTGCCCGGTGCGCATGCCGCCGCCGGCCAGGAGGGCGAAATTGACGGGGGGCCAGTGGTCGCGGCCGGCATCTTTGTTGATCTTGGGGGTGCGGCCGAACTCGCCCCAGACGACCACGGAGACGTCCTTGTCCAGCCCGCGCAGGTGCAGGTCCTCGACCAGGGTCGAGAGGGCCATGTCGAGCTTGGGAATGCGGGTGCGGCACGACCGGAAGTTCTGGCCGTGAGTGTCCCAGCGGCCGAACGAGATGGTCACGACTCGTGCGCCGGCTTCGACCAGGCGGCGGGCCATCAGGAAGTGGTCCATGCAGCAGGGGGGGCCGTCGGCCTCGTTCCGCATGTCGCCGACGCCGTACCGTTCGCGCAGCCGCGGGTCTTCTTTGGAGAGGTCGAGTGCCTCGAAAACCCGGCGCGACCCGAGAACGTCGAAGGCCCGCTGCGTAAAGCCGTCCATCCCTTGCATCGCCTGGTCGTGGTCGAACGTGCGCCTCAGGGCGTCGAGCTGACCGAGCAGCGACCGGCGGCCGGAAAGACGCTCGGGCGTGATGACCTTGTCGTCCAGGCTCAACCCCGCATCGCTGCTGGGCTGCCTGGGGTTTCGTCTTCCCTTTGCCTCGCTCCGGAAGGGCGTGAACGGGGCATGGGCAAGCCCCAGGTAGCCTGGGTCGCCGGGATTGCCCCAACGCACTTCGCCTGTCCGCGGCGAGAGCCCGATGAACGGCGGCACGTCGGGTTGAACCGGGCCTTCGAGCCGGGAAACGATGGCCCCGAGACTCGGCCGGCCCCCCTGTACCTTGCTGATCAAGTCCTTGTACCCGGTGAGGCACTGGCCCGCTGAATGGTCGCCCCCGGCGCCGACCAGCGAGCGGATCACTGTGAACTTGTCCATCATTCGCGCCAGCCGGGGCATGTATTCACAGATGTCCAGGCCCGGCACGTTCGTGGGGATCGGCTTGTATTCACCGCGGATGCCGCTGGGAGCCCCCGGTTTGAGATCGAACATGTCGAGGTGCGGCGGCCCGCCGGCCAGGAAGACCATGATGACCGCCTTGTGCGACTGCGAGACCCCTGCTCGTGCTTCGGCCTGCAGCAACTGGGGCAGCGAGAGCCCCCCGAGCGCCAGGCCGCCGATCTTGAGGAAATCGCGCCGCGTGACTCCGTCGCAGTAACCCGAATTCGCCCGTCCCGCGATCGTGAGCATTGGCCCAACCCCCATTCGTGAGCGCCGCGTCATACCACTGGCTCCTCGATGCGCTCGTTAAACAATTATCGTACGTTGACGGGCAAAACACAAGCCGGTGAGTCGGGCAAATCGATACGTTCCGAAACCGCCGGGTGCGAGGGGGTGCGGCGCTCGTGACTGTGAAAGGTGGATTAATCCCTTTTGTCCCGCGCCCGCGGAGCGGGCGGCAACGCGACAGCCTGGGGCGTAAGCCCCAAGACCCGGGTCTTCTCCACATTTCCCCAGCCCGCGGAGCGGGCGACACGGCGCGGAATCCGTAACAGGTCACGATTTGACGCCGGGGACCCGCGTCAGCACAATTGGGGGCGACCTCATGCTCGACGGACCATCAGGCGATCCTCCACCATGTGAATCTGGAGACTCCTACCATGACAAAGCCCTTGATGCTCATCCCGGTGCTGGTGCTTGTCCTTATCCCGGTTGGAACCGCCCGCGCGGACGACGCGCGCTCGACGCCGCTCTTTGACGGCAAAACGCTCGACGGCTGGACTGTGCGGGGTGGATTCGCCAGCTACAAGGTTGAGGACGGCGCGATTGTCGGCACGACGGCCGAGGGCAGCTCCAACACGTTCCTCTGCAAGGGTGACTTCAAGGACTTCGTCCTGGATCTGGAGGTCAAGTGCGATCCCAGACTGAACTCGGGCGTTCAGGTCCGCAGCCATGCCTACGAGAAGGATGGTCCCGATCCCCTTGATCCCAAGAAGCGGCGCAAAGCGGGAGTCGTCTACGGTCCACAATGCGAGATCGACCGGCAAGGATCGGGCACGGCCGGCAGGTTCTACGACGAATCACGCCGCGACCACTGGATCTGCGAGATCAAGGCGGAGGCTCGGGACGCCTTCAAGGACAACGATTGGAATCGCTACCGGATCGTCGTCCAGGGCAAACGCTACCGCTCCTGGCTGAACGGAGTTCCCTGCGCCGACTTCACCGATGACCTGGACGAACACGGCTTCATCGGGCTGCAGGTTCACGGGATTGCCAAGGGGAGCGGACCATTTCAGGTCCGCTGGCGGAACTTCCGGTTCAAGGAATTGAAGCCCGGCGAATCGTTCACCCCAACCGATTGATGGAGGCTATTCCGTCGATGGGTTTCTACTCACGGCTGATCTTTCCCCGGCTCTGCGACTGGGTGATGAGAGACCCCAAGTTGACCGGTCTCCGCAAGGAGCTACTCGCCGATGTGCACGGCGAAGTCCTGGAGATCGGCTTCGGCACCGGCCTCAATCTTGAACATTATCCCGAGCAGGTGGGCCGAATCGCCGCGGTCGATCCCGGCATCGGGACGGGCCGGTTCGCCCGCAAGCGAATCGAGCAGAGCAGGATCGAGGTGGACCAGAGAGTGAGGACCGCCGAGGAAATACCCTTTGCGGACCAGCGGTTCGATCACGTCGTGAGCACCTGGACGCTGTGCAGCATCCCCGACGCGCGGCGCGCGCTGGCGGAGGTTTACCGCGTCTTGAAGCCGGGAGGCCGGTTCGTTTTCCTGGAGCACGGCCTGAGCGAAGACCCCAGCGTCCAGCGGTGGCAACGGCGACTGAACTGGCTACAGCGGAGGCTGGCGGGCGGCTGCCGGCTGGACATCGACGTGAAAGCCTTGATCGCGGAGCAACCCTTCCGCGTCCTCACGCTCGACCAATTCTTGCTGGAGGAGACACCGCGAACGCACGGAACGATGTACCGCGGAATGGCGGTGAAATGAAGTTCACCGGCGGCTAGCGCCGTGCCGCTCACAGGAGCGTCTCACGACCAAATGGACCGTGGAATATGAGCGGAACGGCGCTAGCCACCGGTGTTTTTAATCTTACGCTTTCTCTGATTTGCGAGCCGCTTGTCAACCCGCCAATCGAAGACTGACAGGCCGTCAGCGCTCACCGCCGGGATTATTCGCGCGGCCCCGCATCTTCCGAGATTCGATGCACCCGGTCGGCCTTGAGGTTTTTCAAGGTTGTGACCTTGCCCGAGGGCCAGGTGATGGTCAGCTCGTCGGCGTGATCGAGCTGTCCCAGGCCGAAGGGTGAGGGGGAGCTCGACGGACGAGAGATAGCTCTGGGCGGGGAAGAGCTGGCGCTGGCAGACGGTGTCGCCGGCCTTGAGCTGGACCTTGGCTCCAATGGCGTCGCGGTTGGTCGTCTTGCCGTTCCCTGCCAGCTCCACCCGAATCCAGTGGTTGCGATTTCCACCGTCGTTGCGAAAGAGCCGCGCCCGACCGTTGTTGACCGTGATGACGACGTCAAGGTCGCCGTCACCGTCGATATCGGCATAGGCGGTTCCGCGGCCCACGATCGGTTGGAACAGGTCGGGACCGGCGTTCTCCGGCTTGATCAGGACGTAGAGCGCCCGGCCAGGCCGGCCCGAGTTCCAGAAGAGTTGTGCCGGTTGCTCGTATCTCTCGCTGGCCTGGACCTTGGAGATCTCGGGCTCGAGATGACCGTTGGCGGAGAGCAGGTCGAGCCGGCCGTCCAGGTCGTAGTCGAAAAAGAACAGGCCGAATTTCAGCGGGGGCTGAGTCGGCGCGCCCAGGCCGTACAGGTTGGCCAGGTCCGAGAACTGGAGTGTCGCAGGCTGGTCGCAGACGTAGAGCGCCGTCATCTCGTTGGCGAAGTTGCCGACGGCCAGACCCAGCCGCTCGTCATTCATGAAGTATGCCCAGGCGATGCCCATGCCTCCTCGGGGCGAGCCCGACTGGTCGAATGCGATGCCCGAGATGATGGCGATCTCCTCGAATTTGCCCTTCCCTTTATTGTGGAAGAAGAAGTTCTGGACCGTGTCGTTGGCGACGGCGATGTCGACCAGCCCGTCGCCGTCGACGTCGTAGGGAGCCACGCCCAGCGACTTGCCGACGGGCACTTTGAGGTCAGGCGTGCGGACCTGGACCCCCGCCTCCTCGCTGATGTCGGTGAACCGGCCGCCGTCGTTGCGCAAGAGCGCGCAGAACGAGCCGCCGAACGACGTCGGCGGTCCGTAAGCCCGGCCGATGCCGGTGAGCTGAAAACCTTGGACCTTGTCGATGTCGCGCGTCCAGGTGACGTAGTTGCCGATGAACAAGTCGAGATCACCGTCGTTGTCGATGTCGAGGAACGCGGCGCCGGTCAGCCAACCGTTGGGCCCCTTGGCGTTGGCGGGGGCGGTGACGTCCTCGAAGTGTCCCTTGCCGTCGTTGCGGAAGAGATAGCCGCGGCCGACGGACGTGACGTACAGGTCGGGATGGCCGTCGTTGTCGTAGTCGCCGACGGCCACTCCCTGGCCGTAGAACGTTTTATCCAGGCCGGCCTCCCTGGTCACATTCTGAAAGTGCCCCTTGCCGTCGTTGCGGTAGAGGGCCTGGGTGGGGGCGGGCTTGACTTCGTGGCCGGGCCAGTACGACGAGTTGACGAAGAAGAGGTCCTGGTCGCCGTCGCCGTCATAATCGAGGAAGGCCACGCCCGCACCCATCGTCTCGGGCAGGAGCTTCTCTCCGAGCGCACCATTATCGTGCACGAACGCGATGCCCGCCTCCTTGGTGATCTCCACAAACTTCACGGCAGGCAAGATTTCGGCCTTGACCTCCGCCTGGCGGACCGGCGCGACGGCCGCGGGGACGACGGGCTTTGCCACGCCGGGCCCGCAACCGCAAGGCACGAGGATCAAGAGCAGGCAGCCCAGGCGTCTGGTGTCGTGCGTGATTCGATCGGAGCTCATTGTCGGTTCTCCCGTGCGTGCGCCGGGATTGCGCCGGCGACGCTCGTCTGGATTGTGGTTTCCGCTCCAGGTGCGCCCCCGGCCGAGGCGACCGGCGGGTCGATCAAGGGCGCGCCGGGCCGGTGCAGCGAATGGATCACGATCGGTTGGGCGTTGTGATTGGCAGCCGGGTCTTTCTTGCGTGCCTTGGCGAAGGCTTTACCCTCGGCCGTTTCGTCCGGCCTGAGCAGTTGCTGCAGCCGTTCGTGGGTCACTTCCAGGGCCCGGCCCAGCGCCACGACAGTGGCGGGATCAGTCTCCCGGTCCCAGGCGGGACCGAGGACCTCGACCAGCTCGTGCAGCGGCTCCAGCCGCGATTGGTAGCGCGGGCGCGGACCGTCCACGAACCGCGCGACATCGCGCACCAGGCGTAGCGCCCGTGTCCGGCGCTCTGGGCTGGACGATCGGCCATCAGCGGCCGAGGCGGCCAGCTTCACGAGCGCGTCGGCGTCAACCGGCCCGGCCGCGCCCTCGTCAACGGGTGTTGCTTCCGTTGCCGATGGGCTCGACCTCGTCTCGCCCCAGGGAGGCGTCCCGTAGGCTTGCCCCAGGCCGTGATGGGCTGCCACGTTTTCGGAATCGATGGCGAGAGTGCGGCGGTAGGCGGCGATCGTCTTCTTGAGATCATCGAGCCGTTCCGGGCTCGAGAGCGGCATGATGCTCCGGGCTCGCGCATAGAGTGCGGCCGCGAGCTCGTTGTTGACCTCGTAATCAAGGCTGAAGTCAAACTTACGCTCCGGGATCCTGGTGTTGAGCACCGACACAAAGCTCTGGATCGCCGCGTCGACGTCTCCGTTGCGGAAGTTGATCTGGCCGCTCAACCAGTTGATGACCCAGGGCGCGGCCGGCTTTTCGTGGCGGGAGGCCTTTTCGAGCGCGGTCAGGGCTTCGGGGATCCGGCCTTCCTTCTGATAAACGCGGGCCAGATTCACCCACCCGTCGGCGGGCCCGAGCTCGGCGACCCTGAGGAAGACCTGCTCGGCCTGTTTCAGCTCTCCCTTCTGGCCTCCCGTCGTGCTCCCTTCCAGGAGCAGGCCGATGCCGTAGTCATTCGAGCGCTGCCATGACGGCTCGATCGGCGACGGGTCGTTGGCGGCCGGCGGTCCTCCCTCGACCGGAAGCTGAACCTGGTCCCGTGCCATGACGACCACCGGCAGCTTGGGCCCCTGTCCCTTGCCGTAGATGTAGTCCATATAGGTCCGGTCGAACTTGCGGTAGTTGACGCTGGCTTCGAGCGTGATCGGTCCGCGTTCGGCTTGGGGAACATCGAGCGCGAAGTGGACGACCTGGCCGGCGCCGGGGGGGATCTGCTTGTTGTACAGCGGCACGAAGATGTCCTGCGGGTTACGCCGGTCGATGCGGTTGCCCTCGCGGTCCAGCATGTAGACGTTGATGAAATGCGAATAAGGATCGACCGCGCCCTCGGGGTTGATACCGCCGGACCGGCCGATGACGCGGCCGCCGGATCGAGCGATCAGCTCGACCCAGATCTCGTTGGAATCGGTGGTCCCCTGGCTGAAGGGGTGCCCGACCTGGAGCGTCCTGACCACGACCTCGGCGAGGTACCGCCCCCTTGGTTTGAGCGTGGGCACCTCGGGACGAAGCGGCCCCAGCAGATTACCTTCGATCACCCCTCCCTCGCGCAGGCCGAAGATGTCGACCCTGATTTTCTTGTCGCTCAGGAACCTGGCGTGTTTCTCGACGACCTCCTGGTTTCCCAGCAAGGCGGCCAGGCCGGTATTGGCGCCCAAGAACAGGTGGTCGTGGATCTTCCGCCCCCCCTTGCCGTCGAAGTCCTTGGCGCCGAAGTCGGCGGAGGGTTTGAGCTCCATGTGACAATCGTTGCAGCTCGACTTGGCCACCTCGGGGTAGTAAAAGCTCCGGGCCCCGTGGCCGGAAACGCCCGACAGGTGATGGGAGTCGTAATGGTTCTGACCTCGGACGAAATCCTTGTAATGAGTGACTCCGACCGGCAGGCCCACCTTGTGGCAGGTCGAGCAGAATTTGGGGTCTTTGAGGACCTCCTTGAAGAACGTCTTCTTGTGCATCTCGGGCTTCGCCTTCACGAGTGCGTTGTTAATCCATTGCAAGATCGGGTTATCGCTGAAGGCGAAGGGATAGTGCTGGGGCTCCTCGATGGTGTAGGCGGCGTTGCCGCGGGTGTTGTTGATGTTGGTGATGCCGTGGCAGGTGGTGCAGGTGATGCCGGACTGACTGGTTGGGTCGTTCACGTCGTCATAATTGGGATTGTCGAACTCACCCGAGAAAAAGGGGACGGGGTCGTGGCAGCCGGCGCACCAGCGAGCGGCATGGGTCGAGTTGTCGATCGCCATGGAAACGCGGCGCGTCTCGCGCACGGTCGCCCGATAGGCCGGGTTGTTGAACGAGCTCAAGTGGTGCGCCGAGTGAAACCAACCGTTGTAGGCGTCCTGATGACATTTCATGCAGTAGTCGTCCATCATCAAGGTCCGCGGCGGGATGAACTTGCCGTTGGACGTGATGGCTTCCGAGGGATAGAAGTACGGCTTTCCCTCCTTCGGCCCCTTGACGCCGTAGGACCGCGGATCCTGGAAGTGGAGCAGCCCCATCAAGACGACGAAGCCGGCGACGGCCACGCTCAATCGCTTGGCCCACACCCAGCGGATCCGCGGACCGGCCAGGCGATGCTTGACGTAAACCACGATCGCGACGAGCGGCGCCAGCACGTGCAGCCAGTAGCCCGCTTCGCGGACCGTCGGGTCGCGAACCTCGAACCCTCCCAGCCGGACCAGGACCAACCCGGAGACCAGGATCACGAACGCGGTGGACAGGAGTGCCAGGCCGAATCGAACGGCGGCCTTGTTGGGCCGCCGCCACGACGTCGCCAGATGGATCAAGCCGAAAACCAGGAACGGCCCGATCAAGAAGAAGCCCAGCAGCAGATGAAGAGCAACCATCAGCATATAGAAGGGCGTTTGCTGCGTGGTCTTGAGTGACCACGTGAGCGCGGTCACGCTCGACAGGTAGACGCCGTTGGCACCGAGCAAGGCGAAGCCGATCAGGATGATCCAGAGAAAAGGGCGCAGTCGCGGGCCGACGGCGGGCGTGTAAACCCGCCCGAGACGGTCGCGCATGGGACGTGCCTCAAGAGTCATGGGCGGTGGCTCCCCCTGCTTCGCGTTCGATCCCGAAGACGAAGCGGCGCGACGGAACTGGTCGAATGAATGAAATCGAAGAGAGCGAATCAGTCTGCGCTGGACGACGGCTTTCCGCTGGCGGCGAAGCGGAGCGAATCGAGCGTGGTCTGGATCTCGGGCGCGATTTGTTGGTACGAGGATTCGGGCACGTGCCAGGTGAGGTAGAGCGTATCGCCTGGCCGGGCGAAGCCCAGGGTGACCTGGCGGGTGGGGAAGAGCGTCTTGCCGGTCGGTTCGACCGGCGTCCCCAGCCCGGTGGCCGCCAGGGCGCCGCCGGTCCCCGGCGCGACTACCTCGACCCGAGCGGCGGCTCGACCGCCCGCGGTCTCCGTGCGCTTGACCAGCAGCCGCAGACCGGGAAGGTTTTCCAGGCGGTTCCCCAGGGCCTCGGCCAGCATCTCCGCCGTGCCTGCCGGCACCCACAGGGTGCGGTAGAGCACCAGCGACGAGCCGTCCGGACCGGACCAGGCCGCCAGCGGCACGCCGGGAACGATCTGGGCGGATGCTTCAACCGGGCGCCACGACGCGGGAGGCGTCAATTCGACCCCGGCTTGCCCCAGCGGCCCGGCAGGCTGGCATCCGGAGATCAGCCCCAGCAGAGCGGCCAGCGTATCCAGGAGCAGCGCAATCTTGATCGGCGCGCGATCCACGCGAGGATCACCCCCACCTTGCTCGAATCGTTTCGTGCAAATGCCCACGACCCAAACGACGCTCAGGCCGCCAACTTGATTGTGACACCGATTTCGAACGTTCGCGGTGGGCGTTCGCGGCGTGGTGAGGTGGGTTGGCAGTGCTCGCGCGGCGAGTGCATGGCCAGTGGGTCGCATCGACCGGGAGGGTTGACACCGATGCGATCGAGTAACGCAAGGTCGACTGTAAAGATCGAGGAGTCCAGCACGTGCGGAGTTTCACCCTGGCACGGTGGATGAGCGAGAACAGGAGGAGCCAGCGCGACCGGCCGTTCGTTCAGGTCGAACGCGCGATCGTGCTCCCACGAAAGCCCGGACTGCAAGACCGGACGGTCCGGCACGTGGCAGCCCGCCGCTTGACAGGCCTGGATCCCCCACCATGGACATGAGGCGGCCGCCAGCAAGCGAACCAACGCGCGGCAAAGATGTGTCCGCACCGACCGAGACACGTCGAGATTGCTCCAGTTGGCCACGCGGGACAGGAATGACTCGATCGTATGAAGCCGCGCCATGTATTGTCAATGCGAGGCCTTGGGCCGTGCCACCCTCCAGCCCGGGTGTGTGACGGGTCCTTGACCTGGCGGTGGCGGCTCGACGAGCTTGCCGTACAGCTCGGGGCGGCGAGCCCGCAGGTAGCGGCGGCCCGAGGACTGCTCCAGTTTCTCCGGCGCGAGCAGCGCCACCACGACGTCATCGCCCAGCGCCCGGCTCTCCGCCACGACCTCGCCGAACGGGTCGATGATCATCGCCAGGCCCGGCTTGATGGTGTCGTCGTCGACTCCGATCGCGTTGCTGAAGACGGCGTAGACGCTGTTTTCCCACGCCCGCGCGGGGAGCCACCGCATCAGCCAGCCGCGCCCCTTGGGACCTTCAAACTCCACACGCAGCCGCACGGGGTCGCGCTCACGGTTCTCCCACAAGGCGCGCTCGACGATCCCCCGACCCGGCATCGTCGAGGGGAGACAGCCGGTCACGTGCGGCATGAAGATCACCTCCGCCCCCAGCATCGCCGTGATCCGTACGTTCTCGGGCAGGTTATTGTCGTAGCAGATCAAGAAACCGGCCTTGATGCCAAGCAGGTCGATCACATTGTAGGAATCGCCCGGGCTCAGGCTCGGGTTAATGAATGTGTGGAGTTTTCGATATTTTGTGATGAATCCCTCGGGGCCGACGGTCAGATAGCAGTTGTAGAATCGACCCTGTGGGTCGATTTCGACCAGGCCGGCCATCACGACGACGCCATACGCGCGGGCGATCGCATGGAGCGCCCGTACCGAGGGACCGCCGGGAACCGGCTCGGCCATCCCGGCCAGCTCGGCGCGGCTCAGATGCTGGAGAAACGTGTAGCCGGAGATCGAGCACTCATGGAAGCTCACGATTTCGGCCCCCTGCTCCGCGGCCCGCCGCGTCAGTCCCTCGATCCGGGCAAGGTTGTACACCTTGTCGTGATTACGATGTTCGAATTGGGCGGCGGCGACTCGGATATCTCTCACGGCATGGCCCTCAGAAGCCCGAGCGGCATGGTGAACGATACCGTTGATAACTAGGTGGGTACCGGTTTCCGCTCTCTGTCCACGGCCGATTGCTCGAGACAATGCGTCACGCCACGGGCATCGCGGACGCCCTGGCGGAACTCGGCGTACCCTTGGTTGGTGCGTTCGGCGTATCGGGCCGCGGCGGCGAGTACGGCATCGATCGCCGCGCCGCTTGACCAGTCCGCGAGCTCGGGCCAGTGGTCCTGCTTCTGGTCCTGATTAGGGCCGAGCGCCAGACGGCCGCCGCGGAGATGGGACCAGGCGGTCAAGAGGCCCGCGGTCTCGACCGCCTCGCGCAGCTTGGCCGGCTGCTTGCGGAACCGGTCGAGGCTGGAGCGGTTTTCCTCGGGGATCATCTCCCGGATCCGATACGAGTGCCGGCCGATCTGCAGTGTGTCCAGCCCGGCGCTGGGGTGGCCTTGCAGCGTGGTCTGCGCCTGGACGACCCGCCTCGCCTCGTCTCCGCCGTAGTCGGGTTGCGGAGCCAGGCTGCGCCCCGCGAGGACCGATGGCTCGACCTGCTTGATGTCGAGAAGCCGATAGCCGTTGGGAGGGCCTTCTCCCTCGAGCAGGGCCAGGTAGCGGCGGACCCCCAGGCTCCCCACTCCGGCGATGCGCCCGGTCACGTCATGGACGCGGAAGGCGCCCGGCTCACCCACCTTTCCGCCGTGGGCCTCCATGGTCTCGCGGATCAGATCGAGCCGCCTGCGCGAGACCTCGGGATGGTTAGCGGCGCGGCGGATGATTGGCCGGCCGTTGGCTCGGCGCTTGGTGTTTCGTTCCAGAAGCGCCTGCTGGATGCCGCTGGCTGTCGTTCCCAGTAGCTCCCAGATCGCTCCGTGGCCGCTCCGCGGAGCGACCTCGCCGACGGCCCCCGCCCTGGTCGCTGCGAGCACGGCCTTACGGTAATGCTCCAGGTAAGCCAGCGACATGCTCGTAGCCTGCGTCGGCGTTAGCCTCCATTGCTCGGCGGCGAGGAAGATGCTGGTGGTGCACCGGACGAGGTCCATGCTGCTCGGGGCGACCATGGCCTCGTCGAAGTCATTGATGTCGTAACGGAAGTCCCCTTCCGTCGTCCGGTAGGCGCCGAAATTCTCCAGGTGCAGATCACCGCAGATCAGGATGTCCGGCCCGGCCTCGGGCGGCTGCAGCTCGGGCCAGGACGCCACGAACAGGTGATTCGTCCCTCGAAAAAACGTGAACGGATCCTGCAACATCCGCCGCAGCTTGAGCCGCACCAGCTTGGGCTTGCGGTCCTGGTTGAACCGCACGATCGCCTCGAGGGCCGTGATCGTGGCTGGGATGTGGCTCATGGCCGATATCTCTTCAAATCGAACGGATTTCCCTCGACCGAACAGTCCACTGATGAGCCTGGCCGAGCTATTGCGCGAGCCATTCTCTCGTGCTAGACTACCGGACCGGTGGAGAAAAGCAATCCGGTCAGCCAGCGGGTCCGTACTAACCACCATGTCTAGCAACCAGCGGGATGATCTGATATATCTAAAACTTCATTTTAAATATCATCGGTCATCTGCGTCGCCGCCGAGGAGCCGGCCCGAGCGTCAGGATGCCTCGTCATCCCGAATGACTCGGTCGATCTCCTCGGGGTGCTGCTCGTAGTACGCCCAGGCTGCCTCCAGGTCGGATTGACTCAGGTCGGGGTGGTGCTCGAGGATGTTGTTATCGGACAGACCCAGCCTTCGCCATTGCACCAAGCCCGCCACGGTATGGCGTGTGTTTCGAATGCACGCGTCGCCGCCGCAGACACCAAGATTCTTCTGAATCCAGCTCGTCGTTGAAGCTTGATTTGGGGCCATGAGGTCACCGAGCGGCTTGATGGAGATGCGGCACGGTCGACGCAAAAACAGTGCACGGCTCTTAGTCATAAGATATCGCGTCGGAGAACAAAACGTCAAATCGCCTCGCTTCCTCGGCAACGGGCACGTTCCAGTTTGCCGGCGCTCCCGGTTACTCCGACGAATCCAGACGAAAACGCATGCTTGGGACATCCCTTCTTGCATCCAAACATTCACTCGCACGCCGCCGAGCTCGCCTTGGTGCGCGAATCGGCCATCTGGTACACTGATCTTTTCGAAGAATCGGTTTCGAAATCCCGAACAAACGGTCGTGGGTGGACCGTAACAGAAAGCGGAATGGTGCGCGCGCTCGATCTCAGCTTCCCGCGGCGAGACTGCGGGCGAGGGAGAGCCGCCCCCGCGCCCTCAATCCTCCGCACTGATCGTCACCCAGCAGTGTCATCCTGCCCGCCGCGAATTCCGACGTTGGAGGCTCGTCCTTGTTTGCCGGACCCATGATTGCCCGCGAGGTTCTGATCGCTCCTCGTCCGATGCGGTATTACCTTTGGCGGGCCTCGTTCGCCAGCTTCCTGTTCATCCTCCTGTGGACCTCGTGGCAGTACGTCATCGGATGGCAGGACGTCCGCGAAGTGGGGGTGGTGGCGCGGTTTGGGGGCATCCTCTACATCATGTTTGCGATGCTCCAGTTGACCTTGATGTTGTTCTTCGCACCCTTGTTCACGGCCGCCGCGGTGTCGTATGAGAAGGATCGCCGCACGTTGAGTTTGCTGCTGATGACCGATCTCTCTGACCTCGAGATTGTGCTGGGTAAGCTGGTCGCGGGGCTCTTGAACGTTCTGACGATTCTGGCGGCGAGCGTGGGATTGCTGTCGCTCTGCGCGTTTTTCGGTGGGATCTCGTTCGGGCAGGTGGTGAACCTCTTTGCCGTGACGGCGGCCTCCGGGGTGGCGGGCGGAGCTCTCGGTTTGTTGATCGCGCTGTGGCGGGACCGCACTTTTCAGTCGATCTCGCTGACCATCTTGATGGTCGTCTTCTCGGTCGCGGGGGTCGAGCTGTTTGCGATCTTCTACCCCACTCTCGAGTTCATGGGGGTGCCGGTCGTGGAGGTGCTCAACCCGTATCGCGCCATGCTGGCGGTGCTCTATCCCCAGACCAACCAGCTCACCGGGGTGGTGCGGGCGTCGAGCCTCGTCTACATTGGTGCCCGATTGACCTTCGCGGCGGCCTTGGTGGCCTTCGGGACCTGGAAGCTGCGCACCTGGAACCCCGGCCGGAACGAGCCGCGCGAATCGCGTGAGGAAGGCGAGGTCGAGGCGATCGAGACACTGGTTGAAGTCGATCTAGAGGAACCCGCCGAGGCGACGGTCGCGGTCAGTAGAGCGGCCTCGACCGCGGCGGGCCACGGTGTCGGTGCCGTTTCCGAACGACCGAGAACGATTCCCGCCGCCGCGGCAACGGCCGGGTCAGCGAAGGGCGGTGACGGTGAACCGGGACCGACCACCGGGTTGCACGTGCCCAGGCGAACCCACCGCCGCAAAGCGTCAAGAGCCAAGCCCTATCGCCACCCGTGGGCCAACCCGATCCTCTGGCGCGAGCTCAAGACCCGCGCGTATGGGTCCAAGCCGCTCATCATCAAGGGATGCTACGTCCTCCTGTTCGTCTTGGGGATGGGGCTGTTCTTCCATCTGAGCCGGGAGCTGGTGAACCCGCTGTGGTCGATGCTGGGCATGATTCCGATCGGCCTGGCGATCCTCAGCCTTATCCTGATCAACGCGCAGGGGGTCACCGCGATCACCAGCGAGCGCGACACCGGCGCGCTCGATTTACTGCTGGTTTCAGAGCTGACGCCCAAGGAATTCATCTACGGCAAGCTCTACGGGGTCCTCTACAACTCGAAAGAGATGATCGCCTTGCCGGTGTTGACAGCCCTCGTGATGGGTGGCCTGGAGATCCTCACGGGGGAGAACCTGGTGCTCTTCCTCATCGATTTTCTCCTCTTCTGCCACTTCGCGGCGATGCTGGGACTGCACGCGGCGATCACTTACACGAGCAGCCGGACCGCGGTGGCGAACAGTCTCGCCACGATTTTCTTCCTGATGGTCGGCATCTTGCTCTGTGCCTTCCTGATCGTGCTCAACAACCAAGAATTCGCCCGCCAGCTCTTGAGCTTCATGATCTTCATCGGGGCCGGTAGCGTGGCGCTCTTCGGTTCGCTGGGCGCCAAGAACCCCTCCCGCGCGATCACCTTGGTTTCCCTGCTGACGCCGTTCTGGACGTTCTACTGCATCATCAGCCTGATCAACGGAGATATCATGGCGGCGTTCCTGGTCAGCGCGGGCATCTACGGCTTCGCCATCCTGGCGATGCTGGTCCCGGCCGTCGGTGACTTCGACATCGCCCTGGGCCGCACCGGCGCGATTCAGGGGTGACTCCGGCCGACCGGCCGGCCGGCTGATGTTGGGAATCGGACTGACGCTTTGACCAATCCGGCTGTTTTCACCATTGAGACGGATGCACAAGGACCATGGCCACGATTTACCCGACCGCGAAGCGAATCCCGCCAGCGTCCGAGACTGACATCGACTACCCCGATTCGGATGGAAAACCCTTGGGCGAAACCGGAGTTCACGTCAGCGTCACCTTGGGCTTCATGGAAATGTTGATCCGGTATTACGCCAACAACCGGATGGTCGCGCTGCATTCCAACATGTTTGTTTATTACGCTCTTGGCGATCCCAAGCAAAACGTTTGTCCCGACCTGATGGTCGCCTTGGACGTTCCCTACCAGGTAACTCGCCGAAGCTACAAGGTTTGGAATGAAGGCAAGGGCCCGGACCTCGTGCTCGAAGTGACCTCGAGGAAGACCCGCCGCGAAGATCTGGGGCCGAAGTTCGAGCTCTACCGCGATGTACTCAAGGTGCGCGAGTATTTTCTCTTCGATCCCCTCGAAGAGTATCTCGAACCATCCTTCCAGGGATTTCGGCTCGCGAGGAGAGAATACAAGCCGATCACAATGGAGGCGGGCCGATTGCCGAGCGAAGTCCTGGGGCTGCATCTCGAGCGCGACGAGATTGACTTGCGCCTGTATAACCCCCGCACGGGACTCCGCATACCGACCGGCACGGAGCTTCAAGCAGCGCTTCGCGCGAGCAAGGCGGCCGTGAGCAAGGAAAGAGCCGCCCGGAGAAAGGAGGAAGCGGCGCGCAAAGCGGAGGAAGCGGCGCGCAAAGCGGAGGAAGCGGCGCGCAAAGCCGAGGAGGACGCGCGCCGAACGGCCGAGTCGGAGTTAGAACAGTTGCGCCGCGAGAACGACATCCTGCGCAAGAGGCTGGCTGAGGATTCCTGACACGGCGCCGTAGATTTTCTGAATCGGCTCGGAGGTGATTCCGCGATGATGGTCATGAAATGGGAGCCGGGGCGCATCCCGCGCGCAACCGGCCTGACCGTCGCCCTCATCCTGGCCATATTCGGCCTCGAGGCCGGCGCGCAAGAGGACGATCTGGCGAAGGAGCTGCCACGGATCAAACCGATGGCGCCGGCAGCGGCCTTGGATTCGTTCCGCATCCACGCTGGATTTCGCCTGGAGCCCTTGGCCGTTGAGCCTCTGGTTATGGACCCGGTCGCCGCTTGCTACGACGCCGATGGGCGGCTTTACGTCGTCGAGATGCGTGGCTATCCATTTCCGGAGAAGACACCGTCCGGAAACGTCATCCGGCTCGACGACCGTGACGGCGACGGGCGATTCGAGACGCGGACCGTTTTCTTGGACGGTCTCTCGTGGCCGACCGGGGTCGTGCCCTACGACGGGGGCGTGTTCATCGCGGTCGCCCCGGACATCCTCTATGCGAAGGACACCAGCGGCGATGGCGTGGCGGACGTCAAGAAGGTGATGTTCACGGGTTTCGGGACCGACAACGTCCAGGGATTGGTGAACGGATTGCTCTGGGGTCCCGACGGATGGATTTACGGCGTGGCGAGCTCCAACGGTGGAGCGATCCACAACCGATCGCGGCCGGAGGCTCCACCGGTGTCGGTGCGGGGACGCGACTTTCGGTTCAGGCCGGATGGGTCGGCGTTCGAGGCCGTCTCCGGCGGGGGACAGTTCGGCCATGCGTTCGACGATTGGGGGCACCGTTTCACCTGCAATAACAGCAATCACGTCCGCCAAATCGTCTTACCTTCCCGTTACCTGGAGCGCAACCCGGCCCTGATTCCCCCGTCGGTCATCCTCGACATCGCCGCCGAGGGGCCCGCCGCGCAAGTGTTTCGCATCAGCCCACCGGAGCCCTGGCGAGTTGTCCGCACGCGTCAGCGCGCCGCCGATCCGGTGCTCTCGCGCAGCCTGCCTCCGACCGAGCTCTTCGCCACGGGCTACTTCACGTCCGCGACCGGCATCACCATTTACCGGGGCACGTCCTACCCGGCCGAGTATCGCGGTAACGTGTTCGTGGGGGATGTGGGAGGGAACCTCGTCCATCGCAAGGTCCTTTCGGTCGATGGCGCGACGTTTCTCGCAAGCCGGGCTGATCAAAATGTGGAGTTTCTCGCTTCGACCGACAACTGGTTTCGCCCGGTCAACTTCGCCAACACGCCCGATGGGACCTTGCTCATCCTTGACATGTATCGCGAGACGATCGAACACCCCCTCTCGATCCCCGAGCCGATCCAGCGGCACCTTGACTTGACCAGCGGCAAGGACCGCGGACGGCTCTACAACCTGGTCTACTCGGGCGCCCGGCGCCGCCCGAGGCCGAAGCTGAGCGAGGCCCCGCCGGCGGAGCTGGTCAGGCTGCTGGCGGATCCCGATGCGTGGTGGCGCGAGACGGCAGAGCGGCTCCTGTTCGAGCGCCAGGACCGCACGGTTTTGGGGCTGTTGCGCACGATGGTTGCAGAGCGTCCCGGCGCCCTGGGGCGACTGCACGCTCTTTGGACTCTCGCATTGCTCGAATCGCTTGACCTGGACTCGGTTGTCCTTGGATTGACCGATCCCGAGCCGAGGGTGCGCGAGCAAGCGATCCGCCTGGCCGAGGGCCGGCTCGATCGCGCGCCCGCTGTCTTGATCAAGCTACTCGCCCTGGCGGATGATCCCGATCCCATGGTTCGATTCCAGCTTGCCCTTTCACTGGGTGAGGCGAACGACGATCCGCGCGCGATCGCGGCCCTGGCGACGATCGCCGCGCGGGACGCTGGGAGTGTCTGGGCTCGGACCGCCGTCCTGAGCTCGATCGCAGGCCGGCCGCTGGCGCTTCTGGACGCCCTCGCCGAGCGCGCCGGTTTCTTGACGGCCTCACCTGGCGACGCCTGGCTCGATGAGCTGGCGTTTCTCGTGGGCACGGAGCGCAAGCCAGCCCAGGCGCGGGGACTGCTCCAGCGACTGAACGCCGCGGGAGTCGGTTCGGGCCCATTGATGCGAGCGGTGCTGGCGCTGGCGCGAGGGCAGCGGCGATCCGGGGGATCCTTCCGGTCGCTGTTTGAAGGAAGTTCGCCGGCCCTGATGGCATCGCTTCTGACCGAGGCCGGAGAGCTCGCCGGCTCGAGCGGGCCTCTGGACCGCCGCCTCGTTGCCATCCGGCTGCTGGGCATGGGCGACGCAAAGACCGCGCGCGAATTGTTTCCCAGGCTGCTCGACGCTCGCCAGCCATCCGCCGTTCAACTGGTTGTCTTGCAGACCCTTGCCGGGCTCTTTGACCGCGATGCGGCCCGGCAGATCATTATCCACTGGAAGTCGATGAGCCCCGAGGTGCGCCGCGAGGCGGTCGAGGTCCTGTTCGGTCGTCAGGAAGGGATCGAGGCCGTGATCGACGCCATCCTATCGCGAGCGATTCCCCCATCCGAGCTCGACCCGGCTCGTTTGAGGCAGTTACAGACCCACTCCAACCCGGCCGTCCGGGCCCGGGCCGAGAAGCTTCTTGCCCTGGAGGGGGCGGCCGTGCGCGACCGTGGCCAGGTGATCCTGTCCTATCGGCCGGCGCTCGAGCTGGCGGGCAACCGCGACCGGGGACGCGATGTCTTCGCCAGGACCTGCGCCACCTGCCACCAGGCCGAAGCGCGCGGCATCGATGTCGGTCCAAACCTGGCGACCGTCACGAACCGCTCTCCGGACGACCTTCTCGTCCACATCCTCGACCCGAACCGGGAGGTTGCGCCGAATTTCGTGAACTATAACGTGGCGACGGTGAGCGGCCGCGTGTTTTCCGGAATCATCGCCGAGGAGTCAGCCGGTGCGCTCGTGCTCAAGCGCGCGGAGGGGGCAAGCGACGTGATCCCGCGGGAGCAAATCGAGGCGGTCGCCTCCACCGGGATTTCCTTGATGCCCGAAGGGCTCGAAAAAGGGCTCTCCCACCAAGACCTCGCCGACCTGATCGCGTTCGTCCGCTCGATCCGGCCGGCGGCCCCTCTAGCCCCTCCGCCGGCCGCCGCGAAGTGAGCGCCTCGTGCCCGCCCCCGGTCGGTTGCTCATAGGCGGATTCGAGAGTGCTCACCTCGTGCTGGGGGGAAGAGCGGAAGCGCAAGCGTTTGAGGAGCGGTTCCGCGCGGCGTGGCCCGCGGCCTGATCGCGCGCCTGACCGGCTCAATAGTCCGCTGGTCTCGGTTCGCCCGCGCGTTTCCTCGAAGAGCCCCAAACGAGTTTCAAAACATATGACTGAGCTGTTTCGGGTTTCGGGTCTTGTACCGAAACGATTGCTGATGAGCCCTCACGAGCGAGTGGTGTGATTGGTCAATCGGACAGTTATCCCGCGCGTGGATCGGTTGCGCCGGACTCGCCGTCTCGCAGGGATTCCGAGCGTTTCCGTCGGGTCGTGCTACTTTAGTACGCTACGGAAATCACTTCGCCGCCGGACCGAGTACCCAAGGCTCGCCAGACGTCGACGGCGATGCCTTGGCCCACGAACCGGACCGAGCCATCCGCCATCGAAGCGTTCACGCCGCCGGGATGCGTGCTCGTAGTTGAAAGCACCCCCGAGATGTGAGTAGCACAGTCGGTGACCTGGGGGTTGGGAGGCGCTGCGACATAGAAGAGAGTCCCCGCATTATCTCCGATCAGCCAAGAGCTCCCAGACGGCCCGAAGCCGGGCTTTTGCAGGAAGGGCCGCTCGCAGAGTTGAATCCACTGGGATGCGGTCAAGGCCATCCCCGCGGGGGGTTGGCCGGACACGTCGAGCCAATCCCGCCGCGGGTCGAACGTGCCCCGGCCCGAGGTGCCCACTAGCTTCTCGGCGAACCCGAGCGTGTTCGAGAGCCCGTCGGTGACTGCGGCGGGCGTCGCTCCCCGGGTCGTGAAGAGACCGCTGTCGAGCCCCTGCGATCGAATGATAGCCGTTGGCACCGATCCTGTAGCGCAGTCGCCGCAAAGGCCCGCGTTGGCCCGGTAGCTGACCGGACCATAAGCTTGCTGCGCGGTGAACGTGTCGGAAGGGCACAAGAATACATCGAGGAACACGCGAGCCGCCGTCTCGTTCTCCGGGTAGCCCGGTGGGACCGGGTCGAGAACACAGGGAATCGAAAAGTTGATCGAGTCATATAACGGCTTTTGGTCAAGCTGGGGCAGGAGCATGGTCTGCGCGGAAACATCGTTGACGACGTAAGGCGACGTCACGCCGTAGTAGGGCAAGACCGAGATCAGGCGAAAAGGGGGGAACGAGTCGACGATGGACTGGTATTGGTGCAACGCCAGGCCAAGTTGCCGCAGGTGATTCGTGCAGGTGGCCCGCCGAGCCGCCTCACGCGCGGACTGCACTGCGGGCAAGAGCAAACCGGCGAGCAGTCCGATAATCGTGATCACGACCAGAAGCTCGACGAGCGTGAAGCCCGGGAGCGCCGGCCGCGATGACTTACGCATGGCTCACCCCGCAATCCCGGAAACACCGACGTCGAAGATCAATGTTCCTTCTCTCATGACGTATCCCGCGATACCATCCGCAGCTCATCCAACCCCGCCCAGCGCCATTTGATTTTACGATCCGCGGGCTCTGTCCGACAAACCAGCAAATGAACGCGCTGAGGGCGCAGATCAAGAGTAGAGAAGTGGTCACCAAGCTCCCGCCCCCAATGGGTTGCCGCTCGACGGCGCCGAAGCAACCGCAGCCGATCTCCAGGCCGCGCACGAGAGCCGACACTTGGGCCGCCGCAAAGACGGTCAACAGCAAGGAGCTGAGCAACAAAGCGCCTCCCACGAACCGCCGGGTGACGAGTCCGGCGGCCAGGACCAGTTGTAACGCCGGGAATCCCATCGCGGCGGCAACTCCCAGCGTCGGTCCCACGATCTCGTACGAGTATATGGATGAGAGGAAGTAATAGGAATTCGTGATGTGCGGCAGCCCGCTGCGCAGCCAGAACCACGCAAGGACGATCCCGGCCAGCAGTTGGTATCCACCCATCAACCTCGGGACAAGACCGTCCCTTGGGATGCTGAAGGGAACGGCCACCGAAAGATGTTGCGACGGCGCGACCGCATCATCAATGTTCGACCCGATTGGCTCGCTCATGCTCTTCCCACTCCTTCCAACCACCTGGGTAAAGAGCGATCGATTCAAAACCGTCGCGCGCAACGAGGGTAGCCACATGCTCGTCGTATTCGCAGCGACTGCTCTGACAGTAGACCAGTAGCGGCGTCTGGCGAGGGATGCCCCTTAGCCTCTCGTGACGCTCGGCCGAACTCGCATTCACCGGAACGTTGATGGCTCCAGCGATGTGGCCACTCTCAAAGGCCGCTGGGAAACGGGCATCGACGACCGTACCCCTGCGCTCGTTGAGGAACCGGCGGGCCCCGTCGTAGGTCAGCTTGGGGAAGAAGCGGGAGATATTGGCCGCCGCCACGTATCTCGCGGCGGATGGATTCTGTAGGAACCCAACATCGTCGATCGCGTGGAGGCCTATCACCAAGACAAGCGAACAGCAGGTCAGTGCGACCGCCTGGGATAGGGCAACCGCAACCCGAGACTGAGCGGGATGGGCAACCTCGCCGGCACGGATCGACTTCAAGCGTCGAAGACCGTAATCCGCAAGGCATATGATCAATAATGTTGATAGGATCACGCTGACGTAAGAAGCCACCTCGCCGACTGCTATCGAACTGAAGTCGCTCGGTTCATCCGAGACCACCAGAGCGGTCCCGTTCCACCGGGCCAGGATATCAGAAAGCGGAACGAACTCCATAGGGTTAGGCGCGTCGAGGAGGCGTGCCCTTCCGTCCTGCATCCCGCAGAACAGAACCCAGTGGTCGTATTGCCTGAGCTGGCCGTCCGTCGCCACGTGGAGGATCATCGGATGCCGCGCGGTCCGCAGGCTCTCCGCACCGAGACCCGCGAGCGCGACCGCATGGGCGCCCGCGTCGATCACCGCCTGGCGAAGTTCTTTGACCGAACTACCTTGCCGCGAGGACATATACCTCGGACGCAAGAGCGTCTCGAAAGGCACGTCCTTCCCGATCGCTTGCAGGGCACCGTAAGCGCAATAGAGACCGCAGTACGGCCCAGCCTCCTTGCGCTCGCCATCTCCGGCTCGGGCCCAACCGGAGGCGAGGATGAGGAGGATCCATGATTGAATCCGGCCTGCAAACGGGCGATCGAGTTCGTGGTGTGTAAGAGACACGGTCCGAAACCTTCCATTCAGCCGATCATACCCATGAAATGCCGTCAATTCGGCCTCACTCAGCACCCTTCAAGAAATATCGCCAGACCAGAACGCCCGCAGCCAACGTCAGTAGGGCTGCGGTCGTCAGAACGAGCGGGCGGCGCCAAAGCGCAGGAGGGCCCTGCTCGCTGACCCAGTTCGCCTTGAGTGAGGCGACGGTGGGCTGATCGTAACCCATGACGAGCTTGCCGCCCGACCACTTCGCGCGGAGCCCCGGCGCATTGCGAACGTAGACACTCGTCTCCTCGGGGATCAGCACCGTCGGCTCAAGTTCCTCGGGTTTCGGGACCAACCGGATGTGATCCAGGCTGGCTTCAATGCGAATCGAATACTCCGGCCCGCCTTCATAAATGAAGCGATCCCTCCGAACGTAACCCGCGATGACCGTCTGACCCTCGATTGATGTCGGCCGGAAATCCACCTGTAACTCGAATTCACGTAACGGCAAATTTGGCTTGGCGCCTTTATAGTTCGTGGCCTTCTGCAGCCGCATGGGGGTCTTGCCCATGAGATCGTTTCCGGCCTTGCGCATCTGCATGCGAATCGGGGCGTGATTTGCCGCGGGGTCGAGCCATAGGGTCACCGTTCCGTGTGATGTGCCACCTTTTAGGACGTCACATCGCCGTCCATCGATCATTTCCGTGGCGACCGTGAGCTGAGAGGTCTTGCTTCGCAGAAGATCGGTGAGAAAGAGTCCATCGACGCGGATATGACCGTACAGAACGCTCGTCTCATTCTGGATGGCGTACTGGCGAGCTCCAGCCGGCTTGTCGGCGTCGACTTCAGCAACTATCGTCGTCTCCACCGGCCCACCGCCGCCGCCCACGAGACGCCTCCGCGCGGTCTCTGGATCCATGCTCGATAGGCTACGTGCCCCGCGATCGTCCCTATTCACGATAATGTAGGATTTCCCGTCGAACACTTTCTCCTGTTCCAGGTCAAACGGCACCTCATGTCCTTCGTAATAGTCGAAGCCGACCCGGTGGATTAGGATCCTCCAGCGCTCCCCCGCGCGGGCGTAGAATGATCGGACGGTCGCGGTCCATGTCCAGTCGGCAAAGGCCCCTCCTTTTGAGTATTCCGTTTCGAGGTAGTCGTAGCCGATGACGCGCAATCCGTCCATGAACGCCTCGTATCGAGCGAGCAACTCCTCGGCCTTTGGTGCCCTCTCCGCGGCGCCGCTTGGCCAGGGGCACAGCACCGCGAGTGCTAGGCCGACCAGCAACCGCGGAGAAAAGCGCAACATTTCAAGTCCTCGGGAATCGCGTTCCTGGGTTCTTGGCCGCCACGCCCCACGGCACAGGCCCTACGAATCAGCACGGCCGTCCCGTTCCGTCCGCACGGTTCTGCGTACTCACGCTCAAAACCGGCTGCCCCGGCGGGCGAGGGGCGACCGGAGTCCGAGACGCCAAAAATCAATCAAGACAAAGGTCGGTGTCGCAGATCCTCTTCGCTCCCTGTGCGCGCCGCGCCCGTAACAAAAACAGAAGCGAGATAAACGATGGTATGGCATTCTTGCTGTCAGACCCAAGTTTGCATCAACAGGGTCCAGTGCAAGTGCCGTATTGCAGGAGAGGGCAGTCTTGGTCCTCGCCGCAATAGCTGAAGCTACCCGAGCCGACGCAATAGTGGCCTCCTCCGTTGTTGACTACAGGACAGCCGTGGTA
>JBIOJM010000062.1:0-36561 GCA_044450785.1 Isosphaerales bacterium
CCCTGGCCCCCCCTTCGCAAGGGGGGGAAAGGGTTCGGTCGCTCGCGCCGTCGTTCGATCGCGCGCAACAAAAACACGCGCCTCGAAACCATACCTCCGGTACGGTCAACACAAACTTTTCATCACCCCAGGGCAGACCACCGCCTGGCTCCTGGTCGGGTTGCTCTGGCTATCCCATTCGATCACCATGGCACAGACTAGTCAGCCTCTGCGTGCCAAACCCCCCGATTCCACTACCCTGGTCCCATTGCCAGGCCGACCGCCGGTCCGGAACGGAGGCACGGGGATCGCGCCGTTGCCCGTCTCACCCCCTTCGATCCTGGCTCCGAATGTCCAGCCCATCGACCTGACCACCGCCCTTCAACTGGCGAACGTCCAGAACCCCGAGTTCAACGTCGCGCGCACGCGGATCCTCGAGGCAGCCGCGCAGCGCCAGCTCGCCGCGGCCTATTTCCTGCCATCCATCAATCCCGGCATGAACTACGATTCGCACACCGGCAACCTGCAGCAATCCAACGGCAACATCCTGTCCGTGAACCGATCGGCCGTGTATGTGGGCGCGGGGTCAAGCGCGATTGCGGCGGGTACCGTCAATATCCCGGGCGTGTACTATGCCGCCAATCTTGGATTTGGTGCCTTCGCCTACCTGTCGAGCAGGCAGACGGTCCGCCAGCGTGAATTCGAATCGATCGCGGTTCGCAATCAGGTGTTCCTGCAGGTCACGTGGGCCTATAGCGAGCTGCTCCGGGCCGAAGGCCGCCGCGCGGCGCAGGTCCAGGCGCGCCAGGAGGCACGGCTGATCGCGAAGCTCACGTCCGATTATGCCAAGACCGGCCAGGGGCGTGAGGCCGACGCCAACCGAGCCGCGACTCAGCTTGCCCGCCGCGAAGCCGACATCCAGGCTGCCGAAGCCGAAATCCTCGTCGCCTCGGCGAACCTTTGCCGGCTCTTGAACCTCGATCCGTCGATCCGCCTCCATCCCACCGATGCGGCCGTCGTGCCCCAACCGCTCGTCCCCGACCCGATGCCTATCGCGGAACTGGTCGCCCTGGGCTTGCTGAACCGGCCCGAGCTGGCGGCGCAGCGGGCCGCGATTCAGGCCGCTCTGCTCAATCTGGACGGGGCCAAGATCTTGCCGTTCTCACCGACAACGCTCGTGGGCTTCAGCGCGGGCGGCTTTGGCGGCGGCAGCAACCTGGTCCGGCCGGTTTTCGGCGGAATGAGTGGCCGGACCGATCTCGACGCCATCGTTTACTGGACGATCCAGAATCTCGGCGCCGGCAACCTGGCGATGATCCGTCTGGCCGGTGCCCGCCTCAGGGTCTCTCAGTTCCAACAAGTCGAAATCCTCAACATGGTCCGTGCGGACGTCGCCGAGGCTTACGCCCGGGCCCACGCCCGCTACGCTCAAATCGGCGTGTACGAGGATGCGGTCCGATCCGGATACCTCGCCTATCACGAGGACCTCGATCGCACCATGTTCATGGGCGGCGACCGACCGCGCGACGTGCTGCCGATCGAGCTGCTCAACAGCTTCGTGCTGCTGGCGGACGCGCGGGTGGATTACGTCGACGCGATCGTTGATTACAACCGCGCCCAGTTCGCGATGTACGTGGCCCTGGGACAGCCCCCCGCCAATTCCCTGGCACACCCGGTCCCGGTCGAGGGCGTCTTTCGCCGCAACTTCCCGCCGGCAGCGGCCCCAGCACCGGTACCACCTGATCGCCCTCAGGCTTCCATTCCGCCCGGTACGCTCCGATCGCCGCCGCCGGCCGGACTCGGCCCGGGAACCACCTCGGTCTCCCGCGACGCCGTCCGGTCTGCTGGAGTCACTCGGCCGATACCCCCACCGCGGAATATCGCGGATGTCCTCGGTGCCGTGGCGCGATGAAGTCACTGCCCTTTCCTATCGGGACAAAGGCGGCGTCCATGGGCTTCTTCCTCTTCACCCCGCGCCCTGAAGCGTGCCCGCGTCTCTCTCGACGTCTCGTCTGGGTCGCCACTTTGTTCCTTGCCTCGATCGAGGGCTGTGCCGGTGAACAACAGTATCGAACGAATGAGACGACCTACGCTCCGACCGAGGCCGGCCCGGAACGGAAGGTCGACCCCGAGGTGATTCGTCAATCCGCGGTTGAAGGGTGGAACGCGAGGAGACCTCCGGTCAGCGCAGGAGCGGGATCACGAGACCCGCGCCCAGCAACCGTGAAACCGGTCGCGGCCGAGGAGAGGATCTCAGTGCCGGCAGCGCCGGTCATCCCTCCGCCTTCGGGTACATATCCGATCGACCTCGCGACGGCACTCCGGCTCGCGGACGTGGGCAACCCGACGATCGGGGCCGCGAGGACCAAGATCCTCGAAGCCCTCGCGCTCCAGTTGACGGCTCGGACGCTCCTGCTGCCTTCCCTGAATTCAGGGGTCAGCTATCACGGTCATGATGGCGTGCTCCAGCGCTCGTCGGGAAAAATGATCGATGTCTCACTTCAATCTCTGTACGTCGGTGCCGGTGCCAACGCCGTCGTCGCCGGAACTCCGGTCCTTCCTGGAGTGAACATCTTTGCCCAGCTCACCGACGCCTGGTTCGAGCCCCTGGCTGCTCGGCAAAAGCTGTTGGTCGCACGTTTTGGTGCGCTGGCGACTTCGAACGACATCCTCCTCGACGTCGCCGTCCTCCACCTGGAATTGCTGGGCAACCAGTCGATCCTCGAGGCCCAGCGCCTTTCGGAGACCCAGTTCCACGAGATCGCCCGGATCACGAAAGAATACGCCGCCACCGGCGAGGGACGACACGCGGACGCCGAACGCGCCGCGGCCCAGTGGAAGCTGCAGAGAGCTCTCGTCCTCAAGGCCGAGGAAGAGCTCGCCGTCACGGCGGCCCGTCTCGCCAACCGGCTCAATCTCGACCCATCCGTGCGGCTGGAGCCGATCGGTGGACCACTCGTCCCGCTCTCCTTGATCGATCTGAATACCCCTCAGCGTGAGCTGATCGAGGTCGCCCTGCGTCAGCGGCCGGATCTCGGAGCCCGCACAGCGGCCATCGGTGAAGCGGAGGCTCGCTACAAGCAGGAAGTCGGCCGGCCCTTGCTTCCCACTCTCTGGCTGGGATTCAGCGGCGGTACGTTCGGCGGCGGCAGCAATCTCACGCCCCCGTTGGTGGGGAACTTCGCCGGCCGCGCCGACTTTGACGTCCGGCTCTACTGGACCCTGCTCAATCTGGGGGCCGGCAACCTCTCGTTGATCAAGGAACGGCGCGCGGAGATCGGGCAGGCGGTGGCCGAGCGATCGAGCGCCATCAACCGTGCCCGTGGTGAGGTCAGCTCATCGCTGGCCGGCGCCCGGGCTGCTGAACACGAGATCGAAGTGGCACGGCGGGAGCTCTCGGCCGCCGAGCTTGCCTTCCGCCAGGACCTGGATCGAACCATGTTCCGGGGCGCCGATCGCCCGCGCGACGTGCTGCCGATCGAAGTCCTCAACAGCTTGGATCTGCTCCGTGGCGCCCGGGTCAATCTCGTCCGCGCCCTGGTGCGCTTCGATCAGTCGCAATTCCGGCTGTGGGTCGCCCTGGGCTCTCCGCCGCCGCTGAACATCAATAACGAAACCAGGATTCGTAGGCCGTTGACAAACTAGATGCGTTCGCTTTCTAGGTCTGGTCGGGGCGCACGAAAAGAAGACGCGAACGCTTCAACGGAATGGTCCACCTGCCGATCACCGTCATGGTGCAACGCAATTTGCTCGGGATCAGATGGCAGCTTTGCAAAGAGGTCAGCCAGCACGGTCTTGTAGTTCTTCCAGCGCGCGACAGACCCGGAATAGATCGGCTGTCGGACCTGAACGACGCTGGCGGTTCGGATTGGACGCCGCGTGCGGTAGAACTCCAGGCAGGCAGGCTCCCAGTCCAGGCCGCATGCCGCCACGAGCCGACGAGCCACCCCTTCCAGGTCAGCGACCGTCTCCTCGTAGTCGACCTCATGCATCGGCACCGGCAATACGGCTCGCCAGTGGTCCATAAGCCGGCGATATTGCCGGAAGCGCGTTGCGATCTGCTCGGGGTCGTTGGCCCAGCCGATCATACCAAAGTCGGTCATCCAGCATGAGACGGCCACGTCGCGCAGGTCACGGCGGCAATGGATGAATGTCGCCTTCGGGAAAAGGGTGGCCAGGAAGCCGAGGTGCATGTAATTGTCCGGCATCTTGTCCACAACCCGCTTGGCCGCACCGCCGGCTAGCGCCGACAGGCAGTCGAGGTGTTGCTCGGCGAGGCGGCGGATGGTCGCCGCGTTCAGGTGGCGGATGCTTTTCAGTGGCGGTTCAGCGCGACCGACTATGCTTGGAACGGCGAGGAACGACTGCTGGGCCAGGCGCCGCTCGCCAGCCCCATGGACGCACGAGTGGCTGGCCAGCACCTGCTCGATCAGAGTGGTCCCCGAGCGCGGCAGGCCGAAGACGAACACCGGCCGCTGCGTGTCCAGACCTGAACCGGCGACCGTCGTGAAAAAGTCGCGGGCAAAAGCCTCGACCAAACCGTCAACGAAGAGCACATGGTCGGCTGTGACGCACTCCCAGCGGCTTCGGGCCTTTCCCGCAGCCAGGGCGTTGGCCTCGCACAAGCATTCGGCGGCGCGAGTGTAGTCACCGCGCGCGTCGAGGACATGGGCCAGACCGAACAAGAGCCTGGCCCGCGGCTCCTTGCGCAACTGAGGATCGGCCAGCCACTCTTCCAGCGCGGCGAGGTCCTCGTCCGGTAGCCTGCCTCTCAGGAGGATCGCCAGTCGAGCGTGGGCCAAGGGAAACCTCGGCTGCAGGCGCAACGCCGTGCGAAAGGCGCCCTCGGCTTCGGCCAACTCACCCTGCACCTCATGGAGCGCGCCCAGGTGTTGGTGGACGGCCGCGGAGTCCGGCTGCAGCCGAAGCGCAATCCGGAACTGGTCTCCTGCCTCCTCCGTCCGTCCTTCTTGTAGCAGTGCCCCGCCCACCGAAAGATGGAGCCCTGCGCGATCGTCCAAGGACAGGTCCAGTGCGCGCCTCAGAATGGGAAGTGCCTCGGCCGGCTCCCCCCACTCCATGTACAGGTCGCCCAGGGCTTTCTGGAACCCGGCGTTGTTCGGGTCGAGCTCGACGGCCTGCATGAGCCACGGTAAGGCATCGCCGAGTTGGCCCTCGCGCTGCAGGGTCAGACCGAGGCGAGCGTGGGCCGGGGCCAAGTCGGGATCCAGCCGCAGGGCCTCCAGATAGGCGGCCCGTGCGTCGACCCATCGCTCGAGCGCTCCCAGCGCGTTGCCCAGGTTATGGTGCACGGCCGGCACATCCGGCTCGAGCCGGACCGCTTCCTGACAGTAGGGTAGGGCTTCCGCCGCGTTGCCGCGGTCGAGCAGCATCTGACCCAGGTTGGTCAGCGCCGGCGCGAAGGATGGGGCCAGCCCGACGGCGCGGCGGAAGTGCTCCAGGGCCTCGTCGAGCTGGCCCAGTTCCCGCAGGACAATGCCGAGGTTGTTGTGGAAGGGCGCGATGTCGGGTCGTATTTCCAACGCTCGGCGGAATTGTTGGGCTGCCTCCTCTCGCCGGCCGAGTACCTGGAGCGCCAGGCCCAGGTTGCACAGCGCCTCGGGACACTCGGGCCACAGTTTGAGAGCCAACCGGCAGCAGCCGACCGCGCGTTCCAATTGCCCCAAACCGCGGTAAGCCTCGGCCAGGTTGGCGTGAGCTGCCGGCATGCTTGGCCGCACGGCCAACGCCCTGCCGATCAATGCGACCGCGCGGACATCGTCGCCCTGTTGATGGTACAGGACGCCGAACAAGTGCAGGGCCGACGCGTTCGCCTCGTCTTGGGCCAGGACTTTCTGATACAGCAGGGCGGCGTCACCGAGCTGCCCTGCCTGGTGCATCGCGATGGCCGAGTCGAGAACGTCCTGCATGGATCGACCGTTCTCGGATGTCACGGAGCAAATCGACATGTCGGGGCCTTGGAAGAAATACCGAGCCAACGCAATCGCGGCGTTTCAGAAAGAGTCGCGATCAACCACCTCGTCTCCAGATCGCGTCGAAAGCGCCTGCCAAACGCCGGGCGGCGGAAGGTTGATCCACATGCCCCCCGAGTTCACTGACGCGCCAACCGGGATGCCTGTGACCGGGTTCAATGGCCAGGATTGAATCGAACTCTTGACAAATCGGACCGCCCCGTCCCCCATCAGGACGTTCACGCCGCCGGGGTGAAGGCTCGAAGCCGATTCGGCCCAGGCCGCGGCCGCCTGAAGGACGACCTTCTGGTGGGCATTGGGAGGATAAAGCGTGGTGAACAACGTGTCGCCCCAGTTGCCCGTAATGTACCAGCCGCGCTTCGCGAACAGGTAGGGATTGACAACGTCCAATTCCTGGAGGGTTGTCGTCGATTTCTCCGCCACGAAAATGGTGTTGCTCAGCCCGTCGGTCACGGAAGCGAACTCCATCGGAGAAAGGTCGTTCAAGACGCCGTCGCACTGGGCGAAGAGGGTTACCGGTGTGATGCATTTGTTACTGGGCATCGGAAAGACGATCACCAGCAGCGAACCGATCGAGCCCGCATAGCTGGTGAAGACCATCTCGGCGGGGTCGGGAACTCCAAATTGCACCAGTGCCCCGGAGTTAAGGTTGCGGGGGATACCCGACATGGGGTCGTCCGGGCAGGCAAAGCCGGCAACCACGTTCGAGTGGATCGTGCTGTTTTCGGCGCCAATAATGGCAAGGTTCTGATTGATCGCGTTGAAGAGCACGGTCTGTTCCATGAACGGAAGCACAAAAATCTCAAAACTCTTGTCGACAATCGTGGAGGTGCACCAAGGGTTGGGGCCGGTATAGCGGGGATCATAGGACTTGATCCGCCCCGGCGGAAGAGATGACAAGGCGACATGATAACCGTGCAGAGCCAACCCAAGTTGCTTGAGGTTGTTGGCGCACTGGACGCGGCGGGCGGCCTCGCGGGCTGACATGAGGGCGGGGAGCAGCAACGCCACCAAGAGCCCGATGATCGCAGTGACCACCAAGAGCTCGATCAGTGTGAAACCAGGGCCAATCGCCCCTCGATCTCGCCTTTTCACCGGACCGGCTCCCCCCGGATCGATCGCGTCTTAGTGCCCTTGCGTCCTTTCTGAATCGATCGTCCCATGCGGAACAACACAAGAGCGGCCAGGAACGCGCCCAACGCGAGAGTGACTGTCCGGTACGTCGTCCGCGTTTGAACCTGGGAGAGCGTGAGCTCGTAGTCGCCAAGGCCGAATGCGGAGAGCGTGAATTCCTCGGGCGGGATTGATACAAAAAAATACTTTGATATATTAATGTGGTCGGTAACTGAATTTCCATTCTTGGCGTACTTGGTCACTTCGATTGCGGTGGGGATCTGTCTCCCGTTCTCCTGCCGGTACTTCACGAAACCCTTGTTCCGAATGGTCGTCTCCGCTTTCGCACCGTCTTGAAGCCCGGCAAGTCGTACATCGAACTCATAATCGCGGATCACCCAGCTCCTCGCGAGGTCGAGACGGAGCCAGCCAAGAAGACGGGGTTTTTTTGGGTCTTTCGGCACATACTCGAAGACAACCTTGGCCAGATCAACTCCCCCATCCGTCGTACGCGAAACCTCGTTGATCCTGAAATCAGGGGAATTAACGTACTCCAAAAACCGAGGGAGACAGCCGGGATTATAAGGAGCCTCGGTCAGCCAATTCCTGTAGCGCCTCAATGCGGGCCACTCGTCATCCCCGTTGAGATCCGTTTCTACGTACCAAGATCCACCAGGGCCCTTGCGCATCAGCCGGAATCTCCGAGTGCCCGAACTGACGACGGCGCTCCCGGAGCGGGCTTGGTCGGGCGGGCTCAATAACAGTTTTTCACGCCCCTCGCTCCGCCCATAAGAGAATTCCGTAACAATGGTCCTGGTTGGCGAGCTCGTTTGGTCTTTTGTGGAACCACGATTGGGTCGAGTCGCCACATGGGTTCCTTCGATTCGAACGTTCACATAAATTGAGTCGAGGTCATGCACCGATTGCCGAAACTTGGGTAGAAAATCGTTCGGGTCGATCTTCTCAACCTCGTGCCCGGCACGAACCTCCGAGGAAGTGCGCAGAGCGCAATCGAATGAGAGAAGGACCATGATCCCGGAAACTATCCGAAGTCGAGGACCGGTTCTGGAGTTTCTCTGGTTCATCTCGCTTTGTCACCATACCTCAAGGCAAGCACGTGGCGGGAGGCGTGGGAAAACAAGTGCAATTATTGCAGGTTGTCGGGCCCTGCGCACCGGTGCACACCACACCAGAGAGCTGGCAAGGCATAAGAAGATGGCTTGCAGTACAGCCGGCACAAAAAGTTAGCCTGTGGTATCTCAATGGTTGGTCGGCGATCGCAACGACTCCGGTTCCCAGGAACAGGGCCGAGCCCAGATAAAAGAGCGAAGCGCGCAACTTCACTTGAGCTGAAGAGACCGGCATGTCACTCCTCCTCCGACAATCTAATGCCTCGAACGGAAGGAACGGAACACTAAATCCCACGATGTCACGATCCGGGGCCCGGCGCTTGCCGCCGGGTGCGAAGTTCGCCTTTTACTGTCAGGGGAATCTGCGCCTGCGCCGGGTTGGTTGTGAAAAGCGTGATCCCCCAATTGATGGTTTGCGACCGGCTCCCACCTTCTCCCTTGGGATTGCGAATCAAGATCGGGAAGTTCCGGCTTTCCTTGGGACGGAGAGTGAACGGCAAGTCCTCAGGCACCATGCAGCGGCAAACGGCCCGACAGCCGACAATACGTATGTTTTGATCGCCTCGGTTCGTCAATTTGTATGACACCACGATCGGATCGCCCGCCGGAACAACGCCAAACGACTTCGTGGATGAATCCACGAAAAGTGTTTCCCCTTTCATGAGCGCGACGGCCACGCCGACTGCGCCAAATCCGCCCAGGGCCCAAAATGCTAGTACGACAGGAGCCGAGACCGCGCAAACCACAAGCGCGCCAGGCCGGCTTGGTGCCCAGCCTCTTATTCCAGGCAAAACTTGTCGCTGGATCGCTTGCTCCGTCTCCATGATCGGCGCCTTTCCAAGAACCGAAGCACTGCTCTGGCAAACACGGGAGTGCGTGAGAAAGAACCGAAATTCAATCGTGGCCGGCTTCACCCCAGGGGAGGACTTCGACTTTGGCCTGTGTCCGAAAGGCAATCTTGCCATCGGACAGGTAGCCGCTGATCTCAACGGATAACCCACCTTCGAAGTCCGGGTCCGACGAAGAATCGAAGGTCACGTTCAAGGTTCTTGGCTCGCCCGGTCCAATCTCGATCGGAACAGGCGCAATCCCGATGCAGGAACAACTTGTCTCAATGCGCTCGAGGGTGAGCGCCACGGATTGTGTGTTTCGGACGACGAGCGACGTCTGGGCCGATTCCCCTGATTCGTAGGCCTCGAATATGATCGGGCAAGGGCTGATCGCCAGCGGGAAACGCTGCTCCGCGCCGCTGGCCGGGCCCGCGCGGGTGACTTGATCCGATCTCGATGAGCCCAGGGAAGATAGCGCGGCACCTACAGCAGCGAGGGCCGCCGGCGGACCGGCAAACAAAAGCAGCCGTCGAGACCGAAATCTGGCGAAAGATGTAAGCACCGCCGGAACCCTCGCCCGAGAAGAACCTTCGCCCGCCCCACACGACGATGGACGGTTCAGTCGGAGCAGTCACCGAGCTGAGATCGCCGGTTCGTCTCTCTGAGAAACTCGGCGCGGAGCGCCTCCCAGAGACCGAGCTCTACCTCCACAAACGATCCCTTAGTCCCGTGTCGTAAGGCGACGCGCCAAGCGGCATCGGTGAGCTTGGCCAAGAACTCCTCAGGTACGCTCTTCATGTTGATACACCAGTGAAATAAACTTAGCGTCGGATCTTCATCTGATGAACGGCTTGACGTCGGATTCACGAGAGGGGCTGATCCTTACATCGGAGAATGCGCCCAGTCGGGCTCGTCGCGAGCCGTCTCTCGCCGCCAGGGTAGAAAGCCGCCCGTGCCGCGTCGGAGTCCTCCGATCGCACCAAATCACACGGACGGACCATCTGGCGCCCATCCATTCGTCTCACCGCACCGCAGTCACGTCGCCAATCGTGCGTGCTCGCGTGAATGGTGCCACAGGCCCATGCGGCCAGCAGCATGAGCGAGCAACCGATCAGCAGGTCTTTGACGAATGGTGCGAGCATTGGCGTGGTTCTCGAAACGACTGTTTCCGCTGCACGCAGCGGAGAGTTAATGTCTGATCAACCTCGCGGATGGACTGCGAACGGCGAAGTCGAACTTCTTGGAGATCGTTGCCCTCCTGATAAGTCCTGCGGATAATGGGGGTGAAACCCTTCACGATTTACTGAGGAAATATGATGGGGGCCGAGCCGCAGCGGGATTTGACGCTCATCCTGGAAAGGATTCATGCCGGGGACGATCGGGCCAGCGGTGAGCTTATCACGCTGATCTATGACGAGTTGCGTCAGATGGCCGCGCACCTCATGCGAACGGAGCGGCCGGACCACAGCCTGCCCCCCACCGCAGTGGTCCACGAGGCCGTGATGCGGCTGTTGGGCGACGCTGTCTTCGACAAGACACCGGACCGGAGATTTCTATTCGCCTCGGCCTCTCGAGCCATGCGGGCGGTCCTGACCGACCACGCGCGGCGGCGTGCCGCCATCCGGCGCGGCGCGACGTACCAGCGCGTGCCGCTCGACCAGGTCGTGGACTACTTTCATGCGCAAAACTTGGACGTCGTCGCGGTCCACGAGGCCCTCGACCGGCTGGCCGAGCTGAACGAACGCCAGAGCCAGGTCATCACACTCAGGTACTACGGCGGCCTGACCTTCCCCGAGGTCGCCGCGGCGCTCGGGGTCTCGCAGACCACGGTTGAGAGGGACTGGCGAATCGCGCGGGCCTGGCTCCGCGCCCAGCTCCGAGAGGGTTAGGCAAATGACACCGAAGCGCTGGCACGAGATTGACAACATCTTCGATGCCGCGCTTCGGGTCGACCCCGCCGAGCGCGACGACTGGCTCGACCGAGCTTGCGGGCGCGACGGCGACCTGCGGGCCGAGATCGACCGCCTCTTGGCCCAAGACGAGCGAGCAGCGCGGGAGGGGTTCCTGACTCCTCCCGAGGCGCCGGTCCGGCCGCCACATCAGCGGCGGACTGGGGCCGCTCGACGCGATCACCTTCCTCCCGGCGCGCCTGAGCCGAGCGATCACGCGCCGGCCGGAGTACTCGACGACACGGGCTGCTTTGCTCCCAAGGCGGCGATCGCTTCCCGCCAGGGGTCACGCGCCAGCGCCGAGACCCGTGCGGTGGTGCGGGCGCGCATGCGCGAACTGCCGATCATTTTCATCCTCATCTTCGGGATGGCGTTCTTCTGGAGATACGTCGTCCTGAGGGACTCCTTGCTCGCGATCGCACTCCACAACGTCGTCGTCTTGGTGGCCTTGGGCGGTATCGCGGCCGTGCTCTGGGGCCGCCGGCCCCTCTCGCTAGCCCGGCTCGAAACCCTCGAACTGGTCATGATCGTGCTGCTGGCAACTCTGGGCTGCGTCTCCCAGTACCAGTTGATGCTCATGTATTCGCTGCGCGCGGATCCATTGGGGGCGCAGATGGTGATGAGGAATGTCGTGCTCAGGACCTCGATCCTGATCCTCACCTATGCTCTGTACGTTCCCAAGAGCTGGCGCCGCGCCGCGCTTGTGACGGGCTCGCTGGCTGCGCTCCCCTTCGCGACCCTTCTGGTGCTCTACCTGCGGAATCCCGAGGCGATGGGGTGGTTGGAACGGGGATGGGCGAACCGGAGGACCACCCCGATGGAACTGTTCAGCTTCGATGCGATGCTCCTGTTGATCTTGGCCATCGGTTCCACTTACGGCGCCGCCACGATGTTCCGCCTGCGCCGGCAGGTCGTCGAGGCGCGCCAGCTCGGCCAGTACCGGCTCTGGCGCCGGCTCGGAGCCGGCGGGATGGGAGAGGTCTACCTGGCCGAGCACCAGCTCCTGAAGCGCCCGTGCGCCCTCAAGCTGATCCTGCCGGACCGCGAAGCTGATCCGAAGACCCTGGATCGGTTTGAGCGCGAGGTCCGCCTCACGGCCACGCTCTCCCACCCCAACACCGTCGAGATCTTCGACTACGGCCGGACCGAGGAGGGGACCTACTACTACGTCATGGAATACCTGCCGGGCCTGAGCCTGGCCGATCTGGTCAAGGCCCACGGCCCCTTGCCGCCCGCGCGCGCGGTGTACCTGTTGCGACAAGTCTGCCTGGCGCTGCGCGAGGCGCACACCTCGGGCCTGGTCCATCGCGACGTCAAGCCGTCCAATATCTTTGCGGCTCGACGCGGCGGGGCGGATGACGTGGCCAAGCTGCTCGACTTCGGCTTGGTCCTGCCCGTAGCCGCGGGTCGCGCACCGCACTTGCCTCGGGAAGACAAAGTCATCGGCACGCCGATGTTCATGTCGCCGGAGCAGGTGATGAACAGCCAGGAGCTGGACGAGCGCAGCGACATTTACTCGTTGGGCGCGGTCGCCTATTACCTGCTCACCGGGCGACCGCCGTTCGACGAGGGCGGCGGGATCGCGGTGATGATCGCGCACACTTGCGACCCGGTCGTGCCCCCGTCGTCGGTCCGCGCGAGCATTCCCCGGGACCTCGAGAACGTCGTGTTGCGGTGCCTGGCCAAAGAACCAGCCGATCGGTTCCAAGATGCAAGGAGCCTGGAGTTAGCCCTGGGCGAGTGCGTCTGCGCCGGCGAATGGGACCAGGAGCGGGCTTCTGCGTGGTGGCGCGACGTCGGTCCGGCCGGGCGATGCACTGAGACATCGCCACACCCCGCCTGAGCAAGTAAGGGCACCAAGAAGTTGACAAACTGGCTGCGGCGCGGTTCTAGGGCTTGCGTTCCGCAGCCTGTGTTCGCTTGTCTCGCTCCCGGTACCAGGCGACCTCGTCCCGAAGCGTCTCGATCAAGGGGCGGAAAGAGATCCCCAGCTCCCGCTCCGCCTTGGCGGACGACACGGTGTGTTTCATTGCCTCCCTCATGGTGCGCACGCCGCTGACGGTGAGGAGGGTATCACCGCCGAAGAGCGCCGTTGCCGTCTGCGACAGCCAGGCCATGGCGAGCGCGACCGGGTAGGGGATTTTCAACCTCGGCGCCGGCTGGCCGGAGACGGTTTCGAGGTTTCGTACGATCTCTGCAAGCGAAGCGAGAGACCCGCCCACGACGTAACGCTCTCCGGGCCGCCCGTTCTCCACCGCTTTGATCATGGCGTCCGCAACGTCCCGCGCGTCGACTGCGCTCGCGCCACCGGGAATGACCCCGGGGAGCTTTCCAGCCAGGTAGTCGCACACCAGCCGGCCGCTCGCTGTCGGCGCGTCGTCGAACGGCCCGAACATCCAGCCCGGAAGGATCAGGACGACCGGGAGGCGGTGCGACGTCAACCATTCCAGGACCCGTTCCTCCGCACGAATCTTGCTCTGAAAATAGAGGTTGTCGGTCGCCCTGGCGTAGGGGGCGGTTTCGTCGATCGGCCCGGCCCCCTGCGGCTCGCCAAGGACACCGGAACTGCTCACATACACAACCTTGTGCACACCCGCGGTTAGGGCGGCGTCGAGCAGTTTCAAGGTCCCCTCGACGTTGATCTTTTCGAGCTTCTGCCGGTGCTCGCCGGCCGAATAGTACTCACGGAAATAGGCGGCACAGTGGAAGAGCGCGTCCGAGTTTTCGAGCGACCGGGCAAACCCCGCGACGTCCGTCATGTCCCCGTTCACGACCTCGACCGTGACACCCTCGAGCACGCGGTCCGCCTTCTCACGGGACCGGGCCAGGACCTTGACCTTCCAGCCCCGTCCCACAAGCTCCCGCACCAAATTGGTCCCGAGCAGGCCGGTCCCGCCGGTCACGAACGCATTGCCGCTCAAAGGTTACTCCAGTGGCTAGTCGCCCGTGGGTGGCTAGTGGCTACGCTCCCAACCATCTTCACAGCCTACGTCCTTCAATGACCACTGACCACTGGCCACTGACAACTATTGAAGTGAAACCCCGAACGGGCGGCCGATCTCGTCGAGCTGTGCCTCGATCTGCGGGTTGCTCCGGCCCATCGCCGCGAGGAGCCTGGCGTGGTTCTTGCTGGCCACGATGAGGTGAGGATGCTGCTGGCCGGTCGCGCGGGCGAACTTGAGGAAGATCTCCAGCATTCGCCGGGAGAGCGGCTCGGCCTCGGCCACGCGATTGGTGGCCTGCAGCACCCCCGCCAGGTTATTGAGGCGGAAGGCGACATTGAGGTGGTCGGGTCCCAACGACGCCTCCTCGATCGCCAGCGCCCGCCGAAGCAGCCGCTCGGCCTCGGCCGGGCGGTTGGTGGCCTGAAGCAACAACGCCAGGCTGTTGAGAATCGTGGCGACTTGCGGATCATCCTGGCCGAGCGACTTCTCTCGGATCGCCACGGCCCGTCGGTAGAGCGGCTCGGCCTCGGCGAGGCGGTTGGTGGCCTGAAGCAGCAACGCCAGGTTGTCGAGGTCGCGGGCGACGTCGGTATGGTCCGGGCCGTACGACGCCTCGTCGATCGCCAGCGCCCGCCGGAACAGCGGCTCTGCCTCAGCCAGGCGGTTGGTGGCCCGAAGCAACTCCGCCACGTTCTTGAGGGCGGTGGCCACATTGGGGTGGTTGGAGCCCAGCGACGTCTCGAAGATTGTCAGCACCCGACGGCGCAGCGGCTCTGCCTCGGCCAGGCGATTGGTGGCAAAAAGCAATCCCGCCAGATTCTCGAGAGCGGCGGCGACCTCGGGGTGGTCGGGACCGTGCGACGCCTCGGCGATCGCCAGAGCCTTCCGGTACTGGGGCTCGGCCTCGGTCAGCCGGTTGGTGTCCACGAGCAACGCCTCCAGGTTGTTGAGGTCGCGGGTGGCGCTGAGATGAACCGGGCGATCGATATCTCCTCGATTGCAACCGCGATGCAGTCGTCCTCGGAGCCGACCCGGTCGATCAGGTCCGGTGTCAAGGACTCCATGGCTTCTTCCTCGCCGTGCGGTGATCGGTTTCGTAGAATGCCTGCTCGCGCAGACTGGCCTTGAGCGGATGGGCGTGGATTCTATCGAGAGTCGTCGAGTCGGTCCAGCGCCGGCTCAGGATGGTAGACTGAGCCCGCATCCACCGAACAGTCTCACGGTAACCCCTCTCTACCGTCCGCGGGCGCGGAGGGGTCTGAGGCGCGGTCCCAACTCCAAGAGGAGTCGGACCTCGAGCGGAGATTTCGCGAGCTGGTCGCCGAGTGGGAGGCGAAAGTCGCTCCCCTCTCCTCATCGACGGCGCGCGTGCAACATCCTTGCTATCGCGAGATCATCGCGCTCGGCCCGGCGGTGCTGCCTCTTTTGCTCCGTGAGCTGGAGCAACGGCCCAATCATTGGTTCTCCGCACTCAGGACTCTGACAGGAGCTGACCCCGTCCCCCCTTCCGATCGCGGCAAGATCAGTCCGATGACCGAAGCCTGGATCAAGTGGGGCAAGGAACATGGATACCTGTGATGGATGACCTGGAGACGTTGTTCCCCGGCCTCCGCGGTTCAGCCTAGAAGTAGATCTGAAACCGAAGCCAGTACTGGTCGCTCGAGGAATGGAAACGCTCGGGGGCGAACAGCACCTCGTTTCCGAAGCCGGCGTGTTGCCAGCCGAGGTAGACCTTGACGTACTGGGTCCAGTACCAGTTGACGCCGGCGTCGACGGTGTAAAGCTGGTTGGTCCACGAGGCGGGATCGGCGAAACCGCTCGTGAAGACCTGGCGGCCGATATTGAGGTAATTATACCGGGCGACCAGCTCGAGCGCGCCCAGGCCGCGCCGGCCTGGCCGGACGTCAAAATTTCGCAGTGGCTTCAGGACGCCTCGGCCGCTCACGGTCTCGCCGGTGATGAAGTAACCGGCCGTGACGTAGAAGCTCTCGACCGGGACTCGCGTGCGGTAAGTCTGGTTGACGAACGCGTAGCTGTCGAACCCGCTTTGCCACTCGCCGATCAGCGAGAGATGCCGGTAATAGTACGCCATGTGCAGCGACCAGAAGGCGCGCAGTCCCGACTCGTTCACGTTCTTGTTGAGCGCCAGAAATTCGGGGCCGATGGCCAGGTTGCCGGTGGTGGCGACGTTGGTCCGGAAGACCTGGGGGACGGGTGTATTGTTTTCGAGGCCGACATCCGTCGAGCCGCCGATGTTGAAGTTCTCGAGCCAGTGGTCCGTCCAGGTGGCGAAGGGACGGAAATTGATGAGACCACAGAAATCCTTGAAGTCGTTGGAGTCGACGTAGCCGTTGCGTGTGCCGTTGAAGATGCCCGCCGCGTAGTCGAACCGGTTATCGAACATCCGGCCCCAGGCCATCAGGCCGATGTCGCGATTCAAGCCGAAGTTATTGAAGAACAGCGACCGTTCCGGCGTGGTGAAACCGTTGATCGGCAGGCCGTAGAACTCGTAGGTGAACGGGGTCTTGTAGCGGCCAAACTTGAATTGCAACCGCTCGTCGAAATTGACGTTGCCGAAGACGTCGAGGATGTTGAGACTGTCGATGCCTTCGGCGATCGAGACATAATACTCGAAGGGCTTGGTGAGCCGGCCGGTGAAGATGAACCACTGCCGTGGGATGAGGAACGTGCTGGTGATCGGGACCTGCTGTCCCTGGGTGTAAAATCGGCCGTCGACCTGGGTGAGGTCGTGGAACTGGAACTGGAATTCGTCGTCGTTGGTTTGAAGCTGGAACCCGGGCCCGAAAACCCCATTGGTGGGGAGGTTCGGGGAGACGCCCGGCATGTTGAACCTCGTCGTCCGGCGCGGGTCCAAGGGCCCGCGGGCCGCGGCCGATCCACCGCCCGCCGAACTCGCGTCCGCGGGACCGAGAGTGCCTCCGCCCGGGCCTGTCCCCGGTAGGGCGGGAATGTTCGGTACGCTCGCTCCGCCGGCCGGCGGTACCGGCGGCATGGTCGTCGCCCGCTCGGCCGAAAGCTGCTCGACCCGGCTCGAGAGATCCCTCACCATCGCCTTGAGCTCGCGAACCTCATCCTGGAGCTCGACCTCCCGCGAACGCCTCGCCTCGACCGCCGCCGAAACGACCCCCGCGGGTTTGGGGATGCTGGGCTCCGGAAGCGGAGGCGATGGAGGCTGCGCCGCCGCCTCGAGACAGCACAACACACCGAACACCCCTGCGAGGAATGGCACGGCCAATCTGGCAAACACATACATATTTGAACATCCATGTTCAATATGCGATCAAAAGATTCGAATCGTTCTTGAAGAGATGAGGATGCGGAGAGGATATGGGTTGGGGAGGAAGCATGGCGAAAGTTCCCTTCCCGTCAATACCACTCCGGCCTGTGTGGCGATCACCCTTTTCACTTCAGTTTCGATCCCGGAGCGGCGAACGAAATCCAGAAGATGGGGAAGTCCCGCACGAGCTGGTGGTGGAACGGATCGAGGATCAGGAAATCGTTATTGTTGATTCCCGCTGTGTTCGTCGCCTTGACCTCGAAAGAGCCGCCGGCATTGGTCGCCACCGCCGCACCCGTGAAGCTGTAGTCGCTCGCTTTGGAATCCGTAATCACCAGGCTTCCGGGAGTGGTGTGCCCAACAATCGTCACCGCTCTCTGGAACGTCGATCCGCCGGAGTTCTTGGAGGCCGCGTAGTGCGCCTGGTCCGCCGGCAGCAAGTTGACCACTGCCCGCAAGGGAATGTCTGGGGTCAACGGGGTCATGTTCTGCATCAACGCCTTGGCGTCGTTGATGTTAATGAGGCCATTCTGATTGAAGTCGGCGGCCGCGTTGTAGTTCGGGTTACCCAATCCCGTCTCGTACGCTGGTGCGAAGGCCGTCAGATCGGCCAGGTTGACCGTCCCATCTCCGTTCACATCACCCGCCAGGGTCGCGTACGCCTGGTACGTCCCGGTCGAACGGTGCTGCCCGCCGACCAGGATCGTCAAGGGACCGGCTCGATCGACCTTGACGAAAGCCGCCGCCTGGCCGTCGTCCCTTGCGGCGACGTACGGCCGGCCCTGCTTCAAGAGAAGCTTCTGTCCGTTGCCTTCAAAAACGCCGACGATTCGAGGCGCAAATCTGCTGCCTGACTCGGGTTGTACGAAGACTCCGAATAGGGTCGAGGTCTTGCCGGCAGTCAGGTTCCGGGGAGCAACCGTCACGGACGCGGAACTGATCCCACCGGGTTGAGTCACGCTCCCCACGCTGATGCCGATCGTGTTCGCCGGCGGCGAAACACTCATTTGCAGTCGCGTTTCAAGCCGCTCGAGATGTGGCGTGCTGAACCGCGAGCGACTGCTGGACATTCGTGATCCTCCTGACCACCGGCCGGGGCTGAGAGCGGGTCTGTGTCCTCGCTTCAATCTTCGGCATGTGCTCGCCCTCAACTGCATTCCGTCTGCTGGTCGCGGCCGGAGCCATCAAGGGCCTGCCTTCGGAGAACTTTCTCCCGAAGAGATTGACACGGATTCGATCTGTACGGGTGTTCCGTCCGCGATCGAGGCGTCGGGCTGGAGGATGAGTTGGTCGTCATCGGCGAGACCGTCGATGATCTCGGCGCGTAATCCCGTATCCATCCCCACGTGGACGCTGACCCGATGGACCTTGCCGTTCTTGACGGTCAGGACGGCACCTTCGCCTTTCCCGTTCCGGTCGATCAAACATGACGAGGGCACCGTCAGATTCTTGATGAGTTTTTCCAGAAGGATCAAGGCTCGGCCGAACATGCCGTCGCGCAAGACGCCATCGGGATTGTCCAGGTCGATCTCCACGCGCATGGTCCGGTCCTTGAGGTCCTCGGATTCGGCGACGCGACTGATTTGTCCCTTGAAGATCCGGCCGGCCAGGGCATCGAGCTGGACGGTGGCGGGATCGCCGACATGGCAGTAAGGGACATCCCTGTCGGGAACCGGGACGATCGTCCGCATTCTGGCCGTCTCGGCGACGATGAGCAGTGGGCTGCCTGCGCCCTCCGTTGCCGCCCGCACGAACGAGCCCTTATGCACCGACTCGCCGCGGAACGTGACAACGCCGTCGTAGGGAGATTCGATGCGGGTGTATTGAACGAAGACCTTCGCCATCTTGAGGTTGGCCTCTGCGACCAGCACCTCGGCCTCCGCCGTTTTCAGATCGGCCCTGGCCTGCTTCTCCTTCGCCTTCGACCTGGCGATCTCGCCGGCGGCGGTCTCAATTCCCGCCTGGGCCGAGGCGACCGAGGCTTCCGTCGTGAGGTACTGGGCGTAGTCTTCGTCCTCGAGGCGCTTCTCAGTGGACTTGCGAGCAACGAGGTCCGAAATTCGCCCGTGCTCGATCTTGCGCCAGTCACGTTCGGCCTCGGCTTTTCTCAGGATTGCCTTGGCCTCCTTCTGCTTGGCCAGCGCCACCTGCACGTCCGCCTCGGCGGTCAGAACGCCGGCCTGAGCCTGCAAGACCGAGGCTTTCGAATGCTCGAGGCCGGCCTCCGCTTGCAGTACAGCCACATGGCGCTCCGGGTCGTAGATCTCCGCCAGCAGTTGTCCCTTCTTGACCGGACTGCCTCGGTCGACGTTCAGTTCCTCCACGAAGCCGGAGACCTTGGAGTACAGCTCGGCGAACTCGAACGCCCGAATGGTTCCGGGCTGGCTGGTCGTCCTCTCCATTCCTCCCCGCACGGGCGTGACGACCTGGAGCCTCGCCTCCCGGCTTGCCGTTTGGGAATGTCCAAGAGCGTGCGTGCGTCCGTCCGACCGGCCCGGGTCCTCCTTCCCGGAGGCAATCAAAAAAGCGCCACCGACCCCTCCAGCCGCGAGCACAATGGCGATCGCGGCCACCCAACCCCATTTCCTCCGTCCGGAAGAACGTCGTTGCACTCGAGTGCTCTCACCGCGTTTCGTAACCGTCGACTCTTGATCGACCGCGACCAACTCAGCGCACATATCATCGCCTCCAAATGAACGAATCACCTGGTTCGATGTTAGGCCCACGAACCGTGAACGTCAATCAGGACCAAGAGACCCGATGAGGCCGGCGCGGGAAAGGCTGGGAAAAGCACCCGGCTTTCCGGTATGATCGGTTTTGCGATCGCGTCGGGCGTCCAGCCCTCCGATCGGGCATGCCCTTTTGATGTGCAAGCCGTCCGGAGCAAGGACGGCTCATCCTTCCTTGATCGGCGTCGATTACCTCGTCGAGGAGCCGCTTCCATGGCCATGGCCGACTACCAGTACATCACCTACAAGAACGTCGATGGAGTCGCCGTCGTCAGCTTCATGGAAACCGTGTCGATGTTCGACACGGACAAGGTCAAGGACGTCGGGAATGAGTTGATGGACCTGGTCGAATCCAAAAAGTACACGAAGCTCGTCTTGAACCTTTCCAATGCCCGATTCGTCTCGAGCGCCATGCTCGCCCATCTGGTCAAGCTGCATCGCAAGGTTCAAGAAGTGAAAGGCAAGATCCGGCTCTGCTGTCTCCGGCCCGTGATCATGGACGCGTTCAAGGTCAGCAACTTTGATCGCATCTTCGAAATTCATCCCGACGAGGCTTCGGCTCTCAAAAAATTCTGAAGTTCAGCGTCTCACCACGCACGTCCCGTGCGATCAGCCGCCCTGCGTTGATAATGTAGCACGTGGGGCGGGGTCCGGCCAGCCGGGGGAGGAATTCGATGAGCGTACAGGTTGCGTCGAGCGGCAGCACCGCCACGATCTCGCCGCGGGAGCTCGCGGCCCTCATCTGCCAGGGGAGGATCGTCGAACTGATCGACGTCCGCACTCCGGCCGAGTACCGGGAGGTGCACGCGGAGCCCGCCGGCTTGGCGCCGCTCGATTCGCTCGATCCCAGGGTCGTCATGGAGTCGCGGAGCGGGGCCGTGGACGAGCCGCTTTACGTCATCTGCCGCACCGGCAGCCGCGGCCGGATGGCATGCGAGAAGTTCGTGGCCGCCGGATACCGGAACGTGATCAACGTCGAGGGCGGCACCCAGGCCTGGGAGCAGGCGGGGCTCGCCGTCGTGCGGGGTAAGAAGACGATCGCGCTCGAGCGGCAGGTGCGAATTGCCGCCGGCTCACTTGTGCTCCTCGGCACGGCGCTTGGCGCCTTTGTCCACCCCGCATTCCTCGTCCTGTCGGCGTTCATCGGCGCGGGGCTGGTCTTCGCGGGGATCACCGACACCTGCGGCATGGCGATGCTCCTCGCCCGCATGCCCTGGAACCGAGCTGGGGGCGAGGCGGCGAACTGCGAGCGCTGAGCCGCCTTGGCCATCCGTAACTGTTTCAGCAGATCCGTTTCCGATGGAATCCAGCCATGAAGATCGTCATCATCGGCGGAGTGGCGGGAGGCGCCTCGGCCGCCACACGGGCGCGACGCCTCTCCGAGGAGGCCGAAATCGTGCTCTTTGAGCGGGGGCCCGACGTCTCCTTCGCCAACTGCGGCCTGCCCTACTACCTCGGTGGCGAGATCGCCGACCGTGAAAAGCTCCTGGTGGCCAAGCCGTTGCTCCTGACCGGGCGCTACCGGCTGGACGTCCGTACCCGGAACGAGGTGGAGTCGATCGATCGCGCGGCCCGAATCGTCCGCGTCCGCGACCTCCAGACGGACCGGCGGTACGAGGTGGCATACGACAAGCTGATCGTCGCGACCGGCGCCGCCCCGCTCCGCCCGCCCATCCCGGGGATCGACCTGCCTGGCGTATTCACGCTCCGGAATCTCGATGACGTCGACCGCATCAAGGCCGTGGTCGACCAGGGGGTCCGAAGCGCGGTGATCGTCGGGGCGGGATTCATCGGCCTTGAGCTCGCCGAGAACCTCGTCCGCCGCGGGATCGGCACGACCGTCGTCGAGCTGCAGGACCAGGTGCTCCCCCCGCTCGATCGCGAAATGACCACGCCGCTCGCCGAACGTCTCCGCGCGCACGGGGTCGCCCTTCGCCTGGGAGAGTCCGCCGAGGCGTTCGAGCCGACCCTCGCAGGCCTCCGTGTGCAACTGACGTCGGGCGAGTCTCTGGAGGCGGGGCTCGTGCTTCTGGGCATCGGGGTCCGACCGGAGAGCCGGCTCGCGGCGGACGCTGGCCTTGCCGTCGGGCCGCGCGGTGGGATCCGCGTTGATGAGCACATGCGTACCAGCGACCCCGATATCTACGCCGTCGGCGACGTCGCGGAGGTCAAGGATTACGTGACCGGTGAGCCGGTGCAAATTCCGCTCGCCGGCCCGGCGAACCGCCAGGGCCGGATCGCCGCCGACCACATCTTGGGCCGCGAAAGCCGGTTCCGCGGCGCACAGGGCACGGCCATCCTCCGCCTCTTCGAATTGACCGCCGCCACGACCGGCGAGTCCGAGAAGTCGCTCAAGCGGAGTGGGAAGCCCTACCGCAAGGTTTACGTTCACCCGAATCAGCACGCAGGGTATTACCCCGGCGCGCGGCCGATGACGATCAAGCTCCTCTTCGCTCCAGCCTCCGGAACGCTTCTCGGGGCGCAGGTCGTCGGCGAGGACGGGGTCGATACGCGGATCGACGTGCTGGCCGTGGCGATTCAGGCCGCGATGACGGTCTTCGACCTGGAGGAGGTCGAGCTCGCCTACTCGCCGCAGTACGGCTCGGCCAAGGACGCGATCAACATGGCGGGCTTCGTGGCCGCGGCGGTCGCCCGGGGCGACTACTCCCAGGTCGACACCGAGGATCTCGGTGCCGCGCCGTCCGAAGGGGGCCGGTTGGCACCCCTGCTGCTTGACGTTCGCACACCCCGGGAGTTCGCGGTCGACCAGATCGCCGGTGCCGTGAACATCCCGCTGGACGAGCTCAGGGACCGTTTGGGCGAGCTCCCGCGCGATCGCCGGCTCAACGTGTACTGTCAGGCGGGCCAGCGCGGCTACGTGGCGACGCTCGTCCTGGGACAAGCGGGGTTCGACGCCGCCAACCTTGCCGGCGGGTTCAGGACCTACCGGCTTTTCCATCCGCAGACGGGGCGCGCGGACCCTCCGGGCACTTCGACGTGAATACGGTGGGCTCTGGCGAAGCGCGGTCCTCGGTCAGACGCCCCTCAACCAACGCCGTTAGGGATTTTTTTCGGACAGAATCCCTGCAATGATGGTACAGACTCGAGTAAAGTCGACTTTCGCTCCGCGAAAGGCATGTTCTTTCGCGGAGCGAAAGACGACACAGAGACCTCCACGATGCTCGGTGAATGCTTCGATCTGAAAGGCCATTTGTCCGATAAATCGAGTCTTGAGCATCAAATGGGGGATTTACACGTGCCCCCAATTCGCTGCCCGCCTAGAATCCTTAACGGCGTTGCCCCTCACCACTGCACGTAGCCTTCGAACTTGTTGTTGATATAGATCGCCTTGGCGGGGATCACCGTATTGGCGGGGAAGGTCCAGCCGGAGAGATAGACTCCCTGGCCCACGGATGAGTTCGATCCGAGCGAAGTCCGGTCGACGACCGCTCCGGAGCCGATGTCGACCTTTTCGCCGATCTTCGCGTTGACGCTCGGACCGCTCAGGAGCACCACGTTCGACCCGGCACGGAAGTTCCGGCCGATCGTGAGAGTGTCTCCCAGGGGCGAGTTGATCGTCACGTGGAGGCCGGTTCGAGCGATCGAGCCGATCACGATCGGCTGGCCTTGATCGGCGCGGATGGCGTTGGCTCGGCCCACATGGTGAGCCGCCTGATGAGCCCTCATGCTGATCTCGACTTTCCCAGTGATCCGGGCCGGGAAATTGGCGAGCACGGTACCGGTCAAGCCCTGGCGCGGCGTCACGAATTGGGGACCGCTCTTCGACGGCTCGAATGAAGCGGACGATGGGCCGGGCTCGAGGTTTGCCCCCCGGATGGTCGACAGGTTGCCGCTGTTGATCCCTCCCAGCGTCGGGTTGGCGCCGGGATTGGCACCCGTCGCCGAGTTGCCCTGGTAAAGCTGGGAGTAGCCGGTGGCCAGCGACTCGTTCTCCGACAGGGTCGACTTGATCGTCGCGGTGTCCGACGACGTGACCGGAACGACCATGCCCAGCTTGGGATTCGATGCCTCGGCATCGGTCGTGACTAGGGCGCCGGGGAGGACCCGAAATCCCGTGGGCACCGTCACGCCGGGACCGACCCGGGCCAAGGGCGAGACGATCGCGCCGGGCTCGATCGTGGCGCCGTCGATCACCGCATTGGCGCCGATCGACGTCGGCTTGCTCCACGAGATGACGAACCTCAAGCCGCGCCGAGGCGTTGCGGCACGCTCCGCCCTGCTTTCTGCACGCTCTCGTCGGTCGCTCCCTCGTGGTATTCGGCGTCGGTGTTGACTTTCCAGGTATCGAAGCTACCCATCCCCAGGATATTCCGGGCGGCCAGGAGCGCGGTCATCATCGAGTGGTCTTGGTTATTATATTTGTGCATGCCATTTCGCCCGGCCAGCTCCAGGTTCGCCAGCGTCTTGAGCCAGCGCCGGATGATCGCCAGGTTGGCTTGATAATCGTCGTCGTAGACGGGATAAGCCTTGGGCATCCGGACGACGCAGCCGTCGCTGACATCGGACGCCTTCACCAGGCCGATGGAATCGATCTCGCGGCGGCCCAAGGCCAGCAATTCCGAGTCGGAGCTGGTCCACAGGTCGTCCCCCTCGAAGCAGAAGTATTCGAGGCCGAGGCTGGTCTTGCCGGGGTCCGGAACCAGGTCGGGCGACCAGTTCTTGAAGTTCTGGACGCGGCCGAGCCGGACCAATGGCTCGTGGATGTAGATCCAGTTGTCCGGAAACGTTTCGGCCCGATCGACGATCAGGACGACGGTGAGGAAATCGCGGTACTTGAGCGATTCGGCTGCGTGGATGACCTCCGGCGGCGCGGCCGGGTTCATGGACCGGATCAATTCGCGGATGGGCAGGCTCGACAGGAAGTGCCGGCCGAGGTAGCGCGTGAGCCGGCCTTCGCGGTCGCGGGTCAAGAAGGAGGTCACCTGCGACTGGTCGTGCGAGACTTCGATCACGCGACGGTCGAGATGGACGGTCCCGCCCTGCGCGCGGATTCGATCGCGGGCCGCCTCCCACATCTGGCCGGGCCCGAGCCGCGGGTACTGGAACTCATCGATCAACGTCTTGATGACCTCGCCTCGGCGCGACCCAAGACGGCCGAACAGTGCCGAGGTGACGGCGCGGACCAGGCTCAGGTCCTTGATTCGCTGGGCCGCCCAGTCGGCCGAGATGGCCTTGGTCGGCATCCCCCAGAGCTTTTCGGTGTACGACTTGAAGAAGATCTCGAACAGCTCGCGCCCGAACCGATTGACCACCCAATCCTCGAAGCTCCTCTCGGGCTTGATCGGGGCCAGCCTGGCTTTCAAGTAGCTGAGCCCAACCCGAAACGAGCGAGCGAATCCAAGCTTCCAGAGCGCATCGACGGGCTTGAGTGGATAGTGGAAGAACTTCCGGTCATAATAGATGCGGCTGAGCCGGGATCGAGTCAGGAGCTCGTCACCCAGGATCTCGCGCCAGAGGCGGTTAATCTCATCGCTCTTCGAGAAGAACCGGTGCCCGCCGATGTCGAAGCGAAAACCTTTGTACTGGTCGGTGCGGCTGATGCCACCGACCAGCCGCTGGTCGGATTCGAGAACGACGCAGGAATTCCCATGCTTGCTCAGCTCGTAGGCGGCCGTCAGCCCGGCTGGTCCGCCGCCGGCGATGACTGTCTCATGAGCGGCGACGATTGCGACAGTCGACGGATCATCAACGCGCGTCCAGCGATGGGGCACGAGCCCGGGGCGCGCGATCTTCGATTCTGGCTGCTCCGTGCCCATGACCGACTCCTCATCCTGAGAGGTCGACGCCATTACCTGAGCCGTCTCCGCGACGTGTTGGTAAGCGATACCATTTCGATCGGCTGAATTGGCATCGCAAGTTTTGGCATAAATCCGAGGGACGGTCAACGTCGATCGAGGTTTTCAAATCAGGAATCACGTCCATGTCCGCCAACTTCGAGAACGATCCAGAGTTCAACGACGCCATTCCAAAGCCGAGCCCGGGGCGACGATTCACGCTCGTCAAGCTCCTCGTGGTCCTGGGCATCATTGCGCTCCTGATCGCGCTTCTGTTACCTGCCACTCGGAGCGCAGGGCCTGCCGCACGCCGCAGCCAATGCGCTAACAACCTGAAGCAAATCGCGCTGGCTCTGCGCAACTATGAACAATCGCACAAGGCCTTGCCGCCCGCGTACACCGTGGACGCCAAGGGCAGACCATTGCACAGTTGGCGCACGCTGATCCTGCCCTATCTCGAGCAACAACCGCTTTACCAGACGATTGACCTCTCGAAACCCTGGAACGACCCGGCGAACGCCAAGGCGCTTGAAGCCTTTCTTCCCGTTTTTCATTGCCCTGAGGCGGTCGGGTCAGAGAACACGACGAGCTACCTGGCGATCGCTGCTCCGAATGGCTGCTTGATTCCCAAGGAGTCTCGACGCTTGGCGGAGATCACGGACGCTCACGAGTCGACACTCATGGTGATCGAAGCCGGTGAGGAGAATGCCGTCCCCTGGATGGCTCCGGTGGATGCGGACGAGACTTTGGTGATGAGTCTTGGGCCGACCACAAAACTTCATCACACGGGAGGCACGAACGCGTGCTTCGTCGATGGTCACGTGACGTTCCTGAAAGCCAACACTCCGGCCATGGTACGTCGAGCGTTGATGTCGATTTCCGGCGACGACAACGAAGTCGCCAAGGAGTGGTGAAAAGCTCGGGCCTTGCGCCGATCCGGGGCGATCGTCACTGCGGGTGAAGCGACTGCCTTTTCAATGAACCGACGTATCCCGCCGCCTTTGTGCCGCTCGGGCTCGTGGCCGATCAAGCTCGAAAAACCCAGATTCTCGCCTGATCCACTCGCGTAACTCGAAAGCCGTGAGCGGCACGAGCCAGCTCATCCAGGTCGCCAGGGGATCGACCCACGGGGCGGCCACTCCTGTGACCGTTGCCAACCCGCCAATCAGCCTGAGCACGACGGCCGAGCATAACAAGAGATAACATCGCCACATCCAACGACGATGATCCGCAAACCGTCTCGCCACCGCCGACCTTGCGCCGAGTGAGACGCAGATCGCGGTAGCGATTGCCAATGCCGCCAACCCGACCGCCGCGATGAGACCTGCCGCGGCATGGTAGGCCATCCATAGTCCGCTGGGCGTCACCAGCAACAAGACACACGCGACTTGAAGTCGGCCGAGATAACGATGCCATTTCGGAAAACGGGTCCGAGACCGTTCACCGATCAGGATCAACCCCAAGATCAGCGAAACGGGGCCGGACATAATGTGCGTGTAGAACGCCCATTGATAAACGCCCAAGAAGTGGCGTTCTCGACCACGCAAAAAGTCAGAAGCAAAATTGGTTGGGAAGTAGTTGTGATAATTTGATATGACACTAGTGGTAACACTAAGTATCAAGACGCCCGCCAGGAGGGTTAAAATGCGCTCAGGTAGTGTTGGACGGTGTGGGCGCATAGCAGGCGTATCATTCTGGCCCTCGCAAAACGTCGACACGGCGCAAGTCCAATGCTACCAAGGCCGTGTCGACGTGTCGACGTTTTGGGCCCTAAACGCGTTGTGTGAGAACTCCTCGCCCGCGTCTCGGGCCTTTCACGCCTCCTCACTGTTGGGTCGCACCCGTCGCGGGCTTCGTCCCCCTCGGCTGCTGCTCGATCAGGATCACGTTGTCCAGCCGGCAGACGACGTCTTGAAAATCGTCGTTCGTCGAGTATTCCCAGCCGATCAGGTAGCTGTTCGTGATCATCTTGCGCGTGGACTTGTCGCGGTTGGGATAGATCATGGCCTTGTACGGCTGCCTGGCGAGTCGCTGGTTGATCCGCGCGACCAGGGCCGGCTCGCTGAAGACGCCACCATCCGCCAGGCCGTCGTTCGATATCCAGAGACCGAATGGGGCATCGCGGGGGTCGAACTCGGTGGAAGATCCCTGCTCCAGCACCGGCGGCAGGTTCTTCCCCGAACGCAGGTCTTCGGCCGTGTTCTTGTACACATACGACCACAAGCTCATTTTTTTCGGAGCAGCCTGACGATCGGCAACGGCCGGATACCATCCGCCCCGGTTCCGCGTGGCCAGCCCCAGTGCGATCACCGGAGTGAACTTGACCGGTCCGGGACCGGCCTTGCGAAACAGCCCGGGCGTCGCTTCAGCCGTCGTCTTCACCGGATTGAGGAGATCGGCAAACATCGAGAGCCCGTACCGCTCGCGCAAAACGACCTCCCAATCCGGCTCATCCGGGCCAGGGGCCACCCTGGGCTGTTTCGCGGTCTGGGCGTGCAAGGCCAGCAGCGGTCCCACGACAAGGACGACCGCGGTCAATGTGATTTTTCTCATGGATAGGTCCTTGATAGTTCGGGCAGGTCCGGAACGGGAGGAGCTTCTTGACGATCAAGGTCGTTCGACCCCCCGAGCAAGCGATCGACGGGTCGCCGCGCACAGACCAGGCCGAGAATCGCCAGAGCGGCCATCCCCAGGAACGAGATCACTCCGCCGTCCCGAAACGATCGGGGCGCGTAGGTGTAGACCAGCCGATGAGTGCCGGCCGGCACGGAGGCTCCCCGCATCATGCCGTTCACCCGATAGATCGTTGCGGGCTTATCGTCAATGGTCAGCTCCCAGCCCGGATAGTACACGTCGGACAGAATGACCAGCCCCGGCGACTCCAGCCGCGCCTCGAGCACGCTCCGCCGCGGAGTGGGATAGCTCACCTTGACGGTCTCGGTCGGCCCCGATTGCCGGCCCGACAGGTGACGCCTGAGCTGGTTCAGATCGTCGGTAGCCAGCCACGCCACTTGGTGCGGGTCGAAGGCGACGTGCGTTGTGTCGTTCCAGAGCTGGTCTTGCGGGTAGAGAATCTCTTGCACGGCCGCGTCGCGGGACTCTCGTGACAGTCCTTCGAGGGGCCTGACGGACCGCGCCTCGTGGACGACCCAGGCGCGCGGGTACTCATGATCGTTGCGCAGGATCCTGAAGTCCCGCGTTTCAATCCATTTTTTGAGATCATCGGCGTCTCCGTGGCCGGGAAACCGTCCTTGCTCGGGATAGACCACCTTGCTCTGGAACCAGAAGGAGGCGAATCCGCGCATCTCGTCGCGCCAACCGTTCGGGTAGGCGGGCACGACGAAATACCGGGTGTTCCACATGTCGAAAGCCCGGCGAGGATAGTAAACGACCTCTTTTCCCACCTCGATGCCCAGTGACTTGGCAACCTCCGCGCTGCGGACGGTACGCAGGAACCCGTTGAAGTACCATTCGTAGTCATACAGCTCGGCGACGCCGACCGTATGGGTGTACTCGACGCCCAGGTTGATCCCGTGTTTCGGCTGCAACGTGTCGCGTTCCCAGGCGACAAGGTCAAGGACCCGATTCGTCGAGCTGGCCATGTTCCATCCCAGCGGGTTCCAGAGCGGCATGCGATGGATACGAAACGGGCCGGGCGCGGGCCGGGCGCGCTCCTCGGCCTCGATGATCCTCAAGACTTCGGGCTTGGTCTCGAACAGCGATTGAGGCACGGTCAAGACGAGTCGTGAATTGGCCACGGCCAGGTCCACGGTCATCACGATCAGAGCCAATGCGCCGGCTGACTGGGGGCGCCTGCGGACCAGGAGGGTCAGGATCAACCCCGCCGCCAGCACGGTCCCGCCGTGAGCGAGGCCGCCCTTGATCGCCTGGTATCCCTTGGCGGGATCGAACGGCCCGAAGGTCCCGGACCCAGGGCTCGCCCGAAACGCCGCCAGGATCGGTTGTCGCTCGATCACCACCCCCGCGAACACCATCAGGCTCGAGAGCAAGAGGAGGGTGAGCATGGCAGCGATCCCGCGGGTGCGCCCCGCGCACATCCGGTCCCACCCCAGGCCGGCGAGAGCAGCCAGCGCCAGGGCGGTGAACGTGAACAGCTTGGCGGGGAATCGGAACTGCCGGAAGCCCGGAAGGACCGTTGCCAACCACCAGTAAAAACTGCCGTCGCCATCGCGGAGAAAGCCGTCCTCGCGGATTGGCATCGCGTCGATCGCATCGAGCGGGCCCAGGTCCGCGGTGAGGCCCTCGAGCGCCGCTGACTTCGATGTGGCGACCACCACGCGTGCCGCCAAGATGGGACTCGTGTACTTGCCAAAACTTCCGAGCAGGCTCACGACCAGGATCGCGGACAGCCAGACGCGCCACGGCGGGCCATTCCTGAATGCCAGGGCCGAACAGCCCAGCACGACGGTCAGTACGCCCACATACAGCGACGGCACCCACATTTTGGGATGAACGCCTGGGATCTGCACCGCCTCGGCCCAGTAGCTGTTGCCTTCATAGTGAATCCCGCAGACGTTGGGCCATGCCATCTCCACCAGCCGGTGCGGCTCGACGCTGAACGGATACATCTCATGAGGACCTCCACCCGCGGCCCGCACCGTTTGCTGGGTGAACTCGATGACCGGCAAGAGCTGAACCGCCGTGAGCGCGACCGCCAGAGCGGCCGCCGAGGCCAGACCAAGCCACATCGTGCCCAACGAAGATCGCCAACCCTGTCGCCGCCAACGATCGAGAAAACCGATCGCGACCAATCCCCACGCCGCGTTCACGGCCAGCGGCATCCAGAGCATCCAGGAGAAGGGTGGAGTCCGAGGGCCTTCGTGAGGCTCCCTCAGTTTTGGCAGCCACATCGCCACCAGCACCGTCGCGGCGCACCAGCCGAGGACCAGGACCAACATCGGGGGGACGAACAACCCCAGGGGGAAGCCGGCCCGCGGTGTGCCGTCGTCCGGCACCCCCGGCGCTCGGTCGAGACGAGCACGGCTCCAGGCCATCCCCAAGGCATAACCGCCGCCCGCCAATCCCAAGAGATAGGCGGCTTGAGGGTCGCCGCCCAGCACCTGCATCGCCAGGACGACCGCAAGCTCCACCAGACCCCAGCGCCGGCCCAGACGAACCCAGCGATCGACCGCGTGCATCCCCAGCGGAAGCCAGGCCGCACCAACCAGGTAGATGATGTTGCAATACTGGAACAAGATCGGTGCGCCGAACGTATACGCGAGCGCACCGAGCGCCGAGCCGACCCAGCTCGTCCCCCACGAACGCATCAAGACCAGCATGGCGGCGAACGCCAGTGCCGTATGTCCCACCACGTACACCCTCGCCCCCCACGCGTACGGCAGGACGGCGAAAACCAGCTTTCCGGGATAAAACACCGCCGCGGTCGGGTTCCCCAGCAGCGGCATCCCGGCGTTCTCCTCCGGTTCCCAGAGTGGCCACCGCCCATGGTTCCACTCCTCCTGAACGCGCTGATTTAGCGGGTAATAAAAGTGGCCGGCATCGCGAAAACCGAACTGGCGATCGCGGAAAAAAGCCGGCGCGTAACAGAACAGGAACAATGCCGAGAAGCAAATGATGATCAGTATGAATGGGAAACGAAGACGCACCTTCCACCTCGGTCGCTCGGATTGACGCCCGCCTGGAGTGGACCTCGAGTCGAGCCAGACGAGACGCGCGCGATGATGGATCGATCGAGCTCGGGCTCCCCGCGGGAGCCTCTCTCATGTTACCACCGGCCCTGATCAACCGGCAGGTGAGACTGCGGCGCGATGCGAGGCGCCGGATGAGACGTGTGCGGGTGGTCCGACCGAACCGAGCGGTGAGTGCTCCGGCACCGGCGCACGAGCACCCGGTGAGCCGGCGACCGAAGGGCCTCAAGTGTTCGGCGCGGGTCTCACGACCCCGCCGGAATGCCTGACCGAAGCTCTCCTGCGCTCGTCATAGGCCCTGGCTTCGAAGGCATTTGCGCTCTCAGAGCACACTCCGAAGGAAGGAGATCTTCGGTCGGTCACTCGGGCGGGGTCACGAGACCCGCGCCCAACAAAGGCTCCTCGAAGCGCAACAAGAGTTGAGGATGGCCAAGGACTCTCAGGAGCCGGTCAAGCCCGACTTTCCTTCAGCCAAGGCCGGGTCTGCGGCGATGAAAAGTTCGGCTTGCGCGGGAAGAGCGCTCATCCCGATTTCGTTGCGCGCGTTCCCCCGCGACGAACACGCCGTGTTCTTTCCCCCCTTAACAAGAGGCGCCACCGTTCCGCTCGACCTGGCGAACCTGCTCTGCCACCAGGTCGAGCTCCGCCGCGGCGACGCTGCGTGTTCCCCGCGCGCTCATGATCGATCAGAGCTGCTGCATGAAGGCGACGAGGTCGGACTTTTCTACCTTGGTCAGCTTCAGCTCCAGGACCAGGTTGAAGAATTCCACCGTGTCTTCCAGCGTGAGCAACCGGCCGTCATGCAGGTACGGCGGCGAATCCTTGATGCCGCGCAACGGGAAGGTCTTGATCGGCCCCTGCTGGGTGGCAACCAAACCGTTGATCGTCTGCGTTTTGTAGAAACGCTCAACCTGGAGGTCCTGCATCGAGTTATCGGTGTAGTAGGGGGCGGGGTGACACGCGGCGCACTTCGCCTTGTCGAAAAACAGCTTCTGGCCGCGCATCTCGGGCGAATCGGCGGCGAACTTCTTCGGATCGAGCAGGCCGTCGACCCCCAGGGGCGCGGGCGGGAAGGCGAGCAGCTCCTGGAACTCCGCCATGAAATGGACCTGGGTGCCGCGCTCCAGCGGGTTGATCCCCTTGGCGGCGGAGGAGAGGATGTCGCCGTCGAAGTATGCCGCCCGCTGCTCGAACTCGGTGAAGTCCTCGATGCTCTTCAAGGCCCGCTGGGACCCGAACAGCCGCTGGATATTGACGCCGCGCAGGCTCGGGGTATCGATGCGCCGGCGGTGCGACTGCGGCCGTATGTCGCCCACCAGGTGGGTCGCCCCCGACGTGTGGCCGTTGACGTGGCAGTCGAAGCAAGCCACGCCCTGCATGCCGCCGGGCTTCTCGGTTTTGCGGTCGTAGGTGGCGTTGAATTGCTGCTGCGGGAACTGCGTCACCAGCAGCCGCAGCCCTTCCAGGTCCTTGGAGTTCAAGATGCCGTTGAAGATCGAGTTATAATTGTCGAGGGTGACCACCTTTCCCTGGGACACGTCCCCCAGGTCGGAACGAGTCGTGAGATAGATCGCCGGCGGGAACGCGGGTAGGAACTTCTCGGGCAGGTCGAAATCGAGGTCGAAACGCTCCAGCCGTTCCAGCAGCTTGACCTCCTCCTGAGGAAAGACCATGCCACCCACCTCGTGGTGAGGGTGCGGCAGCGGCAAGAATCCTTTGGGGAACAACCCCTTGTCGCGGATCTCCTCCGGGGACAGCCGGGCCAGCTCCTCCCAGCTTGTCCCCTCCGGCAGCCTGGTCGCTGGTCCGACCGGGATCGGCTTCTCCTTCTTGCCCGACATCTTCACCCGGTCGCTCACCGGGACCAACAGGTTGTACCGCTCCTCCAACAGCTTCATCTGACTGGCCATGACGCCCGCCTTGGCGGCTTTGTCATCGTCCCTCATCTTCTCAAACGTCTCCTGACCCAGCAGGACCTTGCTGACCTGGTCGTAGCTGTTCGGGGCGGGGACTTTCTTTTGGTCGGGTGGTTGATTGGCTTGCAGTCCTTCCGACCGCAGCGCGGGGCTGAACAAGTAAAGTACCACGGCGCCCACGGCGCTCACGGCGCCCCACGGCAACCAGCGCCAGACTCTCCCACGTTTGATACTCTGCATTGCAACGCCTTCCTTCTCGATGTCAGGGGTTAACGGGAAACGCCAGCCGATGCCATTGCGGCCATCCGCCCCGCCAGGCACGGGCGCACAGAGATCACGGCGGCCCGGATCGGGCCGAAAACAACCAGCCTTCTCGACTCGTCTGAGCGACGGCGCGGCCCGCCTGCCGGCCCGGAGCGCCACCCATCAGTGGTTACTTCTTCTTTGCCACCAGGCCCTCGGCGTTACGCTGGGCCGCCTCGACCAACTCGTCCCAATGCTGCTCGACATATTGAGGAGGACCACCCTTGAAGGCCACGTGGTACGTAGCGTCGATCGTATCCACCATGTCGATGGCATCCCACGGGCACACCTGGGCGCAATGCTTGCAGCCGATGCAACGATCCAGGTCGATGTCACACCAGGTCTGCAAGGACGCGTGTTCCTCGCCCTCCACCTTGTAGATACAATCGACCGGACAGACTTCGATGCACGCCTCGCAGCCGGTGCAACCGTCAGCGTGAATCACGGCCAGGATCTTCGGTATGACCTTGCGGGGTTTGCCGGCCAGGGAGGCTGCTGCCATGTCGCTTCTTCCGTGAGTGAGAAAACGGGTGGCACCGTGACGGACGACGGCTCTTCTTTTTGTCCAGATAATAATCATTATCGTTTGTTCGGACTCCAGGGTCAAGGTTCCGGGTGAATTCGCCCAGCCCGGGTCCGGGGCGATCGAATCGACATCGACTCGGGCCTGAAGCGTCAACGAGGAATCCACATGAAACAACCCCCGCGCACGGGCATGACGGGCGAGCGGTCGATCGCCGTCGGCCCGGACAATCGGGTCAGCTTCGCCGACGGTCGGATGCCGGCGGTGCTGGCCACTCCGTGGTTGGTCGCCTACCTGGAGCGGGCAGCTCGCGACGCGATCGCACCATGCCTGGAACCGCACGAGCGATGCGTCGGAACGTTCATCGAGCTCGAACACCTGGCCCCCACGCCGGAAGGGTTCACGGTAAGCTGCCGCGCCCGCGTCATCCTGGTTGACGGCCCGGTCGTGACCTTCCAGGTCGAGGCCCACGACGGTGTCGAGTCGATCGCCCGCGGCATTCACCGCCGCCGCGTCATCGACGTCGACCGGTTTGCGCGCCGGGTCGAGAGAAAGCGCGCCGAGTTCGAGAAGCGACCGAAGTGAACGAAGGCCGATGACTCATGGATGTTCTGCCGGCACGTGGGGCTCCGTCTGGGGCTCGGCCGCGCCGTTGCCGGCGGCAACCCGGGGTAAGAACCCGTAGAACAGCTTCAAGGCGGTCTGAACGTAGCTGCTCTCGAGCCGGGTCGCCCGATGCTGGTCGGCAAGCTGACGAACCACGCCGGCATAGGTGGGATAGATCGGGACGGCCGCGGCCAAGTCGCCCAGGCTCAGGTTCCGCTCCATGGCCAGGACGAGCTCCTGGAGGATCATACCGGCGTCTTCGCCCACGACCGTCGCGCCCAGGATCTTCCCTGAAGGGGTCGTGACCACCTTGGCAAAACCGTCGGTCAGACCGTCGATACGGGCGCGGTCGATCTCGGCGAAGGTGACCCGGTAGACGCGGGCCGGCCTCTGCTCGGCGCGGGCCTGTTCCTCCGTGATCCCCACGGCGGCAACCTCCGGGTCGACGAACGTGCCCCGCGGCAGGCGGGTGTAGTCGATCTTTTTCTTGATCCGAAGGACCGCGTTCTGGAAAGCGACGGCCGCTTCACGTAGGGCGACGTGAGTGTACGGGTGACGCAGCAAGACGTCGCCGATTGCGTAGACCCGCGTGGAGTGGGTTTGCAGGTAGTCGTCGACCTCGATGCCATGGTGCGCATCGCCATGAATCCCGACCGCCTCCAGGTTGAGGGACTCGACATTCGCCAGCCGGCCCGCTGCCAGCAAGATGGCCGCGCCGGCGCTTTCTCCCGTCAGGCCGGAGGCCGCGTCCCGAAACGTGCAGACCTTCTGTCCGGCCCGGACCTCGACTTTCGTGACCTCGACACCCGTACGGATCGCCAGCCCTTCCCCGGTCAGGAGTCGGGTGAGAAGCTCCGAGGCTTCCGGATCCTCCTGCGGCAGAATCCGGGGAGAGTCGGTCAGGAGCGTGACCTTGGTCCCCAACCGCGCGAAACACTGGGCAAACTCGATTCCTCTCGGCTCGGGCCCGATCACGATCAGGCTCTCCGGCAACGTCGCCAGCGACCAGAGCGAGTGGTCGTCCAGGCAGCCCGCCTCAGTAAGGCCGGGGATCGCCGGAACAGCCGGCCGCGAGCCGGTTGCGATCACGAATCGGTGGCCGGAGATCCGCGTGGATAGGTCGACCTGGACCGTGTCGTAAGCCTCGAAGGACGCGGACCCGTGATAGACGTCGATCCCCTTGGCGCGAAGGACTTCGACCGACTCGCCGCGGGCGAAGTCCGCCACGACATCGCGAACGTGGCTCATCACGGCGGCGAAGTCGATCTGAACGGGGCCGGTCCCCACGCCAAGACGCGCGGCCCGCCCGGCCTGGTGCGCGAGCTTTGCCACCTGGACGAGCCCCTTGCTGGGCAAGCAGGCCGCGATCGAACCCGCACCCCCCGGCTTCGTCTTCTCGATCAGGGCAACCTTGGCTCCGACCGTCGCGGCTGCCCCCGCCACGTTCAAGCCCCCTGAGCCCGCACCGATCACCACAAGGTCGTACATCGCGTGTTCTCGATCCCGCACCGAGGAAAAAGGTCATCCGCCCACAGCTCGACACCCGTCGTCGCGGGTATTCCGTAGCACGCCAAGCTCAGGCAATATACACTCTGATTTCCTCACTGACCACGAGGTAGTCGCGACTCGTCACCGGCTGGGCACTCAACTGAGAGGGAGTTTGGAAACTTGAGTGGCCTGGACAAGTTTGCTGAATCAGTCACAATCATCGACAGGAGACAATCGAACTTCAAGCAGGGCGGAGCCCAGCGATGGAAAATCGTACGGAACGGAAGCCTTACCA
>JBIOJM010000063.1:0-36248 GCA_044450785.1 Isosphaerales bacterium
GCGCGGCCAAAACCACCCTGGCGAGGATCGTCCGGCTGCTGATCGACCCCCACGCCACCCCCCTGCCGGCCGGGCCCCGAACCACCCGCAGCTTGATGGGCTCAACCGCAAACCGTTGGCTGACTGCCCCGCATGGCCGACTTCGCTGTATTCGCCGAGGCGGTCGGCCGAAACCTGGGATGGCCGGCCGGCACGGTTCTCTCAGACTACAACGACAATCGTTCTGATGCGGCCGTGACGCACATCGAAGAGTCGCCCGTCGCGAGCTTCCTGCTCGAGTGGGCCCACGAGTTGAACGATTGGTCCGGAACCCCCACCGAGCTGCTCGCCCAGCTCAACACGCTCGTGGAAAAAAAGGTTCGTGCCTTACGCCAGTGGCCAAAAGCGCCTTCATCGCTCGCCAAGGAACTGCGCCGCATTGCCCCCCAGCTCCGCTTGCACGGCATATCCGTTGTTTTCGAGAAAATCCACGACAAACGTCTAATCACCCTCACAAGGACGAATCGGCCGCAAAACCTCCCGTCCCGCCTAAGTAACAACCTCATAGGACGTTGCTTCGCGGACACGTTCGAGGAGGAAAAATACCCCGAGACGTAACTCCAATCCCCGCAAGGCGGTGGCACCTGGGAGCAGTTTATCCCCGCAACATACATGTGCGCCATCGTCCTCGGTGTTTACCTCATAACCGTTAGCCGCCCTCCTGCTGGAGACGGTGACGGCTGGCTCCCGGCCAGCTACCGCCAAGCATGCGAGCTGGCCCATCCGCTTCCGTGCCCTTCCGTGTTTTCGGTGGTCGATATCTGGTCAGCAGGTCAAAGCACACTCACGCGAGCATCGCCACATCGCCGCGCGCGATCGCTCGCACGCCTTCGATGACCCGGGTCACCTCCTCGCCGGTCGTGTAACAGGCACAGCCGAGCCGGACCAGACCTTGATCGGCCACGCCGAGCCGCTGGGCTACCGTCATCGCGTAGAAGTCGCCATGGGACGCGAAGATCCCCCGATCGGCCAGGCGCCGGCTGACCAGGGCGGCCGGCTGGCCTCTTACAATAAAGGCGAGTGTCGGCGTGCGCGGCGCATCGGGCGGAGGCCCGAAAAGCTGTACGCCTTCGATCTCGCTCAGCCCATCCCAGAGCTGTTTCAAGAGCGCTCCGCCACGCTCGTGCAGCGTCTCGAACACCGCCCGCAGACGCGCACGCCGCGTCTGAGGCAAGGAGCCGGGCGCTCCCCTCGCGAGTGACGCGAGATAATCCACCGCGGCCGCCGCGCCCACGATCCCCTCGTGGTTCTGGGTGCCGGTCTCCAGACGGTCGGGTATCCCATCGGGCGCGGGCTGGAGCTTGGGAACGTCGAGCGCTTCGAGCTGCTCTCGCTTGCCGTAGAGCACGCCGACGTGCGGCCCGTGGAATTTGTAGGCCGAGCACGCCAGGAAGTCGCAGCCCCATTCCTGGACGTCGATCAGTTGATGCGGCGCGAAGTGCACGGCGTCGACGAACGACAGAGCCTCGGCTTCATGGGCCATGGCCACGGCGCGGGCGACGTCGTTGATTGTTCCCAGGGCATTCGAGGCCGCCCCGATCGCCATGAGTTTGGTGCGGTGGTCAGTGAGGCAGCGGTCCAGGTCGTTCCAGTCAAGCTCGCCGGTGTCCACGAACATCCGGACCTGGAGGATGGCGACACCTCGTTCGCGCTCCAGCGCTCGCCAGGGGTCGATGTTGGCATGATGGTCCAGCTCGGTGACGACGATCGCGTCATCAGGCCCGAGGCGCCTTCCCAGGGCCCTTGCCAGGTGGAACGTCAGCGTGGTCATATTGGGGCCGAAGGCGATCTCCGCGGGCGAGGCGTTCAGAAAATCGGCCAGGGCCCGCCGCGCCTCCCCGAGTGCCGCGTCGGTCTCGACACTGGTCGGGAAAACCCAGTGGGTGTTCGCATTGTGGTGCAACAGGTAATCGGCCATGGCCTCAACCACGACGCGGGGAACCTGCGTTCCACCCGGCCCGTCGAAATAGGCCGCCCGATGACCGCGATGAACTCGTTCGAGCGCTGGGAAGACCGCGCGGATCTCATCGCTCGACGCGATCGAGAAGTCCAGCGGCTGGTCCGCGGGAACGGTCATCTGGTCATTCTCGACTCGGCCGTGGTTCCGGTTCACCGTCTCGAGTTCCCACACCTCGGGCTGGCGTCGCCGCCTCCTCTGAGCGAGGATGGCTTCCTTCAATCGTAACCGCGATCAATCTGGGAATCGAGGCAGGAGGTTTCGATGATCTGCGTCGCCGTTACCTACGTCATCAAGCCGGGACACGAAGACGAGGCCATTGGGTTCTTCGGCAGGCTGACCGACCACACCCGCGCCGAGCCGGGTTGCCGGATGTACGTGGCGCACCGCTCGCTTTCCGAACCGCGGCGGTTTTTCCTCTACGAACAATATGACGACCAGGCCGCGCTCGATGCCCATCGCGCCACGCCTCACTTCGAGCAGTACGCCAAGGGAGGTCTCTTCCCCATCATCGAAAGCCGCTCGCCGGAGATTTACGCCCCGCTCACGCCTTGACGATCCGCGCAACCTGATTCAATTGGATCCCGAACCGGCCGCGACCGCCTCCCATCATGAACGATGAATGACTTCATGAGCCCGATGCGCTGGTTTGGAATCAGGGAGCGGGTGCCGCTCCCGTCGACCCGGCGATACCGGCGGGCGATCCAGCAAATCGACGACCTCGTCTACGGCATCATTCGCCGGCGACGTGAGAGCGGCGAGGATCCGGGTGACCACCGAGCTGCGCGACGTGCTCGCCGGCCGGGCCCCCACGGCCGGCGACGTCCCGAACCTGCGGTACACTGAGTGGGTGCTTCGCGAAGTGATGCGGTTGTATCCGCCAGCCTGGGCCATCGCTCGCGAGGCCCTGGCCGACTGCGAGCTCGACGGATACCACGTCCCCAAGGGGACGCTCCTCCGATCCATCACGCTGCGGCCCCGCCATATTCTCGGCATGCGGCTTCAAATCAAGGGCCATCCCCCTCGACCTTGGGCCTGATCGGCGGGGGAGGGGGCGGAATCGTCCTCGCGGGAGCCGTCCGTGCCGGGGTCGTCACCGCCGGCGCCGGGGCCGCCGGGGCCGTGCGTGCCGGGGCCGTCACCGCCGGACCAGTCCCCGCGGGGGCCGTGCTCGCTGGGGTCGTGCCCGCCGAAAGCGCGCCGGCCGGGGCCGTGCCGGTTGGGACCGTGTACGTCGTCGGCGTGTAGACTGGGGTCGTGCCGGCTGGAATTGTGCCGGTCGTGACCGCGCTCGCTGGAACCGTGCCGGCGGGAACCGTGTAGGTCGTCGGCGTGTAGACAGTCGTCTGATAGGCTGGGCGATAGCGGCGCTGGAACAGCCCGAAGAGCCCTCTTCTCTGAACGGGAGTGTAATAGGTCTGACCCGTCGTGACGTAGGTCGGGTTGGCGTTCACCGAAGGGTAAGTGTAAGTCGGCATCATCCTCCCGAACAACCCAAAGCGAGTCCGCGTGGGATAATAGTAATACGGGGTATACGTCGTGTTCGACATGGGGCCGGCCGAGGTTGTGCCGGGCTGTGCCCCAACAACGTAGTTTCCGTAATACCTGGTGGTCGGCCCAGATGCCGGAGCCGTCGTCGTCGTCCCAGATGCCGGAGCGGTCGCAGTCGGCGCAGACGCCGGAGTTTGGTATGCGCTCGACGAAGACGGAGTTGTCACCACCGGTGCTCCAGGTGAGTGGATGTTGGGAACCGGCGTGCTCACTGTGGGTTCTTGGGATGGAGCCGCGCTGGGGGCGATGTCCTGTGCGGCCCACGCGGGGCTGGCAATGGCCAGGACAACAAACATTCTCAGGATGCAACGCATGGTTGAGTTCTCCTTACTGATTCAATCCTCTGTCGGTGCTCACACGCTTTGATAAAGTAGGAAGTTCGGTCGATTCGCGCAGTGGGATCGACCCGACCCAGGTGTCGCGTGTTGACTTGCGAGCAAAAAGCGTGCCGTTTTCCCTTTTGACGGCACTCCTGGATTGGACTGCGAGGTGGATGATGCCGTGAGTGTTTCAAATGAATGAAGACGCCAAGAGCCGTTGACGGACTTTGTGATACGGATCTACGCTCAATAAGGATGCCTCTCGCCTTGAGAAATCGTCTTTCCCTCGCGGAGGACTCTGCATGGACCTCGAACAGTTCATTCTCAATCGAAATGCCTTTCCGCCCGAAGAGCTGGCTCGGTTGATCGGTAAGCATGTTGCCTGGAGCCCTGATGGCTTGCGGATTCTGGCATTCGACGACGATCCCCTGAAAGAGGTGATCCTCTTACCGAACCATTCTTTCGCCGGCTCGCGCATTTGAAGCATTCAGTCTTTGGGCTTCAGAACGCGTTCGATCTCCCTGGCCAGCGCCTTTTCCGTCAACTGGTTGGCCTTCTCTTCGGTGATGGTCTTGGGATCAACGGCCATCTGGTTGAACAGGGCTGTCACGTTCCGGTCGCCTGTCGCGGTGTCGCTGCGGAAGGCAATCTTGCCCGCGCGGTCGATCAGGATCACGGTCGGACATCGGTTGACGCCATAGCCATCGGCCGTCTTGCCACGCGCGTGGTTACGGATTCTGGTTTGATCCAGTGCGAATACGAGCCGAGCATCCTTGAAGGCGAGCACCCTCCGGGCTTGTTTCTGGACATGTTCCGCATCCAAGTCCGCGTTGTGAATCGCCAGGAACTCCACGCCGCGCGGCTCGAACTTGGCAGCGAGCTTGCCCAGAGCCGGCAATGCGCTGACGCTCTCCCAGAAAGGCATCCCCCAGAAATAGAGCACGACGACTTTACCCCGATCATCGACAAGCTTGCGGGCTCGGCCGTCGGACCAAGGGCCCACCTGCCACTGCGGGGCGGTTTGACCAAGCGCGAGCGGCTTGGGCGAAGGTGCGCGCAGGAGCGCGGGATTGACATCGAACTCAGGTCTACGCTCCGGGAGCTGCAAGCGGGCTTCTTCGGGTGACCCGTCTGCAAGATAGATCCAAGTCTTGAACATGGTGCCGTTTGACACGAAGAGTTGAGTCACCCCTCGGTGAACCCCTCGGATCGTGAATCGTCCTTTGCCATCCGTCTGGATTGACTGAATCGCTCCGGATTGGCCCGGGTAGATGGAGGGCTGGTTGGACTGGACCTCGGCCCCGACAAGAGGTTTGCCGCGATGATCGAGCACGATGCCGCTCACCGCCACACCGCGGACCAGCCGGATCGGATCGACGACCTGGGGTTTTTCCGGCCCGCCCTCTTTCAGAGTCAAGAAAGGCGATTCGAGGCCCGCGTACCCTTCCTTCGTCACGACAATCCGCATCCTCAACGGCTTGCCGTCGATCGCACGGCGTGGGATGTCGCGCAGTCGATAGCGTCCCTGCGCGTCCGTCGTTGTGTTGTTCGAGAGGTCGTTCGCGTCACGTCGCCCCATCGACGACACCGCCACGCGAGCCCCCGCGACCGGCCGCTCTTGGCTGTCGAGGACCTGACCCGTCAACGCGCCGAAATCTTTGGAATCGCGGTACGGTATCGCCACCCGGATTACCAACTTCCCCTTGTCGTTCACGGGCTCGATCGGATCCGGTACTTGCAGAGTGGCCGATTTCGCATCGGCGTCGATCAAGCGGAAGCGGCGGTCGTTCCCTTCCAATCGCAAGATCTCCTCCAGCTCATCAGGCCGGAAGTTCGGCTCCCATTGAAGGCTCAGATTGAGAACGCCTGTCTGAATTCCAGCCGCGACCGGAGACGACTCAAACACTGATAAAGTGACCTTGCCACCTTCGGTGGGAAGTGTCAGTTGCGCTTGGCCGCGATCGTTGGCTTGCGCTTGAAACAATTCTGGGAAGTTGCTCCCCCCCACAAACCCCGGAAACGGCTTCTGATCCGCGCCTCGCGTGAATTGCACGTTCCAGATCGTGCCCTTTCGAACGTGATAATCCCGGTGGATGACCGGCTGATCCGGGCCCACGACCAAGTCTTCCATGACCTCTCGTCTGCTCGAAACCAAATAGCCGGACGGAGGATCGATGAGCCAGACTCGAGCGTTGCCGGCGGGGAGTTCGAGGACGAACCGGCCATCGGCGCCGGTCTCGGCGACTTTCTCGTTTCGCCGTCGAGCGTTGATATTGCCCAGGGTGATCTGCAACTTGGCCCCCGCGATCGGCTCTCCAGTCCCCTCGAGCCGCACCGAGCCGGTCATGTGAAAAGTGGACGTCGGTGCTTTGGTCTGCGACTTTGGCGCCGATACTGGCGCAGCAGCAGGCGTCTTGCCGACGACCTGCCTTGCACCGGCCTGTCCCTTGTCTCCGATCGCCGCGGCAAGGACGCGCCAGCCCCAATAGCTGCTGCCGATGGCGACAAGCAGCAGGACCATCGCGACCTTGAGCTGGTTCAGCAGCATGGAATTCAAGACTCCCCGCGCCAGCACGGCGGCCGTGTTGCCCGCCATGAACCCGAGCGCGATGCGAATGGTGGAATGGACCAGCGGCGTGGGGATGGCCGCCTGGGCCTGGCTGGCCGAGCCGGCGACAAGCAGGGCAGTCGGGACGGTCACCCCACGCCGGGTTAGGCGGCGGCGCAGCCGTTCCCGGGCCCGTGCCAACCGACCGCGGACCATCCCTTCCGACAGTTTGAGCTGGTGCGCTGCCGCCTCGTAGGTCAACCCCTCGAGGTAACAGAGCGTCACCGGTGCGCGAAGTCGTTCGGGTAGGCGGTCGATTTCCTCGTGAAGCACCACCCAATCGTGACACTCGTCGGCCGGCAGGTAGTTTTCGGGGTTCTGTACCGCGACTCGCTGGTCAAGGGCGCGACGGCGAGCGGTCCGGCCCTTGGCCCGCGAGGCAACCCGGTGTGCCACGCCGAACAGCCAGCTTGCGACCGACCCGTGCCGTCGAATCGACCGCGCCCGATGAGCCAATACGAGGAAGGCGGCCTGGAACGCGTCCTCCGCGTCGTGCGTGTCGTGGAGCACGCTCCTGCAGACGCGGAAGACCATCGGACCGTGACGAATCATCAGCTCCTCGAAGGCCGCCTCCGCGGCCTCGTCCCGCCGGGAGACAAACCAGTCCAGGAGCTGCGCATCGGTCATCGTCCCAACCACGCCCAGGTTGAATAACCGATGAACCTGCCGAAGCATGTTGTCCGACGAACGTCCCGCCATTCCCGCCATTCTCCTCGGTTGTCGGTCTCCTCAGAGTAGTGCCGCCTCGGCCGGAGTTCCTCACGATTCGTTTTTGAAATTCTCGCAGTCGACCACCGCACCAGGCGACTGAAATCCTTTCCTCTTGACAACGCCTCCTTTTCACGACACTGCGGAATTGATCCGCGAGGATCGCGAGCGATGAGCAACGGAGGAACGTCGAAGGGATCGCCCCCAAGTGTCGAGGTGGTGGTTGACGCCAGCGTCCTGTGTCGCAAATCAGCCTCTCCAAGACCGATCACTCCCCTACGCGCGCGAGCGCTTCGTCGATCACCAAATCCGAGAGATGCATTCCCGACCTCCGTAGCCGCTCGACGACCGGCCGAGCAGCCGGTAGGTGCCCTATCTGCTTGGCCAGCAGAACAAGTCCGAGAGTGCCGATGAACGGAATCCCCAGAGAGCGGGCGCAACGCCTGGCTTCCGAGTCGTCGATCACGGCCCAAGAGGACGCTTCGGCCAGCGCAAGCGACAGAACAGCCGATTCACCGGCACCCAGGTCCCAGAGGGCGATTACGGACGCAACTTCGGCTGCGGGCTCGATCCTCAGCCAATCCAGACCGTCGATCGCCTTGACCGTGGGATCGTCTGGCCCGTGGCCATGGATTTCCTCGATCACGGTCTGGGGGACGACGACCTCAAGAGCTCCCTCCCTCAGGATCTCGAGCAGATTCTCCCGGACCAAGAACACCAGGGGCGACGTGTTCACGAATCGCCTGCCGAGCACGTTCGACCTCCTCCATCAACTCGTCCACATCGACATGGAACGCGGGGAGCTTGGCCTGCGCCAGCGCGTCGATGAAGGCAATCCGGCTCACTCCCGAGAACTGGGCGGCCTTCTCGTGAGAGATGCGACCCTGCGTATACCAAACCATCGCCGCCGCCAGTCGTATCTCGCTGCTCAATTCCTTCGGCGAGCGATGCAACGTCGCGAAGGTGTCGTCGGGTATTTCAATCGTGACGGTGGCCATCGTGATGCTCCCTTTTGGCCGAGCTTCGCGGAGAATCGATGCCGCTCGATCTCCACCAAGTGAGCGTCCTCCTATCTTGCCACATTCCTCTGCGAGTCACGAGATGATATCCCGCACGACCTCGCCATGAACGTCGGTCAGGCGGAAGTCCCGGCCGGCGTAGCGGTAGGTGAGCCGGGTGTGGTCGAAGCCGAGCAAGTGGAGGATCGTGGCGTGCAGGTCGTGGACGTGCACCGGCTTCTCGACGGCCTTGTAGCCGAACTCGTCGGTGGCGCCGTGGACGATGCCCCCCTTGACGCCGCCGCCGGCCAGCCAGACCGAGAAGCCCCAGTGGTTGTGGTCGCGGCCCATGCCCGCCTGGCCGTTGACCATCTCGACGGCCGGCGTCCGACCGAACTCGCCGCCGCAGAGGACCAGTGTTTCCTCGAACAAGCCGCGCTGCTTGAGGTCGGCCAGTAGTGCCGCGATCGCCTGGTCGCATTCCTGGCCCAGTTTGCGGTGGTTCTCCGCGATGTGGTCGTGGCTGTCCCACGGCTGGACGTCGCCGTGATAAAGCTGGACGAACCGCACGCCCCGCTCGATCAAGCGCCGGGCGATCAAGAGCTGCCGGGCCTGGACGCCCGGTCCGTAAGCATCGCGGACGTACTGCGGCTCCTGGTTGATGTCGAAGGCATCCGTGGCGGCCAGTTGCATTCGGTAGGCCAGCTCGAAGCTGGCGATCCGCGCCTCGAGTGCATCGTCTTCGGCCCGTGGCTCGAGGTGGCGCCGGTTCAGCTCGGCCAGCAGGTCGAGCTGCCTGCGCTGGTCCGCCCGGGTGACGGTGGAATTCTGGATATTCTCGACCAGGTCCTCGACCCGGCTCCGCCGGGTGTCGATATAGGTCCCCTGGTAGACGCCGGGCAAGAACGCCGCGCGCCAGTTGGAGACGTCGGCGACCGGCAATCCCGGGCACATCGCGATGAAGCCGGGCAGGTTCTGGTTTTCGGTCCCCAGGCCGTAGGTGGCCCAGGCCCCCATGCTCGGGCGCGACAGCCGCTCGTCACCGCAATTCATCAGCCGCATCGACTGCTCGTGGTTGGGCGTGTTGGCCTGCATCGAGCGGATCACGCAGATGTCGTCGATGTGCTGAGCCGTCCGGGCGAAGATCTCGCTGACCTCGATCCCGCTCTGACCGTACTTCTTGAACCGAAACGGAGACGGCAGCGCGGACCCGGTCTTCCGCGCCGTCGTCAGGTTGCCCTGCGGCAGCATCTTGCCTTCACATTGAGCGACCAGTGATCCTGCTGAAGCCGCGCCGCCAGGTAGTCGAGCAAATCGGGGTGGCTGGGTGCCGTGCTGCGCGTGCCGAAATCGCTGGGGGTCGACACCATCGGCTCGCCGAAGTGGTGCATCCATACGCGTGGGAAAATAAGCCGGGCTGTCATGGTCGGCCAGGAGCGCCCGGATCTGTCGGCGCGCCGGGTGTTCCGGCCCCGAAGCAGCGGATGCGGACGAACCTCGAGCTTCCTCGTCGACCCTTCGGATCACCTCGCCGTAGCCCCGGGCGACGTCGGCCTTGGACCGGAGCGGGGCGTGGATCAGGAGCTCCGCGATCAGGGGGTTCAACTGGCCGGGCTCGATTCCCAACGGCCGGGCGCGCCAACGGGCGACGACGACGCTCGCTTCCGCCGCGAAGTCGGCCTCCGCCAGCGCCATCAGGTCGTGCCACGGACCAAACACGGGATCGGCCGGCTGGGCCCGCTGCTTGAGGAACCGCCGCCACCGCGCGACGATCTGCGGCCGCAGGTCATCGTGCGCCAGTGAGAGGAAAAAGATCGCCGTCTCCAACGGGTCCGGCGGCACCGTGGCCGCCCTGACCAGATAGTCGGCCGTTCGCTGTCGCGCCGCCTCGGAGAGCAGCTTGTACTGGCTGTCCAGAAACTGCCGGAGCGCCCGACGCTTGGCAGCCGCCTGCTTCTCGAACGCATCAGAGCCACCGAGCGGATCCGGCCGATCGATCAAGGGAAGCTCCAGGGGGGGCTCGCTGCTGGCGAACACTCCGTACAGCGAGTAATAGTCGGCCGTCGGGATCGCGTCGTACTTGTGGTCGTGACAGCGCGCGCACGCGACCGTCAGACCCAGCAGGCCGCGGGTGTAGGGGCGAACTCGGTCGTCGCCGAACATGAGCACGCCGTCCTTGGTGTCGGCGTAGCGGGCGACGTCGAGCCAGTGCCGGCCCCACCGCTCGCCGTAGTGCGGCGAAGCCAGCAGCCGATCGACGACCCGGGCAAAGGCGTCTGGCGCCCGGTCGTTTTCAAACGCCTCGGCCTCCGCGGCGGTCGGCGGTAAGCCGGCCAGGTCGTAATAAGCACGACGGATCAGGGTGCGGCGATCGGCCGGAGGCGACGGTGTCAACCCCGCGGTCTCGAGCGCGGACAGCACGAACGAATCGACGGGCGACCGCGGCCACGCCCGATCGTGGACTGCGGGCACTGTGGGCCGGCGGATCGGCTGGTAAGCCCAGTGGGCACCGGCCGATTCGAAATCGATGCTTGGAGACTTCTTCCCGAGCGAGGTCTCGGCCGCGTGCGGTCCGACTGCGCCCTCCTTGACCCACTGCGCCAGGGTGGCGATCGACGAGGCGGACAACTTCCCTTTGGGCGGCATGCGCAACAGCTCGTCGTCGTACTTCACCGCCTTGACGAGCAGGCTCGTCTCGAGGTCGCCCGGCACGACTGCCGGCCCGCTGTCGCCCCCTTTATTCGCGCAGATAAGGCCGGCCCATGTCAAGCGTTTGTTGAACAATGATCGGCCATGTTGGACAGGGTTCGCGTGGCGTCAGGCCGGCGGCCTTTCAGCCGCCAGTTCCTCGACAAGACCCCAATCCGTCACCTTCCTCGTGAAAGGCCAGGTCCGCCGGCTGGCGCGGACCCAGGCAAGGTCTCGAAGAAACGTACCGAGACCCAAACCCAGCATGAGGGCGAATCCAAACCACATGCCCGTAAGAGCGAAGAAAGCAAGGGCCGCTCCGAAATACACAACAAAGAAAATGTACTTTTTGGTATTCATGCGCAAAAACGTACCAAGCCGGTATCCTCCCTGCTCACGTAGCTTCAGCATTCGCATCGCCAGAACCTGATGGCTGATCTCTCTCATGCACATCGACCTTTCGCGACGAATCGGCCGGAGGACCGCCGGCACCACAGCGATGATAATGAATCAACGCAGCCCAGCCCGGCGTTTGCCGCAACACGTTGTCATTTTCGGTTTTCCTTACGGATGACCAGCTTGAGACCAGACCAGGTATCGTCGACCGCGCAAACCTTGATGTCGACCAGGCCCAGAGGCAAAGCGACCTCACGCACGGTGTCCTCGGTGATCTCGGACGGGATCCCCGACGCTTTCTTGGGCCACGACACCCAGATGGCGCCGTTCTGTTTGATCTTGCGTTTGTAACGAATGAGCAAGTCGAGGAGCTCCGACCGGCTCTTGGTGAAAAGATGGACCAGATCGAGGTCTTCCGCAACCCGGTCGACGACCGTCACGTTCTCGGGCAATGAGTCAAGAAGGGCCATGTAATTGGCCGGCGCATGGACTGGGTGCAGGAGCGTGCCCGCCTTGATCCCAAGTTTCCTGGCCAGCGGCGTCCCGGAGTATCCTGCCACGATTGGTCTCTCCTTTCTTGCAAGAGGAATGGTGAGACGCCAGGCCGGATTGCTCGGCCGATCGCTTACCGTTGCTCGATTGGAAGCGAAGCCTGATTTCCACCCAACCGTGTCCGCGCGTTATCCTATCCCTTGAGTCAAACGCTTGCTCGCAGGCTCGCCATTGATTCCCTTTCCGGCCGCAGGGGAGGGAAGGAGAGGGAGGTTCACCATGAATCGGCGGTCACGACTCTGGCTGATCGGCCTGTCGACATTCCTCGTCGCCGAGGGACCGGCTCCGGGAGGGGAGCCCTCCGTTCCCTCGCGTCCAGCGACCAGGGCCGATCGTCCACCCCGCAAGGTTGTCGTCGGCACGGTCATCTTCGGACCTTATGGCAAGTACTCTGGGCTTGAAGAACGCATGAAGGAGTTGAGCGGCTTCGTCGATGCAATGGCCGGCGAAGCGGCGAGGAGGTATCCAGGTCGAGGGCTCGACCTGGCGGTCCTGCCCGAAACGACGGTCACGAGCGTTGATGGGCCGGCATCACAGCGGGCCATCCCCCTCCGAGGCCCGGTCCTGGAGACCTTTGGTACCCTGGCTCGCCGGCACAAGACCTATCTCGTCGTCCCGCTCGATCTCGTTGAGGAGAGTACGTCAGGACGAGTCTATTCCAACGCCGCCGTGCTGCTCGACCGGCAAGGAACGGTTGCGGGCATTTACCGCAAGGTGCACCCCGTGGCCGGGCTCGGCCATGATGACCTGGAAAACGGCATCACGCCCGGGCTCGAGTTCCCTGTTTTCGATTGCGACTTCGGCAAGCTCGGCATCCAGATCTGCTGGGACGTCGTGTTCGACGACGGCTGGCAGGCACTGGCGGACAAAGGTGCGGAGATCGTCGTCTGGCCCAGCCAGTCTCCGGCGACAGCCCGGCCCGCCGCCAAGGCGGGACAGCACCGCTATTTCCTCGTCTCGAGCTGCTGGCGGAACAACTCCACGATTTACGAGCCGACGGGCCTGGTCGCCGCCCGAGTCGAAACGCCCGGCAAGGCGCTCGTGCATCAACTCGATCTGAGTTACGCCCTCCTGGGCTGGTCGGCCCACCTCCGAGACGGTAAGGCGCTCTCCGACAAGTACGGCGAGCGGGTCGGTTATCACTACGAGCCCCGGGAAGACCTCGGGATGTTCTGGTCCAACGATCCCCAAACGAGGATCAGCGCCATGATTCAAGCGCTGGGGCTGGAGGAGATCGATGCGCAGATCGCGCGGAACCGCCGGCTGCAAGATGCCGCGCGAGGCCGCTCCGTACCATGACGCCACTCCGCTGGCACCCCGTTCGATCGGCGCCTCCTTTCTGGCGGGACGAGGAGAAGACCATGTTCGGCTTCATCAAACGACGACGGCGTAAACGGCTGCGTTCTGCGCCGTTTCCAACGACGTGGCTGGAAATCATCGAGCGGAACGTTCCAATCTACGCGTGCCTGCCCGACGCCGATCGGCAGGAACTTCAGGGCCTCGTCCAGATCTTCCTCGCCGAGAAGTCGTTCGAGGGATGCGGTGGGCTCGAGCTGACCGATGAGATGAAGGTCACGATCGCCGCCCAGGCGTGCCGGCTCTTGCTCCACCGGGAGACCGACGTCTACCCCAGGCTGATCACGATCCTGGTTTACCCGAGCGCCTACGTCGCCAGGGCGTCCGAGCCGATCGGCGGCGGGGTCGCCCTGGAGGGTGAATCCATCCATCTTGGCGAATCGTGGAGCAGCGGAGTCGTCGTGTTGTCATGGGACGACGTGCGCGCCGGCGCGTCGGACATCCACGACGGACAGAACCTCGTGCTCCACGAGTTCGCCCATCAGCTTGACCGGGAGGACGGAGAGATCAACGGGACCCCGCTTCTGGTGCAGCGCAGCCAGTACCTGGCCTGGGGCCGAGTCCTCAACGCCGAGTATGAGCGCCTCCGCCGCGATAGCCGGCTGGGACGAGCCACTGTTCTCGACGACTACGGGGCAACCGATCCCGCCGAGTTTTTCGCCGTGGCCACCGAGTGCTTTTTCGAAAAGCCCAGGGTGCTTCGGAAACGACATCCCGAATTATATGAGGAATTGAAATCTTTCTACCGGCAAGACCCGGCGCAGCTCCTGCCGTCGGGACCCTCGCTGGCGACTTGATACGAATCACAGGACCCCGCCATGCCGATTCGATCATATCAGACGAGCGATGAGCACGCACAGGCCCGGATCTACAACGCAGCCGCCGGCTCTCTACCCGGGTTCAAGCCAGCTACGGCCGAAGAGATCGGCCGGCGCTATCAGCGGACCGATCCGGATGCCGGATCGAGGTATTATGCGACCGAGAACGGCGAGGTCGTGGGCTACGCTCTCTTCGGCTCCAACGGCCGGGTCAGCTACCCCTGGTGTCTGCCGGGCTCGGAAGCAGTGCGCGAGCCGTTGCTCGACACCGTCCTCGCCGAGATGAGAAAACGCCGTCTTCCCGATGCCTGGGCAGCCTATCGGGGCGACTGGTCTCCCGTGCTTGATTTCCTGCGCCAGCATGATTTCACCGAGATCCGGACGATGATCAACTACGTGGCCGACCTGTCGCGGCTCCCCTCTCCCGATCACCGTCCGTCGAACCGGCTCATCGCTCGTCTGGAGCCTGAGGATCTACCTCGACTGATTGCGCTCGCTCCTGACTTGTTCCGCGACGTCGAAGCGCGGGACCTCGAGCGATTCTACTGGCATGATCCCTTCTACAATTTCTCGGAGAGCCTGTTCGCATGGAAAGACGGTGGCAGTGGCGAGATTCTCGGAGTGTACCTGCTCGTCGTCAGTGACCGATTTGCCGATCCGACCAAGATCGATGCCGCCATGCCCTGCTTTCGCCTGGGTACATTCGGGACCGAGCGCGAGCGACATAAACGAGTCAATGGACTGTTCTCGTGCGTCTTCGCGGATGAAGCCGAGGGAGAGCTGATTCTTACGACCTCGGCCGTCACGCAAGCCACCCACTCCGGACTGACCCACCTCGCGGCCCAGGCTCCCTCCGACGCAGTCGCACTCTGCGCCTGGTACGATCGTTTCTTCCAGCGACAGGGTTCGTTCCCAATCTGGTCGCGGCGGTTGTCAAGCTGAAAAACATCCTCGGATCATCCACGAGCCGTGGCGGGAATCGTGGTCGGGACCGTTTTCCACCCATTGTTCTGCGCCTCGGCGATGATTCCTTTCCACGAAAGCGCGCGTCATCTCTGGCCGGCCAGGAACTCGATCAAGTCGATGAACTCGGCCGGTGTGAACCGTTTCTCCAGGCCGTCCGGCATGGTGCTCTGCGATTGCGAACGCTGCTCCTCGATGCTCGACTTGGCCAGCACGTGCTTCTGCCCCTGTTGATCGGCCAGCGTGAGGGTCAGGTCCGTCTCGGCCGCGCGGACGCCGGCCAGTACCCGCCCATCCTTGAGGGCCACCATCACGGTCGCGAAGCTCGGGGCAATGGTGCGCCCTGGCTCCAGGATCGACTCGACGATGAAGATGCGCGAGAAGCGACCGCCGACGCCGGTCAACTCGGGCCCGATCCGCTCGCCTCGGTCGCCGATCTGGTGGCATGTCAGACACTGTGACTTCTCGGTGTCAAAGAACAGCTTGCGACCGCGCACGGCGTCGCCCGAGGAGGTCAGGGCCGCCCGCATGAGCCGTTCGCGGTCGATGCTGGAGCTCTTGCGGCGGAAGTGCACGTGGAACTCGGCAGGCCGAGATGAGACGACCTCGACAAGCAGGCGATTCGTGCCCTTCTCGAGAATGGCATCGAGCTGGCCGGACGCCGGCCCAAGGGCACGTGCCGTGTCGCGCTGATGGATGAGGTGGCCATTGAGCCGGATGCGCAGCCCGCCGTCGCCGGAAACCAGGAACTGCCCGGCCGTCTCCTCGGGCACGTCGAGATCGGTGAGGGCCAGCCACGTCGCGGTCCCCTTCGAGCCCCTCCCCACGCCCAGGTGCAAGGGGGATTCCGTACCCGTCGCGAGCTGAGTCCGCCAAAGTGACGTGACTCCGGCCAATGGTTCCGGCGCGCGCCCCGGGAGCGCGACCCGTCCGATGAGCGCGGCCGCCGCCTCCACCGGCAACGGACCGATAACCTGCCAGCCAATCAAGACGCCGCTCGCTCCCTGCAATTCGGCCAGGGCGCGATTCAGCTCTGGCTTCCGCGCGGGCGGTAGCCCCGGTCGACGGCCCCAGTCCGACAGCATCTGCACGGCCAGCGGCAGGATCTCGGCCGAGGGATGCTGCCGCGCGTGGTCGACCACCACCCGGACCTGGTCCGGGCCGCCCAGCTCGCCGATGCATCGCAGCGCGGTCACCTCGGTCTCGCGATCCGAGAGAGCGGCGACCGCCAGCGGCAGGGCGCGGGCCTCCCGAAGCTGTCGCAGCGCATCCAGGGTCGCGCGTCGCACACCCGGGTCGGGGTCCCGTGTCAGCTCCAAGAGCAGCTCGATCGCCGACTGCACGCCCAGTGTGCCCACGGCGGCGGCCGCCGCGCGGCGGACCCCGACATCCCGATCCCGCAGCAGTGCCCGAACCGCCTTGCCCGCACCCGCCAAGCGGAATTCCGCCAGCGCCTCGACCGCCGCCGCCCGCACCACGGGCTCCGGACTGTTCAGCTTGTCGATGAGCAGCGACGATGCCCAAAGCCAGCGCCGCCGGCCGGCATGCCGCAGGGCCTCGGCAAGCACCGGGCCATCCTCGAGAGCTGCAATCCCCTCCGGAAGGTGGCGCTCGCTGGCGTCACCGGGCGCGGCGGCCCAGAGCGCGAGACCCCTCAGGCGATTCGTGAGGGTATGGGCTCGATCCGCGACGAGTTCCCACAGTAGGTCACGAGACTGGCCGGCCGGGTGATCGCTCAGGGATTCGAGGATCGCCGCCACGCGGTCCGGATTGTGTTCCTCGCGCAACCAACGGCCCAGCGTCGCCGGCCGGGTCGGGACCTGTTCGCGGTGCATCCGCCGGAGCACGGCCAGCCGGACCTCTCGATCAGGGTCGGCCAGCACGCGGTCCAGCGCCTGCGCGATCGCCTCGGTCCGCTCCCAGGCGACCGTGTTCACCGGGCGCGGCGGCGGCCGGTAACCCCAGTAGGGCGCCGGGCCACGCTTCTTGAAGACGCGGGTCAGAGCGTCGGCGTAAGCGCGGCGGCGGGCCGGGTCCCGCTCGCCCCGCAGGCGCTGGATCAGACCGTCCACCACCGAGGGGAGGGGGCGGTCGGCGATCGCCCGTAGCGCCAGCGCCCGAACCGGTACGGAATCCGGCTGATCGAGCAGAGCCAGGATCGCGGGCCAGTTCGCCGATCGCCGCATGGTCTGCATGGCCGCATGCGCCAGCGCGGCGTCGGGGTCTTTCAGGATCGAGTGCAGCCAGTTCGGGGCCGCTGACCAACCCAGGCGCCCGACCGCGATCACCACCTCCCGCACGACGCGAGGGTCACGGTCACGGGCGAGGTGGGCCAGGCGCGCGGCCAGCTCGGCATCACCCGGTCCCGCGTCGAGGCGATGCCGAAGGAGCACCGGATCAGCCAGGTCGGCGACGGCCCGGACCGCTTGAGCCTGGATGCGCGGGTCGGTTTCCGCTCGGGCCAGGTCGAGGAGCTCGCCGATCTTGGCCGGGCCGCCCGCGCGAGCGAGGGCCCAGATCGCGTGCAGGCGTCCGCGGGCACCGAGACGCCGGCCGCCGATCGCCTGACGCAGGGCCGCCATCCCATCGATCTCGAGGCGCTCGAGCGCCGCCTGGGCCAGGGCCCGCTCGTGGTAACTCTCCGAGTCGAGTTGCGCGATCCACCCGGTGGCGCCGGCCACCGGGGTGCGGGACCGGGCTGGGACCAGCGCCCCCTCGGCCGCCGTGATGCGGTAGATGCGGCCGCGCCCACGCTTCGGCCGCTGGCCGTCCGCCCAATCCGCCACGATCAAGGAGCCGTCTCGCTCGACGACCAGGTCCGTCGGCTTGAAGCCGTAGGGGTCCGCGGCGTCACCCGAGGCGAACTCGATCTCCTCGAGCGGCGCGAAGCTGCTGCCCGCCGGCTTGGGCCGGCAGCGCATCACCGCCCGGCCCCACTCGCAGAAGAACAGGTTCCCGCGAAACTCGCGTGGGAGCCCGGTCTCGAGGTAGCAGAGCCCGCCCGCCGAAGAGCCCAGTCCGAGGTCCGCCAGCGGCGGCAACGCCTCCGCCGGCTGCTCGGCGTAGAGGTAAGGATAGCCGTGATCTGCCCCCCAGAAGCTATGGTAGAGGCGGATCTTGTACTCGCCGCCGTCGTTCTCGTTGTCGCGCACGAAGACGTTCAACTCCTCGTCCAGCGCGACATCGTAGATGTTCCGCAGCCCGGTCGCGAACACGTGGAGATCGCGCCCATCCGGACGGCAGCGGAGGATGCCGCCGCCTTGCAGCACCAGGCGATCTCCCTCCGGCCGTGGGACCTCGCAACCGTGGTCGCCCAGGGCCAGGTAGAGCCAGCCGTCATGGCCGGCCGCAATTCCGTTGGCACAGTGTAACCGCTCCGGGTTGCTCTCGGGCGGCAGCCCCAACCCGGTCAGCAGCTCGCGCCGCGTTTCGGCCACACCGTCGCCGTCTTGATCGCGCAGGGCGGAGAGGAAGGGCGCGTGCATCACAAAGGCCGTGCCGTCATGGTAGGTCAGACCCTGGATCGAGTTGAGCCCGCTGGCGTAAACCGTCGACCGGTCCGCGTATCCATCTCCATCGGTGTCCTCGATCAGGCGGATCTCGTCCCGGCGCACGATCTCTTCGCCCAAGCCGGTCAGGTAGTCCACAGCCACCAGGATCGAGCCTGGCCGGGGCCCCAACGCGACCGCGGACGGATAAGCGATCAACGGATCGCACGCAAAGAGCGTCGCCTTGAGCCCGGACGGGACCTTGAGCCGCGGGAATCGTTTCTCGGTCTCGGGCCCGGTCCGCGGCGGTTCGTCCCCCTGGGCCGAAACTAGTGCCGCCAAGCAAGCCACCAGACCCAGAGCGCCAACGAATGTCGACTTCATGCGAACCCCCAATCCTCGCCATTACAAATAGGCCAAGGAAACAATCACATTAACCGCCACGACGCCAAGAACGCCAAGAGAACAGAACAATTCATTTAATTCATAAGAGATATTATGTTATTATCTTAGTCTATCTTGGCGATCTTGGCGTCTTGGCGGTTTAAATGTTTCTGATCCTCTCTGTTGTCTCGTCCTGGTGTTCTTGGCACCTTGGCGGTTGATTCCTTGAAACGACGGGCTGGTGTCGTTACGATGTTTGAGGAAAATTTAACATTCGATTGACCTTTTGGCATCTCCGGATGACGAGGGAAGGTTGCCATGCTCCGAATCCTGGGGAGTCGGGCGCCAGCCTGTGATGGAACCACCCGGCGCGAGGTGTTGCGAGCCGGGGGTCTGTCTCTGTTCGGCTCGATGACCTTGGCGCGCCTGCTCCAGGCGGCTGCCCAGGTGCCGCAACGGTCATCCGGCCGGGCCAGGTCGATCATCCTGGTGAACCTGTTCGGTGGACCAAGCCACCTGGACATGTTCGACATGAAGCCCGATGCTCCCGCTGAGGTCCGAGGCGAGTTCCGGCCGATCGCCACCAGCCTCCCCGGCGTTCAAGTGTGCGAGCACATGCCCCGGCTCGCACGGTGGATGCACAAGGCCACCCTGATCCGGTCGGTCTCGCACGGCTACAACAGCCATAACCCTTACGCCGTCCTGACCGGGTTCGCCGGCGGCGACGACCGCGAAAACTATTTCACCAAGCGGAGTGACCACCCGGGGATCCCGGCAGTCTGCCAGTACCTCGGCATCGGCCCGCGCGACCTGCCCGGCTCCGTCTTCCTGCCGGCCTTGCCCGGCTACAGCCAGGGACTTCGCCGCGCCGGTCCTTATGGCGGCTACCTCGGCCGGCAGTACGACCCCCTGTTCGCGGACTGTGACCCGAAGTTCGCGCGCGAGTTCAACCAGGATCAGTCGTTCTACGACCCTGTCACGCCGTATGGCGAGCCCCGGCTGCCGTCGCTCGAGACGTTCCCGGAGCTGACCGTCGACCGGTTCCGTCAACGGACCTCGTTGCTCGGTGAGGTCGATCACCAGCTTGCGGGTCTCGAACGCTCGCGCGATTTCGCCACGATGGACCATTTTCAGCGCAAGGCGATCGAGCTTCTGACTTCGAGCCGGGCGCGCGCCGCGTTCGACCTATCGAGAGAGCCTGATGAAGTACGAAAGACTTATGGCACGTCCCTGTTCGGCACGAGCTTGCTGGTCGCGAGAAGGCTGGTCGAGGCGGGGGTAACCTTCATCGGTGTCACGACCGAATCGCGCGGCGCGGGCCACTGGGACTCGCACGCGAAGAACTTCTCCATGCTCAAGACCTTCAACCTGCCCAACCTCGATGAGATCGGCGCGGCGCTGATCGAGGACCTGAACCGGCGCGGCCTGCTCGAGGCCACACTGGTCGTCATCATGGGCGAAATGGGCCGCGCTCCCCGGATCAACGGCCAGGCAGGCCGCGACCACTGGCCTCAGTGCGGGTTTGCCCTGCTCCTGGGGGGCGGAGTCAAGGAGGGGTTTGTCCTGGGTGCGAGCGACAAGCTCGGGGCCTACCCTACCGACCGGCCCGTCTCGCCCGGCGACCTGGTCGCCACGATGTATCATCTGCTCGGCGTCGATTCCCAGATGAGCCTGCCCGACCTGAGCGGCCGGCCGATCCCGATCGCCCACGGTGGGAGTCCAATCGCTGAAATCATCGCATAGATGAATCGGGGCACGGCTCAGTAATATCCTTTCTTACATTGGTCCCGTGGCCGGTGGACAGACCAGGGGCTCTCGGACTCAACCCGGATCGAGCTGCGCCAGCCTGCGGACCAATGCATCGGGCCGATCGGCCAGGGCGCGGTGGGTCCGAATGATGCCGGTCATGCCCGGCAAACCTTCGGCGGTCCACGCTGGTCCGAGTGCCTTGGCCAGCGCGCCGGCGTCCGGCTCGGGCAGGATGGGGCGGACCACGGTTTCGGCCCATGCGTAATGGGGGCGCTCGTAGCGGTAGTCGAACCGGCCCCCGTCGCGCGCAAAGGCGAGCAGATAGCGGGCGGCGCCCGGGAGGAACCGCCGGGCCAGCAAAGGGCCGGGAGCCTCAGGTTGTCCGGGCGCATGGATCAAGAGCCCGAGCGCACCGTGCACCTCGGCGCGGAGGCGGCCCGACTCGAGGGCGGCGACCGCCGCCAAGAGGGCATCCCATTCCCGGCCCCACAGATCGCGACGCTCATCCAGGCGGCGGACCAGCTCGGGCAGTTGCGGCAGAACGGTCCGATACGCCGCAGCGTCGTCAGCCGAGCCCGAGCCCAACGCGCGAATTGCGGCATCGAGCCATAAGCCCCGGTCCAGCGCCGGCCACTCGTCGAAGTCGCCAGCCTCCGCGGCGGCGACCAGCAGCTCGCGGCATGCAACGGCTTGCACCGGATCGAGCAGAGTCCAGATGGACAAGACCCCGTCGGTGTCAAAGTGATTGTTCACCACAACCGCGTTCGCCCACTGCTCCGCGGCGTCCGGCGAGGCCGCGAAATTCAAGGCAATCTCCGTGGAGGTGTCGGCCTTGTACCGGCTCGGGGTGTGATTGCCCTGCCAGTGGGTCAGGTCGAGTGCAGCGCCCGGAACCAGGCCGTCGCAGCTAATGGCCGGAGCATCACCTTCGTAAGATTCTGGAGCGAACACGAATTGGCGAGCCAGCGCGATCACGGCAATGTCCCTCCATCTCGGGCACGATCGGCCTCACAGGGCATCATACACCGAACTCGCAGGCCGTAAGCAGGGAAATCGTACCGAGCGAGGACGCAACGAAGTCCCAGTTCTTCCTGCTTTCTGGCGGCGGCGCGCTCAGTCTCCCGGATTCGGCAGCCCGGCGGGCGTCAACATCCCAATTGCGGGGGACTCCAATGGAAACGGCGGCGAGCGGACTCCCCAACTCGGCAACCCATCCGATGTGGGCATCCCGCCGACGGGAGACTCTAGAACGGCGACGGAAAGCCTACTTTGGAATTCACAGACAAGACGAAGGCTCAGTTCCTCGTCCTGTTCAACGAGGCCGGTGGCGCACGGAGTTCGCAGGTCGGCAACCCGTCGGACTTCAACATCCCAATAGTGGGAGACTTCAGCGGCGACGGCAAAACCGAGTTTGCAATTCAGGACGAAATGAAGTCTACGTTTCAATCAGCGGACAACGAGCTAGAAACCAGCGATTGAGACACGATCTGAAGCTGCATGTGTCACTTGCGCGACTCATATCAACCCGACGCGCAAGTCTCGAAGTTGCGCCTTCACGTCTTCGCCCCGAAGGGGCAGTAACATATCAGCCCAGGGCAACGCCCTGGGAAGAACGAACGACAAGAATCAGCAGAGCCCTGAAGGGGCGTGACAAGGACAGGCTCCCTGCCTCAATGGAACGTGAAGCGCGGTACCGCTGGGGTTGAACACGATGTTCGGCCCTTTCAGGGCACAGGTCATCACGTTCTCCAAATCCCAGGGCGGTGCCCTGGGCTGTCATGTCGCTGCCCCTTCGGGGCGAAATCCAAGACTTTAGCTTGAAAACTTGCGCGTCGGGTTGGTGTGAGCACGGCCCTTGCCGGCCTAAAGGACCGCGCATCATCAATCTCTTGCAGTTTCTCCGTTCCTCCTCGGGATTCTAAGCCTGCTGTCGGCTGATTGCTACGTTTCGGTTGGGAAAGCGGACCCTCACCTCACTTGGGGGGCTCGAAGAGCCTGTCGGGAATCTGCGCCTCGAAGTCGAGAGTGAATCGAGTGACCTGCTCATGCTTGCTGTTGGATGTCGTGCGGACCACTCGCGTGGGGTACCAGAAGCCGCTCGGCGATCGGGCAAAGTCCGTGAGGACCTGGGTGTCGACATAAGCAATCTTGGACTGGAGGTTGCCCCGCTCGTAGACGGACATTTCCGACCTGAGCGCGAGATAGTTCTTCTCCGGGTCGACCCAAAGGCGGTAGAAGTCGGGCCGGTTGGGGTCGTTCGACTTGGCGATACGGACCCGGAGTCGCACGGTGTTCGGCGGGCCGTCATCGGGCTTGGGCTCGAGCAGGAACTCGCGCTCGTTGTCCGGCACATCGACGCTGCGATGACCAAGCTGCTCGGGCAGAAGATGCGGCCAAGGCATCCGCGGGTCGTCGAGTGAGCCGTAGACCGGTTGCGAGGTGACCGATTCCAGTTTGGAGGAATACGGCTTGTCCGGCCTGAGGGGTTGGGGCTTGTAGTTGTAATACCAGATGGTTTGCCCATCGCAGATGGCCTGGGGTTCGTAGATCACATCCTTGTCGCGCCGCTGCCACCACGCGAGGTCGGCGTCGTTTGGGACCTTGTCATATTCGAAAAGCGCGGCCTTGGTCGTAACTCTCGGCAGGTCACAGTCGACTCGCCACTTGCGTCCCTTGCGCCAGACGCGCTTGACATTGGGCGGAGTCGTCCCCTCGGACCAGGAGTAGCCGCAATAATCGTCGAAGCGGTTGCGGCCGACCTTCAGGGCGGTCAAGAGGCGATTGAGGTCGTCGCTGGGGATGCGATCCACGCGCTTGGCCGCGGCCGGGACGCCCATTGCCAGAATGTCGGCAGGGCCGAAGTCGGGATAGTCGAGGACTTGCCGGATCTTCGCGCCGCCCCCCACTTCGACGTCCCACGTTCGGGGTAGACCGGTCCGCGGGTCGACTTGTAACCACATGCGCCGCAGGGTTTCGGGCGTTCCAAGGCCCCGGACCGTCAGCTCATATTCCTTCCAGGTTTTCCCCTGGTCCACGACCTCTCGGCTCGTCTGCCCGACGATCTCGGTGTCCGGAATTGGAGAGATCTTGAAGATTTCCCCGCGGAGCAATTGATCGAAGGCCATCAATTCGACTGCGAGATGTTTCCGGAACGCTGGTCCTTCCGGGAGGCGGTAGATCGTATTCTCGCCGGGGACGTACTGGGTCTTGATGCCCATCTTGAGGTCGTGGTACTCGGTGCCGCTTTCCTCGGGGCCATGGTCATACTTGTAGGCCTCGATCTGGAACCTTGGGCTGATCCAGCTCTCGGAGGAGAAGTCCTTCGACACCTGACTCACGACATGAATCCACGTTTTTTCCTGCATGGCCTGGGCGACGCGCGCCCAGGCATTGACGGGTCGGGCCAGCACGTTGAAGATCCCCAAGCCCGCCGCGACCAGGACGCATGCGGCCACCAGCCAGCGAGCCGCGTTGAGCCAGGGCGGAGTCGTCGCGTTCCGGCGCGGGGGGCCGAGGCGGTCGAGGAGCAGACCCCGGAGTTGCTCCACGTGCTCGGGCCTGGGTTCGACGCAGGGGTCGCCCGCTTCGGAGATCCAGCCACGGGTTTCGTCGTCATCCTCGTGGTTGTTTGAGGTCGGTCGGTTCATGGCGGTCTCCCTGGGTCAAGTGAACAAAGTAAGGGTGGAGCAGCTCCCGGAGCCGTTCCCTCGCACGCGACAGCAGCGACTCAACCGCCTTCGCCGAGCGGCAGGTGCGGACCGCGATCTCATCGATCGAGTCTCCATCAACGTACTTGTTTATGAGCACGTCTCGGTGATTGTGGTTCAAACGGAGCAGGGCGGCCCGGACGACTGCGGCGCGCTCGAGGCCTTCAAGCTGCTCCGGTGGCGGCAGTGCCAAGGTCTGGACTGGAACGTCCCTCTCCGCCACGGCTTCCAGCGACCTCGAAAACGTGCTACGGTAATGGCGTGAGACCCGATGGCGCGCGATTCCCAGCAGCCAGTCCCGGAACCGTCCACGACGCGCGTCGAAGCGGTCGAATCCTTCGAGGGCCGCCAGCCACACCTCCTGATGGAGGTCTTCGGCGAGGTGCCGGTCACCGCCGATCAAGTGGTAAATGAATCCAAAGACCTCCTGAACGTGGCGATCGTACAGCGCAGACCAGGCCGCTCGGTCGCGCCTCGCCAACGCCCTCAAAAGGCGGTGTTCGTCATCCATCATGCTTGACCCCGATCAGGCCCTCCAATCGGCTTCCAAGAGACTATTGCCACGGTCGCCGAGATTCCTTCAGTTTTTTTGAAATTAAGAAGATGTGACCGAGCTCAGGCGGAATAACGTCGAGTTAACTCTCCGTCAGGTTCACCCGCGCGACGTCCGAAGGGGCTGAGGATGAGGAATGCTGTGATTCTAGCCGGGTTCATCGCGATCATTCCGGTCGCATGGGCGAATGATGATGCTCCCGAAACGCCGGCCGAGCAGTACCGCAGGCTGGCTGCCGAGTATGAGTCTGCCCTCAATTCGTCGTCCGGTCGACCCCGTATGGAGCAGGCGGGCCAATCCCGGGATGCGCCGGATCGGAGGCCCCATGACCCACGCGCCTATGCGACACGCTTCCTCAAACTGGCCGAGGATCATCCCGAGGGGCCGGCCGCCTTCGACGCCCTGACTTGGGTTCTCCGACATATCCGGAGTGGCCCCGAAGTGGAGAAGGCCATAAAGCGGCTCGGGGAGCAGCATGTCAAGAACGAAAAGCTGGGTGACGTCTGCGGTTTACTCATTCGATCGGCCCTCTCGGGGACGGGTGAGCTGTTGCTCCGCCGGATCCTCGAAGAGAGTCCCCACCGAGCAGTTCGAGAACAAGCGTGCCTCTGCCTCGCCTTCTACGAAACCCGCTTGGCCCAGGAAGCCCGGCGGCTCAGATCCGTCAAACCGGAACAAAGGGATCGCTGGATCAAGGCCCTCGGCCAAGCCCGAGTCGAGCAGCTCTTGAGGCTCGACCCCGCGAGCCTGAATCAACAGACCGAGCATTTGCTGCGGCGACTCCGCGACGAGGACGCGACGATCCTCCGTGGTGAGAAGATCCGGACGTTCCTCTTCCTCCTGTCTACGAATCATGCACCTGCTGCCGATTCGATCCTCCGCCGCATCCTCGAGATCAACCCCCATCGTGAAGTCCAGGAGGAGGCGCGCTGGGCCTTGGCCATTCACCAGGTGGAATCGGCTCGGCTGGCGGCGATGATCAGAACCGCCTCACCCGAGGCTCGTCGGCAGCTCGTGCAGGATTGGGGGCAGGACTGCGTTGCCCCGCTCGAGGGGACCGACCCGTCGATTCGGGCCGCAGAAGTCGAGCGGCTGTTGCTGCGGCTCGCGGACCACGCCGATGATCGAGCCCTACCCGACATCTCCTTCCACCTCATGGCGATTTATACACGACTCCCAAACGGAGACTGGGCGGAGAGGGCCTACCACAGGAATGCTGAGCGGCTGCTCCGCCGGATCTCGGAAACCAACCCAGACCGCCGAGTTCGAGCGATGGCCTGTTTTTCACTGGCGAAGTACCAGGTCGGACTGGCTCAGGAGGTCGCCCGCCTGAAGCTCGCCCCGCGCCAGAGCGTCGTGTACTGGATCGCACGATTGGGACGGGAACGCGCCGAGCAGCTCGGGGAACTCGATCCGGTGACCTTGAGCAAGGATGCCGAGCAGTTGCTGGAGCGCGTCGTCCACGATTATGCCGATGTGCGTGATCCCGTTGCCTTCCGACCTTTGGGTCAACAGGCGGAATCGGCCCTGCTTGAGCTGCGCGGCCCGGCGATCGGCCAAACCGCGCCGGAGATCGCCGGTGATGACGTTGAAGGGAAGGCGATGAAGCTCAGCGACTATCGCGGCAAAGTCGTGCTCCTCAACTTCGGGTGCCACGAGACCTGCTCACCTTGCCGGGCGATGTATCCCTACGAGAAATCGCTGGTGAAGCGCCGCGCGGGCGAGCCATTCGCCCTGCTCGGATTCGACGTCGATGCGGATCGAAAAAAGCTTGAGCAGGCCATGAGGGCCGAGGGGATCACCTGGCGCTCCTGGTGGAAGAACGGCAATGGTCCGATTGCCAGCCGATGGATCTCGGAAGGGCTGCCGACGCTCTACCTCCTCGATCCCAAGGGCGTGATCCGTGCCAAGTATGTCGGATTTCCGGGAGAGGAGGTCCTTGATCACGCGATAGAGACCTTGCTCAAGGAGCATTCGGAAAGGGGTGGAGATTAATTGAATGTCACGTCGAACCGCCCACCCCTTCAAAGACGAGCAGGGATACCGCCTGCCGGGGCAGGGCGAACCGGAGGGTGAGCTTGCCACTCTCGGGTCGCACCCATTCCAGGGAAGTCAGCAGCGAAAGGTGCGAGGACCGCTCCAGGCCGGCATACTGCTCGGGAGTCGGTTGCGGCGGTGCACCCATCCGCTTCCATTCCTCGAAAGCATTGCTGTGGTACTGGTCGATGCGGAAGTGTTGCAACAGGACGGGTCGATCGGAGTCGGGGACCTTGCTCACCGACAACTCGACCGCCGCCGCCGGCCCAGCGACGTCGGCGTTGTGATAGTGCCAGACCAAGACGCACAACTTGCCGTTTCGAAGACTGGCGAGCGCAGAGATGTCAGGCTTGCCCCGCACTCCCTCCTTGCGGATTCCCTCCAGGCCAACCTCATGTGAACTCTCGACGGCGAGCCGTTGCCCGCCCATCATGCCGAACATGCGGAAGACATTCAGCACCGGCAAGGGGATGCCGTTGGTGGAGAGCACACGAAAAAATAGCGCCAGACCGGCCGCATCTCTCCGCTCGACACCGGCGTTCAACCGACGATGATGGGACCGCAGGAAGAAGATCGGAGATGCTCGGGTCATGGAGAGTCCCAAGGAGCGAGCGGAGATCATCAAGGCTCTGCGAGAACTGCTGGATCGCCTCTGCTCGCCAGACCTGACTCTGGGCGAGGCGAAATCCCTGCGGACCCAAGTGTTGATCCTCCTGGATCGGAATGACCAGGGTGCGGAGACGAACCAATCAGCCTGATCAGGCACCGTTGCGGTCTTGCATCGACTCAGGAATCGGATATGCTTGCGGTGTCCGTGAATTCCTGGACACAGAACGAAAGACCGCCGATGGTCCAATCTCTTGGCAATGGCGCCAGAGATTGAGACGTCACCATCGCCGAACTCAACGACGAGGCGGAGTGATCCCCGTGGAGAACGAAGGCAACGACATCGTCCCCCTTTTTCCCGTTTCGCCCGAAGGGGTTGCCCGTCTGACGCACTTGCCAACCGTCGAGGCGTCCATCCGTTATTGGGAAGCGATCAGGCTCCATGCCTGGCAGGCAGGCGATGATTTTCTCGTTCAGCTCGCGACCGGTTTGAAGGAATCCTACGAAGAGGCGCGACAAGAACTGACAAAGGCAGAGCAGTCCCAGGAAACGAAGACGGCTCGAACTTCTCGCCGGACTCGACTGCCGGATTGATCATGTCAACAGCCGCGTGAGGACCTTCGCGGGGTGGACGTCGGTGAGACGCTCGTCGCGTCCCTGTCGGGCGAAGTTGAGGCGCTGGAAGTCCAGGCCGAGCACGTGGAGAATCGTGGCGTGCAGGTCGGAGACGTGGCAGCGGTCGGCAACGGCGTGGTAGCCGAAGTCGTCGGTCGCGCCGTAGGTCTGCCCCCCTTGGATCCCACCGCCGGCGAGCCAGACGGAGAAGCCGTAGGGGTGATGGTCGCGGCCGTCCTTGCCCTGGGCGCCGGGGGTCCGGCCGAACTCACCGCCCCAGACGACCAAGGTCTGGTCGAGCAGACCACGCTGCTTGAGATCAGTGAGCAGCCCGGCGATCGGCAGGTCGGTGTGTTCGCAGCACGAGCGGGTGCCGTTGGCATTGTCCGCGTGGGTGTCCCAGGGCTGCCCGGCCATGAAGAGCTGGACAAACCGGACGCCCCGCTCCACCAGCCGCCGCGCCATCAGGCAGCGGGTTCCGTAGGAGCGCGTGACCGGGTTATCGAGGCCGTAAAGCGTCTGCGTCCTCGTTGATTCCTGCGACAGGTCGAGCGCGTCGGTCGCTGAGAGCTGCATCCGCGCGGCGAGCTCGAAGCTGGCAATGCGGGCGTCGAGCTCGAGCTCCTCGGGGTGGCGGGTCTTGTGTTCGACGTTGAGTTGAGTGAGCAGTCTCAGCCGGCCGCGCTCGACGTCTGCGGGGCGAGAAGTGCGCGGCTTGAGGTTCAACACCGGCATCCCCAGGGCGCGGAACGGGGTGCCCTGGTACACGGGGGGGAGCCAGCCGTTCGACCAGTTGCGGATGCCGTCGACGGGCAGGCCCCGGGGTTCAGGCAGCACGACGTACGCCGGCAGTTCCTGATTCTCGGTGCCCAGCCCGTAGGCGACCCATGCGGGCAAGGTCGGCCGGCCGGCGACTGTCATGCCGGTGTGCATCGCCCAGATGGCCTGTTCGTGGTTGCGGTGCATGGTGAACATCGAGCGGACCACGGCGAGCTCATCCGCGTGCCGGGCAATGTGCGGGAGCGTCTCGGCAAACTCCAGGCCCGACCCGCCGTGCCGGGCGAACCGGTAGGGGCTGCGGAGCAGGTTGCCGGTGAGCTTCTCGTCGTCGACCACCTCCTTGGGAGGCGGCTGGCCGTCGAACTTGGTGAGCATCGGCTTGGGGTCGAACAGATCGACGTGGCTCGGGCCGCCGTGCATGAAGAGCTGGATGACCGCCTTCGCCCGCGCGGGGTGGTGCGAGGGGCGAGGCCGGACGTCGAACACCCCGTGACCGGTCACTCGTGCTTCGGCCCGCGCCGGCGATTCGCCCAAGAGCGCGGCCAGGACCATCCCGCCGAAGCCGCCGCCCAGGCGGGACAAGGCCTCGCGGCGGGTCGGCCCAAGAGGCATCGGGTCGTGCGATCGGGTCGGCATGGGAAGGCCCCGGTTCGGGTCAATCAATCTCAATCGACGTACACAAACTCGTTGGAGCAGAGGAGCATCTGGCAGAGGTCGGCGAGCGCCAGGCGCCGGCCATGCTGGCGCTGGGCGGCCGTCGGTTCGGAATTCGGCCCGGCGAGGGACCGGGCGTGGTGCTGGGACTGGGTGGCGAGGAAGGCGTCGAGCGCCGACCGCTCAGGGTCGCTCGCCGGGCGGTTCAGACCGAGCCGGACGGCACGCCCGGCCGGGTCACCCGGTGCGTCCTTCACGACCCGCCCGGCGAACGCCTCCGCCTGCTTCGTCAGGGCATCGCTGTTCAGAAGGTTCAGCGCCTGCGAGGCGACCGTCGAGACGCCGCGCCGGGTGCAGTTCGTCTCCATCACCGGCTGGTCGAACGACTGGAGGAGCGTGAGAGGCTGCGACCGGCGGACCTTGAGGTAGATCGACCGGCGCCGGCCCAAGTCGTCGTCCGGCGCGACGACCTCGCCGTCGCCCCGGACCACGAATGGCACGGGCGGCCCGAACATCCGTCCGTTCAGAACACCCGAGGTCGCGAGCATCGAGTCGCGGAGCGCCTCCGCCTCGAGCCGCCGCATCCGCTGCCGCCAGAGCAGTCGGTTCTCCGGATCGGCCTGCCTCGCCTTTGCGTGGGCCGGCGCCGCTGGGTCAATCCGGCTGGCCTGGCGGTAGGCCGTCGAAGTGAGGATCAGCCGGTGCATTGCCTTGACGCTCCAACCCCGCGCGACGAACTCGGTGGCCAGCCAGTCGAGCAGTTCGGGGTGGCTCGGGGCCGCGCCGGTGTTCCCGAAGTTGTCGGGCGTGGACACGATCCCCTCGCCGAAGTGGAGCAGCCAGATCCGGTTGACCATCACTCGCGAGGTCAGCGGGTGGCCGGGTTGGGTGAGCCAATTCGCGAATGCCAGCCGGCGGCCGCTGGTGGGTGCGTCTTTCGAGGGGCGCGACCAGGCGAACGGCCGCGGTGCGGCGAGCGCCCGGAGCACCCCCGGCCCGACCTCCGGGCCGGGCTGGGTGTAGTCGCCCCGCTTGAGGATCGGCGTCTTCGCTTCACCCGGCAGATCGTAAAAGGCGCGGATCTCGGGGAATGTCCGCTTGCCGGCTTGCAGGGCGGCGATCGCCGACGCGATTTGGGCGGCCTGAGCCTTGTAGTCGGGGTAGGTCGCTGTCAGCAGCGTGGGAACCTCGTTCTCGGGCGGATGGAGGTGCTTCGCGAACTTGCCCGCGAGGTACTTCTGGACCTCGGTCCGTTTGCCGGCCTCGGCCGCGAGCGCGTGGCGGGTGTCCTCGCGGATCGGCTCGGGGAGTTTGGCCAGCCGGTCGTTGAACAGGCGTGCGGCGAAGGTCGTCTTGAGTGACTGGGCCTTCGCGTTCAGTTCGGCCACCTTCGTGTCGATCTTGGCGTTGAACGCCTTGGCCTCGGCCTGCTGGACCGCCGTCGACTCATTCAGCTTGCGCTCGACCTGCGGCACCCACTGCGCCGGGCGGTAGCCGCTCATGAAGACCGCCTGGACCTGGTAATACTCTTCCTGTGTGATCGGGTCGTACTTGTGCGTGTGGCATTTCGCGCACTGGAGGGTCAGCCCCATCGTGGACGACGCCACGATCTTCATCGTGTCTTCGAGCGTCTGGTAGTAATACCCCGGTGCGTTCTTGATGTTGACGAAGTCGGGCCGGCTCGTGTCCGAGGCGCACCGCAGGTACCCGGTGGCGACCAGCGCCTCAACGACCTCGGGGCCGAGCGTCTTTTTCGTCCGGAACACGGACGGGTAATCGACAACCTCGTCGCCGGCGATCTGGAGCTGGAGGAACCGGTCGTACGGAGTATCCGCGTTGAACGAGCGGATCACGTAATCTCGATACCGCCAGGCGGCCGAGCGCTCGTAGTCGGCGTCGAGGATGCCCTCCGAGTCGGCGTACCCCGCGAGATCGAGCCAGTGCCGCCCCCAGCGCTCGCCGTATTGTGGACTTGCAAGCAGCGAGTCGATCAGCCGTTCCCAGGCGTCGGGCCGGTCGTCGGCGAGGAAAGCGTCGGTCTGCTCGGGCGATGGCGGCAGCCCGCAGAGGTCAAAATAGAGCCGCCGCACCAGCGTGAGCCGGCTCGCCTCGGGCGAGAAGCTCAGCCCCTTCGCCTCGAGCCGGGCGAGCAGGAAGGCGTCGACCGGGTTGCGGACTCTCTCGGCTCGCCCGGCCGCGGGGATTTGTGCCCGCTCCGGGGTCCGGAACGCCCAGAAGTTTGCAGCGGTGGTCGACGCGATTGCTCCGGCCTTCGTCTCGCCCGGCGCGCCGGCGTCGATCCAGGCGCGAAGGATGGCGACCTGAGCGTCGGTGAGCTTCGGGTTTTTGCCCGGCGGCATTACCTTCGAGGCGACCTGCTCGACGATCAGGCTCTCGCCGCTCTTGCCGGGGACAAGCGCCGCGCCGGTGTCGCCCCCGTGGGTCATGGCGGCGACCGTGCGGAGATCGAGCCCGCCCTTCCGCGCCTCGGCCCCGTGACACTTGACGCAGTGGTCTCGCAAGATCGGCGCGACGTCCGTCTCGAACCGGGGCGGCGCGGCCCGAGACGGCGCGGCGATCAGCACCGCGAGCCCCAGGCTCAAGCCCGCGCCGACGAACCGGTGCCAGGCCATACCCCACGCCTCCCGCCACGCCCCGGTTGTTTGCCGATTGTTACATTTTCCTCCAACAATCTCCATGCCTCCAATGATATCATCTGCCGGGGCTACGGTGTAGCGGCTTTCGCCAGGTCTGAGCCGACGTTGCCCGGTCTGCCCTGACCTTCGCACGGAGAGCCATAACGATTACCCTGGTAGTTCAAGCAAATCGTGCTGGGATGACGTTGCCGTTCCAGGCGTCGACGATCACCTCCACGCAACGGAGAACTGACTGATGGTCCTACGATTCCTGACCGCTGCCTTCTGTGCCGGACTCTTTTCCGGGGCTGCACCGCCTCCGACCTGTGACATGACCGGTTACCGTCCCCAGCCGGGGTTGGAAGCATTCTCGCGGAACGAGTCGCTCACGGTGCAATGGGATGGTGAGAACGGGCAAAAGCTGCTCGCCCGATTTGCGGTCGTCAACGGGACTCCGACGGTTCGTGAACTGGCGGTCCGAACAAAGGATGGTGAGTGGGCGACAATCGGGCAGGATCTCGTGCCGGAATTCGGTTTGACGACCGGCGTTCGGCGAACCGGCCACGGGCTCTCATACGAAAACCGTTGGGACGTTTTTTGGGACGCACCGCTGAATAATGCCAATGAGGTTCGCCGATTCAAAGCCTCCTATCACGCCGACCGCTGTGAGGTCAGGACGGACGGGGCTCGGCTGGAAATCTCGTTCCCGGGGCTGACGGTGGGGACCTTTTCCGGCGGGCTTCGGTTCACGATCTATCGGGGCACCAACCTGTTGCGGTTGGAGGCTATCGCCAAGACGGACGAGCCCTCCGTTGCCTACATCTACCAGGGCGGGCTGAAAGGTCTCTCGTCTGACTTACTCCCTCGCGTGCTCTGGCATGATGTACAGAGTCACCGACAGTCAGCCGAGGTCTCCGGTGGTAAAGCCGGCGTGCCGATCGTCCTGAGAGCACGGTACCGGCTTGCTGTCGCCGAGGGCAAGCACGGTTCGATCGCTTTCTTTCCGCCACCGCACCAGTTCTTCTTCGCACGTGAGTTGGAGGTGAACCTCGGCTACGTATCGTTCCGAAAGGACGACGAGAAGACCTACTCGGTCGGAATCCGCCAGGGCGAAAGCGCCGAGGGATACAACCCGGTGTGGATCGAGAAGGTGTTCTCCCTTTACAACGCGCCTCCCGGCACACTGCAGCGGATGCCCGTCTATTTCTACGTGAGCCCCGACGACGGGCTTGCCTGTCGTGAATCGGTCCTCGCGTTCACCCATGGCGACCGGTTCAAGCCGTTGCCCGGTTTCAAGACCATGGCGACGCATTTCCACACGGCGTTCACTCAGGAGTTGATGGATTCCGGCAGCCTCGACACCACACCGCCATGGATACCCCTGATGCGAGCGATGGGCATCAACATCGCCCACATCTTCGACTTCCATGGCGATGGTCATCCACACGACCCCGGCCCGCTCCGGCTCAAGGAATTGGAGAACTACTTCGAGGCTTGTCGACGACACTCGGACGGCGATTTCCTGATCCTGCCCGGTGAGGAAGCCAACGCCTACCTGGGCGGACACTACAACATCTTGTTCCCCAAGCCCGTCTACTGGACGCTTGTCCGAGGCAAGGATCAACCACTCGTCATGGACGACCCAAAGTATGGAAGGGTTTATCACACGCGGAGTGCCCAAGACGTTCTCCAGTTGATGAAGCACGAGGACGGTCTCGTCTGGCAAACCCACCCGCGCACGAAAGGCTCGACCGGTTATCCTGACAAGATACGAGACACCGATTATTTCCGAAGCACACACTGGCTTGGCGGGGCTTTCAAGGCATTGCCCGTGGACCTGTCACAGAAGCGCCTGGGCGAGGTGCGGTGCTTCGGCACGCTTGACGACATGAACAACTGGGGTATTCCAAAATACATGGTCGGCGAGGTGGACACTTACAAGAAGTTCGCCGACTACGACCTCTACGGCGATTTCAACGTGAACTACGTGAAGCTCGATCGTGTGCCAAGCTTCCCCAACTGGGGGTCTGTCAACAGTGCCCTGAGTGCCGGGGAGTTCTTCGTGACGACCGGCGAGGTATTAATCCCGAAATGGGGGATCGAGGGGAGCGGCAAGGAACGGACGGTCGTGGCCGACGTGGAGTGGACGTTTCCACTGGAATTCGTCGAGATCGTGTGGGGTGACGGCGAGCACGTGGACAGAAGAGTGATCGCAGCGACGGACCGACCGCCGTTCGGTTCGCACCGATTCCGTATCCCCTTCGACGTAGCGGATAAGAAGTGGGTGCGATTCTCGGTTTGGGACTCCGCCGGCAACGGGGCATTTACCCAACCGGTGCATCTGAGATAGTTCACGGGGTCGAATTCGGTTGACGGTTTTCAAGACCTGAAACCGTTAACGAGATCTGACCCCGGCCACAGGTGGAGTTGGCTGATGGTTGCCCGGTCGCTCAAGCCCGCCATGGCCGAGTCCGGTTCTGGGCACGCCGGAGAGATTTGCGGGCGATCGCCACGTCGTCGGCCACCTGAAAGTCGAACATGCCCGCAATGATGAAATCGGCCCCGTTGTTGTACGCGAAGTTGAAGCCGATTTGGGGTGAGAGCGCGCCGGCCGCCATCACCTTGAAGGCAAACCAAGGTTTCTCGACGGTCTGCATGAAATCGACTGTCTTCCGAGGGTCGAGGCAGAAGATGTTATCGTGGTAGCGATCGTGGTCCTGGCTCGAGCCCTTGTACCAACACCATTCCTCGCGGTCCTCGGGTGGTGTGGCCGACCAGTAGGAGTCGGGGTGCAGGGTCTTGACGTAGAAGTCGGGGTTGAGCTTGTGGCGTAGGCTGGCGATCGGGGTTTCGAGTGAGTGGCTGCCGATTCCCGCCGGTACGCCCGCGGCTTTGATCAACTCGACAAGGCGGCCAACGGCGTCGATATCGCCGTTCATCACGCAGCGATCCGTTCGCTCGCCGTGGGTGTAGAGGGCCTGAGCCCCCCGGCCGACAAGTTCCTGGACCTGGTCGCGGACCTTGCTCGGGTCGGTCGGGTCCGCGTCGACGCAGACCATCACCTGAATCGTACCGCCTCGTTCCTTACGATAGCGCTCCACGAGGTCAAAACATCCCGGGTTGAGCTGGATCATCGTTATGCCGCAACGCTCCGCCAGCGCCAGCGTCTCGAAAATCTTGCTGTCGGTGTTGTAGGCGCGGAGCAGGCGGGAGACGTACAGGAGGTCCCGGCTGTGCGCGTAGCCGCCGATGAGGTTCCCGCCCATGATCAGCCGGCTGATGGTCAACTTGCCGAGCTTCCCGCAGGGAAAAGGCTCGCCCGGATCGGTGTGCCCGGCCTGCTCCGGCTTGTGAGCCGGCTCCTGCAAGGCCGCCTGAAGGATGTTTTCCTCCAGGCTGAGCATGGCCCCGGCCCCCACGGCCCCCTGCAACGCCACATTGAAAAAACGCCTGCGATCAGTCGTCGTCGCCATGGTGATTGACCCCCTTGTCGAGCGGGGAGCTCGACCAATCGTGAGTCGTTCCGGAATGAAGCATTCGCTTACCTGAAGTCGGACCGCTCGTCAGTATCTGAGGTACAAAAAAAAGGCCCCACCCTGCGACTGATCGCAGACTGGAGCCTTCGTGACCTGCCCGGGTCGGGCCCGCCTTGAGCCCAACGGATAGCTCTAAACTAGAGGTTCCACCACGGCGAGTCAAGTGGACATGGGCACTATACGGAGAAAACGCTGGTCGGAGGCGACCAGGATGAGGTCGTCGCCACGGCTGCGTCGGTGCTGAGCGAGTCCCAGCGCCGCGTGCAAGACGATCGCGTCGGTCGCGAAGAACCTCATGGCAGGCGTTCCTCGCGCAGCGCAATCAGCTCGCGGCTGAACTCGTTGTCGTCCGGTTTGCCGCCGGACTCTTGGTGGATCGTTTCACGCAAACGCTGGACGCCCAGCGGCTCGCCGTGGATGCCCCAAGTCGCCATCAACTCGTCCCAAGCCGTTTCCAGGGCTGGCTGGCTCTCTTCGGCGCGGCGCAAGAGTTCAGCGCCGAGGCTCGCGAGCGCGTCGCGTTCCGCGCTGGATCGCCCTTGTGTTGCA
>JBIOJM010000064.1:0-36059 GCA_044450785.1 Isosphaerales bacterium
AGACGTCCCAACTTAACAATAGGACATGCACTTATCTATAATCCCCATAGCCTCCAAAATAACGAAAAGATGTGTGTAACGACGAGGGCAATGCCCTGGGATTTCGAAACCGCGGTGACTCGAGCCCTGTAAGGGCGAAACATGGTGTTCAATCCGGGCGGTACCGCTTTTCATTTTCCATTGAGGCAGGGAGCCTGTCCTTGTTACGCCCTTTCAGGGCTCTGCTGATTCGTGTCGTTTGTCTGTTCCCAGGGCATTGCCCTGGGCTGATCTGTTACGGCCCCTACGGGGCGAAGACGCAACGGCGCAACTTCAAAACTTGCGCGTCGGGTTAGTATGAAGGTACGCACTCGCTTGCTCGACCCGAGCGTGAACCGCTCTCGTGCGTGCGAAAATCCGCAATCCAAAATCGAAAATCGAAAATTGGTAGAAGATGCTGTCAATTCTCGTGAGCAGCCGGACGGGGGGGCGCGAACGCCTGCTCCATCGCGCGGGCCCGCTCGAATTCGGGCGCGGTCCCGAGCGAGAGGTTCCTCGTAAATTGCTGCTGGATCCCACGGTCTCCATCAACCAGCTCTCCGTGGAGGAGCAGGAGAACGACCGGGTCCTCGTCCGTAACCTGAGCACGAAAGTGACGGTGCGACTTGCGGACGGAAGCCTGATCAAGCCGGGCGGCGAGCTGGCCGCTCGGTTACCGACTCGGATCCATGTCGGTGACAACACTCTGATCGAGATCGAGAGTGCGGATCGAGGAGCACCGGCGGCGGAGGCGCTTCTCCTCAAAACGATCGAGCCACCCATCGCGGCCGGGTCCCTGTCCAAGACACTCGCGCCCCGGCTCGCCGCCGCACCGGTCCCGGAGGAGCTGGCCCGCTGGTTCGAATCGCTGGTCGGGGTTCAACGGGCCGCGGCCTCATCACCCGACTTCTTCGCCGAGACGGCACGCGCCGTCGTCGCGCTCATCGGACTCGATTGCGGGTTGGTGATCCTGCGCAAGGGAATTGACTGGGTGGCCCACGCCTGCCATCCCCCCTGCGACGATCCTCAAAATCAATTCAGCCGGTTCATCCTGGAGACCGTCAGCCGTGAGCGGCGGACCTTCTATCAGGAGGTCCCGGCGACGACATCCAGCCTTGAGGACGTGGCCGCCGTGGTGGCCTCACCGATCTTCGACGAGGCTCAAAACGTGATCGGTGCGGTCTACGGCTCGCGGCGGGGCGCGGGACGCTCGCCCGAGATCAGCCCGCTGGAGGCCCAGTTGACCCAGGTCCTCGCCGCGGCCGTTGCCGCCGGGCTGGCGCGGCTCCAGAGCGAGGCCCAGGCGGCGCGCCGGCGTGTCCAGTTCGAGCAGTTCTTTACCCCCGAGCTGGCCGGCGCGCTCGACCGCGACCCGACGCTGCTCGAGGGCCGCGAGCGTGAGGTCACCGTGCTGTTCGCCGACATTCGCGGCTTCTCCGAGGTCTCCGAGCGGCTGACGCCCCGGCTGTCCTGCGAGCTCATTCGCGACGTCATGGAGCACCTCACCGCCAAAATCGTCGAATCGGCGGGCGTCGTCGTCGATTACATGGGCGATGGACTGCTCGCGATGTGGAACGCCCCCGTGGAACAACTGGATCACGCCGCTCGGGCCTGCCGGGCCGCCCTGGCGATGCGCGACGGATTGCCCGAGCTCAACCGCCGCTGGGAAGACCGCCTGGGAAGACCACTCGGATTGGGGATCGGTCTCAACTCCGGACCTGCCCTGGTGGGTAACACGGGCAGCCAGAAGAAATTCAAGTACGGCCCGCTCGGACATACGGTCAACCTGGGCAGTCGGGTCGAGGGTGCGACCAAGCATCTCGGCGTCGGCTTGCTGATCACCGGCTCGACGCGCGATCGACTGAACCTGACGTTCGCAACCCGCCGGCTCTGCCGTGCCCGAGTCGTCGGAATCGCCTGCGAGGTCGACCTGCACGAGCTCCACTCCGAGTCGGAGTCGAGCGATTGGCAGTCGCGTCGCGAGACCTACGAGCGCGCTCTGGCCCTGTACGAAGCCGGCGAGTGGAGCCAAGCCTGTCAGGCCCTCTTCCCTCTGCTGACTCAAGCCGAGGGGACCTACGACCTGCCGAGCCTCACGCTCCTGGGCCGGGCTGTCGAGTGCATCAAGGCACCGCCGCCACGCTTCGACCCTGTCCTCGAGCTCAAGTCGAAGTGAGCTCGACAAACCCAGGCGGGAGCCGGCACTGTCACCCCCAGCGTAGATGCATTGTCACTTTTGCTGTCTATTCCCCGTATGGATCTCAGACGTTCCTGTCTTTGGTTCGTCCGCCCTATCTCTTGGAAAAGGTCGCTGTCATGCCCGTCGATATCGACGTCGATCGCAACCTCCTCTTCGCGGTCATCGCGTTGCAGGATGACCTGATCGACCAGACTCAGTTTGCCGATGTCTGCGCCGGCTGGGCCGTGCGGCTCGAGCATTCCCTGCCCGACTTGCTCATCGAGCGGGGCTGGATCAAGGAACAGGACCGGGCTGACGTCGAGCGAAAGCTCGAGCGGAAGCTGAAAAAGCACCGAGGCGACGTCCGGGCAACCCTGGGCGCGGTGGCCGACGTCGAGGCGAGGGACGCTCTCCAGGTGATCAAGAACCCGCGGGTCCGCCAGTCGCTGGGCGGCCTCGCACCGGCGCGGGGGCACGTCCTGGTCGAAACGCTCGTACCACGGGCGAACCAGCGCGAAGTGCTGCGCTACACCCTCACTCGCCTGCATGCCGAAGGGGGGCTCGGCAAGATCTGGGTCGCCCACGACACCGACCTGAATCGAGACGTGGCCCTCAAGGAAATCAAGCCAACCGAGTCACCGAGCCCCGAATCCTGGCGCCGTTTCCTCAAGGAAGCCCAGATCACCGGCCAGCTCGAACACCCCAACATCGTTCCGGTCTACGAGCTGGCTCGGCGCAAGGAAGACGACCAGCCGTTCTACACCATGCGGTTCGTGCGCGGGCAGACCCTGCGCGATGCCATCGCGGAGTTCCATCGCCGCCGCGCGGGTAAGCCGGCGGAACGGCTCGAATTGCAAAGGCAGCTCCTCGAGCCGTTCATCAAGGTCTGTCAGGCGGTTGGATACGCTCACTCGCGGGGCGTGATCCACCGCGACCTCAAGGCCGAGAACGTCGTGCTCGGGGGCTACGGCGAGGTCGTCGTGCTCGACTGGGGGCTGGCCAAGGTTGTGGGTCAACCCGACGCCGATGTCCCGCAGGCGAAAGAGCCACGGATCTCGATTTCCGCCGAGGCCGATGCCACCAAGACCCAGGGCCAGCTCGGCACACCCGTCTACATGGCGCCGGAACAGGTTGATGCCCGCCATGGCGTCGTCGATGCCCGGACCGACGTCTACGGACTGGGTGGCATCCTGTTCGAGATCCTCACCGGACTACCCCCGGCGCCCGGAAAAACGGTCACGGAAGTCCTTCGCAACGTCGAATCGGGGAACCTGCGCAAGGCGCACGAGCTCGAGCCGACCGTTCCCCGGCCGCTCGAGGCCGTTTGCACCAAGGCGCTGGCTTTTGACCAGGCGAAGCGCTACCGGCGGGCCGAGGACCTCGCCGAGGACGTCCGCCGCTGGCTCGTCGACGAGCCCGTGTCGGTCTATCAGGATCCGCTTCCCGTCCGCCTGATGCGCTGGGGCCGGCGTCATCGAACCCTGGTCGCCAGCCTGGCCGCCCTCCTGGTGACCGCCGTGGTCGGCCTGACGCTCGGCGTCGTGCTCATCGACCGCGAGCGAGCCCGGACGGTGGCGCAGCGGAAGATCGCCGAGGAACAGCGGACGATCGCGGAGGCCCAGCGGAACCTCGCCGACGCCCAGCGGAGGATCGCCGAGGAGCAGCGGACGAAGGCCGACGACAACGCGGCGCGAGCCCTGCACAACCTTCGGCTGGCTCAGAGCGCCGCCGATGACCTCCTCGGCGAAGTGGCCGATGTCGAACTTGCCGACATCCCCCAGATGGAGCCCGTGCGCCAGCGGCTCCTGGAGAAGGCCAGAGCGGGCTACCAGCAGTTCCTGGCACAGAAAGGAGACGATCCGCTGATCCGCTGGGGAGCAGACCGGTCGATCGTCCGTCTCGGCCACATTCAGGCTCTGATGGGAGACATGCCCAATGCGGAAATCTTGTATAGCAAGGCCATCGCGGGACTCGAGGATCTGGTCAAGCAGGATCCCGCCAACGCCGATTTCCGTCGCGACCTGGCCCGAGCCGAACAGGGTCTTGGCGAACTGCTCAAGGATGCCAACCGCTATCAGCAGGCCGAGACGGCCCTGCGCCAGGCCATCCGGCTGCGTGAGGAGATCGCCAACGGGCCGGATCCCAGCGAAAAGGATCGGCTGGCCTTGGGCGACAGCCGGTACCAGCTCGGAGCTTTGCTTGCCCGCCGTGGCGCGGGCCGCTCCCAAGAGGTCGTGGCAGCATATTCCGACGCGATCCAAAATCAGAAACGGCTCATACAGGAAGACGGCAACCGCCCTGAATACTTCACGCGGCTGGCTCGATACCTGAACAATCTCGGGATACTCCAGGATGCCTCGGGGCGTCCTCAAGATGCCGAGGCGACATTCCGCGACGCGCTCAAGCTGCTCGAGCCCAAGGTCCAGGGCCCCGCCGCGCTTCCGGGAGCGCGCTGGCAATTCGCCCGTGTCGCCAACAATCTGGGTGCGCTGCTCCTCAAGCAGAAGCGCGACGGGGCGGACGAGCTGATTCGCCACGCGAGGGACATGTTCAAGAAACTGGCCGCCGAGTTTCCTGCCATCACTCAGTACCAGTATGAGCTGGCCAGGGTCAACATCGATCTCGGGGCCTTCACCGGGGGCGAGGGCCACCCTGAGAAGTCCGTGTCGTTCTACAAGGAATCGGCGCAGCTCTTGGAACCGCTCTTGGCCCGGTTCCCCGGGACGCCCTGCTTCCGCCAGAAGCTCGCGAAGGCCAACGTCGCGATCGGCGAATGGCTCGCCACGACCGCACCGGCGGACGGGGAGAAGGTCGTGAGAAAGGCCCTGGAGGAATACTCGGCACTCCTGGCCAAGTTCCCCGACGAGCCCGAATACCAGAGCGACCTCGGCCGCGGCCGATACCAGCTCGCCAAGCTGCTCCGGGTACCCAGTCGGGTGACGACCAATCCCGCCGAAGCACTACGCCAAGCCGAAGAAGCTCAAAAACTCCTTCAACAGGTACTGAAAAGCCGTCCCGATTCCGATACCGACCAACGCGCGCTGGCGGCTGATCAGCGTGTATTGACCCTGACATTGATCGAGTTGGGAGACCTTGACAAGGCCATCAGTGCGGCCGGTCAGCTCCCCGTAACAAGGCCGGCTGATCCGGCACAGTACGTCTACGCAGCCAGACTCCTGGTGCAGTGCGCAGAGGCCTCGCCCAGCACCCCCCAAGGAGAGCAACTGGCCGAGAAAAGCCTGGCGCGAGCCGTCAGCATCCTCGCCGACGCCGTGCGGGCCAAGCTGATCCCTTCCAGCGACATACTGGACGACGCGGCTTTCCGTCGTCTTCGTGATCGACCTGACTTCCAGAAACTGCGCGACTCGCTGCCCAAGACCGACCGCACGGGTTGATCCGCCGTGCGAGTGGCCGAACCTTGATGTGTGTCCAGTCGCGCGGCAATCGAGGATTTTGCCCGGAACAATTCAAGGAATTGTGACGAGATTGACGATTTCACCTGATGCAGTGGAATGGCCGTGGTTGCCGTTCAAGGATGGCGGTCTCCCACGAGAGTCCGGTTCTCGGAGTTCTCTGAAAGGGAGGAACCGGTGGGCAGAGTGAGCCGAATCGCGTTGGGCAGTCTTTGTGTGCTCCTGCTCCGCGGTCCCGCGCAGGGGTCATGGCCAGGTCAGAACGAGAACCTGGCGGAGTCGGCGGCAACCCTGATCGACGACTCCGTCGCGGACGGGCGAGAAGCGAAGCCGCGCGAGGCATCATCCACGCCTGCAACTGGGCCCGGAGCGGCGCCGCCCAGCGGGCCAGCGCAGTCGACGCCTCGAGGAGGGCAGGCAACGTCGCCGTCGCCCAGTCGACCGGGAGGGACGCCCACCCAGGCTCGGCCGGCTCAAGCTCCGGCCCGGAGTTCGACAACGCCGCAGCCTCCCCCTTCAGCACCCCCAGCCGGAGCTCCTGCGCCGGCCGGTGTGACAGAACCGTCGACTATGCCTTACCCGCTGACGGCCGCGAGTCGGGCGGAGTTGCAAAGATCGTTATCGGAAAATCTGCAGGAATTCTCGTCGGGCGGGACCCTCGAGATGATCGGCGATCTAGGCCCTCCCTCGACGCTTTCTGTATTTCAGGCCGGTCGAGCGGGTCTCCCGCCGCCGTTCCCGCCGCCCAAGCCGCCACCGGTGCCAAGGGCCCGGGGGGCCGCGATGGTGATCCCCGCGATCCGGGGGGTCAAGATCAGTGAAAATCAGTCACCGCGACCTCAAGACCGCGTGTATTACACGCTCAACTACTTCCAGGGCGTCAACAATCAGGTCAATCAGAGGTTACAGGCTCCGATCGGTTACACTCAGATCTTCCGGAACATCTTCGGTTTCGAGAAGACGTTCCTGGATGGGCAGGGCTCGGTTGGCTTGCGGATGCCCATCGATACCGTCACGGCCGCATCGAGTGTACCGAAGTCGTTCGGCAACTACGGCGGCACCAGCACAGCCGTCGACAACCTCAGCATCTACGCCAAGTACATCCTGCTGGAGAATCGCGACAACGGCAACCTGCTCTCCGGTGGACTGGCCTTGGGGGTACCGACGGGTCCCGGCAAGTTCGCCGGCCTGAACTCGTTCGCCAGCATTACCAATACAACGAGCTTTCAGCCGTTCCTGGGTTACATCCTCAACTCCGGACGGTGGTATCTCCACGGTTTCAGCGCGATCGACGTTCCGGCCAGTTCCCAGGACGTGACTCTGTTCTACAACGACGCGGGAGTTGGCTACTTTCTGCGCCGGCCTGATCCGAATTCCAATGTGAACCGCTTGATCTCGACGATCGCGCCGACGTTTGAAGTACACATCACGGATCCACTCAACCACCGCAATCCGTACAGCCGCCAGGACGTGGTCGGAATGACCGACATCGTCGATTTCACGTTCGGCTTGAACGTCGGCATCGGGCGCCAGACGCTGCTCACGTTCGCCGTGGTGACGCCGGTGACCTCTCCCAAGCCCTTCGACTTCGAGGCTGTGGCCTTCGTGAACTTCTTCTTCGGTGCGCCAAGGCAGAGCCGGGCACCCGTCGCACCACCCGTGGTCGGCGGATTCTGAGCGGGGAAAAGGGATCAATTGAGAAAAGGCGTCAGGAAAAGCGGTCAGGAGCCGTTTCGACTTAAAGGCTCCTGACCCCTTTTCACTTCGTCGGTCGATCCCCGCCAGCCGCTCTGTTGAGCCAGATTCCGATGCGCGTCTACAATCATGTCGTCCCGGCGTGGCCGGGATGTCGTGGTTACTGTGTCGTCCTGGATCGATCGCGAGCCACCACCATGTCCCAACCGACCAACCCGTCCAGCGACCTGCTCTTTGGTCTGCTGGCCCTCCAGAACGGCCTGATCGACCAGGGGGCGCTGTTCGCGGCATTCGCCGCATGGACGCGCGACAAGGCCCGATCCCTGGCCGACCATCTCATCGACCTCGGCCACCTCGATGCCCCTCGCCGCGCCGTCGTCGAGGCCATCGCCGGGCTGCATGTCCAGGCCTTGGGCGGCGACCCCGAGAAGAGTCTGGCCGTCCTGGCCGTCGGACGCTCGACTCGCGAAAGCCTCGCGCGCGCCGGCGGCCCCGAGGTCGAGGCGACCCTGGGGCACGTTCGCTCAGCGCCGGGCTCGACCCGCGACGACAACGACCCCGACCGCACCGGCAGCTATTCCGTCGGCTCGGCCACCTCCGACGGACAGCGGTTTCGCATCCTCCGGCCCCACGCGCGGGGCGGTCTGGGCGCCGTGTTCGTGGCGCTGGATAACGAGTTGCACCGCGAGGTGGCGCTGAAGCAGATACTGGAAAAGTACGCCGACGACGCTGTCAGCCGCCAGCGGTTCGTCGCCGAGGCCGAGATCACCGGCGGGCTGGAGCACCCCGGCGTCGTGCCGGTTTACGGCCTGGGCACGGATGCCAACGGCCGGCCTTACTACGCGATGCGGTTCATCAAGGGGGACTCGCTCAAGGACGCGATCGCGCGGTTCCACGAGGACGAGGCGAAGAAGACCGACCCCGGCCGCCGGTCGCTGGAGCTGCGCACGCTGTTGCGGCGTTTCACCGATGTCTGCAACGCCATCGACTACGCGCACGCCCGCGGGGTGATCCATCGCGACTTGAAGCCGGCCAACATCATCGTGGGCAAGCACGGCGAAACGCTGGTGGTGGACTGGGGGCTGGCCAAGGCGATAGGCCGGGCCGATCCATCGGCCGGAGAGCAGACGCTTGCTCCGTCGTCAGGCGGCTCGTCGGAGACCTTACCCGGCAGCGCGCTCGGCACGCCGGCTTACATGAGCCCGGAGCAGGCGCGGGGCGAGCTGAATCGGCTGGGCCCGCGGTCCGACGTTTACAGCCTGGGCGCCACCCTCTACTGCCTGCTGACCGGCAAGCCGCCGGTCGAGAGCGACGACATCGGGGCCGTCTTGCACGCCGTGCAGGAGGGGCAATTCCGACGGCCCTCCCAGCATGATCCCGCGCTCGATCTGGCACTGGAGGCCGTCTGCCTGAAGGCCATGGCCACCGAGCCCGAGCACCGCTACCCCACACCCAAGGCGCTGGCCGACGACCTGGATCGCTTCATGGCCGACGAGCCGGTCACGGCCTGGCGTGAGCCATTCTCGCGCCGGGCGCGGCGATGGGCGCGGAGGAATCGCACCAAGGTGACGGCCGCGGCCGTGGCCTTGGTGGCCGGGGTGGTCGGGCTATCCGCCGTGCTAGCCGTGCAGACCCGGGCCAATGCCGACCTGGCCCGCTCCCGGGCCGCCGTCCAGGCCCGGTACGACCTGGCCGTCGACGCGATCAAGGCGTTTCACACGGGCGTCAGCGAGGACTTCCTGCTCAAGCAGGAGCAGTTCAAGGACGTCCGCGACCGGCTGCTCGAGTCGGCCAGCGACTTTTACGGCAAGCTGGGTGCCTTGCTGGGCAAGGAGTCGGACCTGGCCTCACGGCGGGCGGTTTGGCAGGCGAACTACGAATTGGCCGAGCTGACGCGCAAGGTCGGCAAGCTGGAAGACGCGCTGGCGGCACACCGGCAGGTGCTCTCCGCCCGCGAGGCGCTGGCGGCCGAAATCCCGGCCGAACCGGCGATCAAGGCTGACGTGGGGCGCAGCGTGACCGCGGTCGCCGGTCTGCTGGGGTCCACCGGCCAGACCAAGGAGGCGGAGGCAACGTACCGCAAGGCCGAGACCCTTCTCGCCCTATTGGGCCCTACGACCGCAGCAGCGCGGGCTACCCTCGCTGACTGCCGGTCGCGTCTCGGCGGGCTACTCTACAGCATGGGCCGCGACGACGAAGCTCTGTCGGTCTACCGCCTGGCGCGTGCGGACCAGGAGGCGCTGGCCGCTGCCCCCGGGGCAACGGCCCAGTCACGGCGGGACCTGGCGGCCACGATCGACAGGATCGCCTATCTGCTGGCCGGTACGGGCAAGTCATCGGAAGCGGAGGCCGAGTTCCGTACGGAGCAGGCACTTCTTCAGAAGCTGGCCGACGACAACCCCGGCGTTACCGAATTCCGCAGCGCCCTCGCGGGCAGCCACGACTACCTCGGTTGGATGCTGCATCAAACGGGCAAGACATCGGAAGCGGTCGCCGAGTACCGCAAGGCGCTGGCGATTCATCAGAAGCTGGCCGACGACAACCGTGCCGTCACCCAATTCCGCAACGCCCTCGCGATCAGCAACTACCTCCTCGGCAACCTGCTGCACGTTACGGGCAAGTTTTTGGAGGCGGCGGCCGAGTACCGCAAGGCGCTGGCGATCCAACAGAAGCTGGCCGTCGACAACCCCGGCGTCACCGAATTCCGTACCCGTCTGGCGCTGAGCCACAACAACCTCGGCAACGCGCTGTCGGATACGGACAAATCATCGGAAGCGGAGGCCGAGTTCCGCGAGGCACTGGCGATCCAACAGAAGCTGGCCGACGACAACCCCGCCGTCACCCAATTCCGCGGCTACCTGTCCGCCAGCCACGCCAACCTCGGCAGGCTGCTTTCGAAGATGGGCAAGTCATCGGAAGCGGAAGCCGAGTACCGCAAGGCGCTGGCGATCCAACAGAAGCTGGCCGACGACAACCCCGCCGTCACTCAATTCCGCGCGTTCCTGGCGGAAAGCCACGTCAACCTCGGCAGCCTCTTGTCGAATGCGGGCAAGTCATCGGAAGCGGAGGCCGAGTACCGCAAGGCACTGGCACTCTTTCAGAAGCTAGCCGACGACAGCCCCGACGTCGCTGAGTTCCGCAGGGGCCTGGCGGCCGCCCTTTTCGCCTTGGGTTCGCAGCTCGCGCAGGCCGGAAAAACGGACGAGGCGATCGATTATTACACGCGGGAAGAGGCGATCCGGCAGAAGCTCGCCCAGGCCAGCTCGGCAACGCCCGCAGACAGGGATTCCCTGGCGAACTGCCTGACCAACACGGCGGACGTGCTCCGTCGGTCCGGGAGGCTTGACGCGGCGCTCGCCGCATGCGAGCGCGCCCTGGCGGTGCGTGAGCCGCTGGTCGAGGCGCATCCCGAGGTCCCGGGGCACCGCGCGGGCCTCGGCGAGACGTACCTGCGACTTGGCCAGGTGCGCTGCGACCTGGAAAACATGGCCGGGGCCGCCGCCGCTTTGAAGCGTGCGTGCGCGTACTACGACGCGATCAAGTCCTTGAGCGAAGAGGAAACGTTCTTTCTAGCCTGCTGCCACGCCGGCTTGGCGGGACTCGCGGGCCGGCCGCGCTCGGGGGTGTCCGCCACGGAGGAGGCGGACCAGGCCGAGAAGGCGATGGCCCTGTTGCGCCGGGCACTCACGATGGGCTACCGCAACCCCTACGTTTACCGGACCGACTCGGCCCTCGACCCGCTCCGCATCCGGCCCGACTTCCAGCTCCTGATGATGGACGTTGTGATGCCGACCAGGCCGTTCGCTGAGTGAGACGCTGGTGGCGCTCTCCTGTGCGTTCCTAACGCCGGTGATCCGTCTTCGCGATTCGCCCCTTGCGTGCAGGAACGGAACCGACACGAAACTGATGCGCGGGCCCCGCGGGATGCGTCGCCTTTCGGCCCCGGGTCCGGCTTGCCACGGTCACGAGCTGGCTGCCGCTCGCGGGTCCTGTGAAGTCGCGTATGTCAGCGATGCCATTACGGCCGAAGTGGTTCGCGGCCGCTCCGGTGCGGCCGATCGGATTGTTCGGTGCGTTGAAGAGCACGATACCGTATCCGTTGTTTCCAGGGCCCGGGCTGCCACCCGACCCCAGACCGATGTCATTACCGTCCACGCTGTTGCCGCTGGAAATCCGGGCATGGCTCTGGATGAAGACGCCGGCCGACTCGTTGCCCGAGATCACGTTTCCGGCCCCGGCGGCAGTCCCGCCGATCACGTTGTTGGAGGCATCCTGGATGAAGATCCCGTACTGCTGAGTGAATAGCCCATCCGCGACCAGCCCGATCGTGTTGCCCTCGATGCTGTTGCCAGACGAGGCACTCCCGTAGATCTCGACGCCGACCGAACTGTTGCCGGATATGGTGTTCCCAATCCCTGATAAGCCAATCTGGTTATCCGCGGCTCCGTTGATGTAGATCCCCACGATGTTCCCCACCGACTTCTTACCCGACATGTCGGTGCCGATCAAATTACCCAACACAAGGTTACCTGCGCCGGATGTGGTCGCCAGCATCACGCCGACGTAATTTCCCGATATGACATTGCGTGCGCTCACAGAGTCTCCGCCGATTGTGTTGCCCTGAGAGCTGATCACAACGACCCCGGCGTTCTGAAGCGCCTGGAGAGGATCTGATGATCGACCTGGTCTTGCGACAGCAACGCTTCCGGTCGAGTCAGTGCCGATCAAGTTCCCTTCGATCCGGATCCCGCTGACCGTGCCACCATCGAGCTCGATTCCGGCGGTGAAGTTGCCCGAAATGACGTTGCCCTCACCCGGGCTCACCCCGCCGACCGTCATCGGCGGACCACCGCTCACCAGGACCCCGATGTCATTGCCCAGCGGGTTCTGGCCTGAAGCATCGGTACCGACGTAGTTACCTTCGACCGTGTCGCCGGACGCCCCGGAACTCGCGATCTCGATGCCATTCGCCGTGTTGCCGGAGATGACGTTGCGGTCGGCGGAAAGGCTGCCGCCGATCGTATTGTTCGTTGCGCTGCCGTTGATCCTGACCCCATCGCCGCCGTTGGGCACTGCCGCCGTGCCCGCGATGTTCGTGCCGATGAAGTTGCCCTCGACCACGTTCAGAGAGGAGACGGAGGACTGCCCGAATCCGTTGATATCGATTCCTTGCGCCGTATTGCCGGAGATGACGTTGCGGGCCGTGGTGACAACGCCGCCGATCGTATTGGCCGTCGCCCCCACGATGGCCACGCCGACTCCATTGGCCAATCCGTCGGTGCCGTTCCGGGCGAGGCCGATCAAGTTGCCAGCAACCGTGTTGCCGCTCGCACCAGGACCGGTGACGGCGACTCCGGCATTCGTGTTGCCGGAGATGACGTTGAGCTCGCTGGAAAGGCTGCCGCCGATCGTGTTGTTCGTGGCACTACCGTCGATCAAGACCCCATCCCTGCCGTTGGCCAATGCCGCTGTGCCCGCCGTGTTCGTGCCGATGAAGTTGCCCTCGACCACGTTCAGAGAGGCGACCGCGGATGGCGTGGGACCGGTGATCTCGACGCCTTGCGCCTTGTTGCCGGAGATGACGTTGCGGGCCGCGGTGATGATGCCGCCGATCGTGTTGGCCGTGGCGCCGCCGATGATACTGACCCCATCCCCGCCGTTGGCTACGGCGCCGTTGCCCGCGGCATTGGTACCGATATAGTCCCCCACGATCTGGGTGTCGGTCACCGCGTTCCCATAGAGCTCGACCCCCGCGGTGACATTGCCCGAGATGACGTTGCCTGCCCCCGCGCTCGTCCCGCCAATGGAGGTCGACATGCCGTTGTCCACGAGCACACCGGTGCCGTTCCCAATCGCGATTTGACCTGAGGCATCGGTGCCGATCTGGTTCCCGACGATCTGTGTCCCGACGGATCCGTGGAGATAGATTCCGGAAATCGTGTTGCCGGAGATCATATTGCCGCCGGTGGCGAAGCTGCCGCCGATCGTGTTGTTCGTCGCGCCTCCGATGATTTCCACCCCAACGTGATTGGCCAGGGCAACCGTGCCGGACGAGTCGGTGCCGATGTCGTTGCCCGCAACCGTGTTTCTATTCGCCCCTGAACCGGTGATGACGACTCCCGTGCCGGTGTTGCCGGAGATGACGTTGAGGTCGGAGGAAAGACTGCCGCCGATCGTATTGTTCGTGGCACTACCGTCGATACTGATCCCATCACCGCCGTTGGCCAGGGCCGCTCTGCCCGCGGTGTTCGTGCCGATGAAGTTGCCCTCGACCACGTTCAGAGTGGCGACCGAGGATTGCACGGATCCGGTGATCTCGACGCCTTCCGTCGTGTTGCCGGAGATGACGTTGCGGGCCCCTGTGACAGCGCCGCCGATCGTGTTGGCAGTCGCCCCCACGATGGATACCCCGATTCCATTCGCCAGGGCAACCGCGCCCGCGGAATCCGTGCCGATCTCGTTGCCCGCAACCGTGTTTCTATTCGCACTTGAACCGGAGATAGCGACTCCCGCGGCAAGGTTGCCGGAGATGACGTTGAGGTTAGAGGAAACGCTGCCGCCGATCGTATTGTTGGTGGCAAAACCGTTGATCTTGACGCCATCATCACCGTTGGCCAATGCCGACGTGCCCGCGGCGTTCGTGCCGATGTCATTGCCCTCGACCACGTTCAGAGTGGTGGTCGAGGACGCCACGTCGCCGGTGATCGCGACGCCTTCCGCCGTGCTGCCGGAAATAACGTTGCGGGCCCCGCTGATGGTGCCGCCGATCGTGTTGGCCGTGGCGCCACCGTCGAGACTGACCCCATCGCCGCCGTTGGCCAATGCCGCCGTGCCGGCGGAATTCGTGCCGATCAAGTTGCCGGCAACCGTGTTTCCGCTCGCACCAGGACCAGAGATGGAGATTCCGGCATTCGTGTTGCCGGAGATGACGTTGAGCTCGGAGGAAAGGGTGCCGCCGATCGTGTTGTTCGTCGCACTACCATCGATGCCGACCCCATCCTGGCCATTGGGCAATGCCGCTGTGCCCGCGGCGTTCGTGCCGATCAAGTTGCACTCGACCACGTTCCGAGAGGCAACCGAGCCTGGCACGGATCCGGTGATCTCGACGCCATCCGCCGCGTTGCCGGATATGACGTTGCAGGCGCCGCTCACACTGCCGCCGATCGTGTTGGCCGTCGCCCCCACGATCGACATCCCGACTCCATTGGGCAGGGCAACCGTCCCGGACGAGTCGGTGCCGATCTGATTCCCCTCGACCATGACACCCGAAGTACCATTTCCGTTGAGCACGAGGCCCTGACCCGGGTTGCCCGAGATCACGTTTCCTTGTCCTGAAGTTGAACCGCCGATCGTGATGTTGGGCGCGTCGTTGACCGTGATGCCGGCGATGTTGAAGCCGGTGATCTCGAGCCCCTCGATCAGGCTCCCGCCCGACCCCGGCTCAAAATCGATCCCTGGAGACGGCGCGACGACCACACCGGAGCCGTTGACCGTGACGAGCGGAGTCCCCTTGTAACCCGGCTGGCTGGTCCCATCGATCGTCGTCGGGGCGATGATCTGCGGCAGAGGAGAAACGAGGTTGATCGTCGCGGGGGTGAGTTGAAGCCTGAAATCGATCGTCGTGCCGGGATTCGCGTTGGCCGTCATGATCGCAGCCCGCAATGTGCCGGTTCCCGCGTCGCCTGGGGACGTGACAAACACCGTCAGCCCGGACAGCGCGATACGCGACTCGAGGTGATCGCCCGCGGCATGAAAACTGCGCCGGCGCTTGAGAGCCTTGCAACTCATCCATTGAGTCATGGGCCGTACCTTCCCGTTTTCCGGTGGTCTGTACGAACGATCCTCGCAGGCAAACCCCAATCGATCATAGGCTCTTTTGCCTGGTCGCACTCTCTATTTTCGGCTACTTCAACTTATCTTGATCACGAGACCTACGTCAAATCCCTTGGAAGCCGTCTGCGACCGGGGATTTCCAAGAGGCCTACCGAGACCGGCGTGATAAACTGGATTGGTTGATTGTGTCTTGACCTGGCGGTTTTGGCGTCTCGGCGGTTCACTGCTCCGGGTCATCTTTCCTGTCTTGACTTGGCGGTAAGGGGCGGCACGTGAAGATCACGTTGGTTCCGTCGTCGGTGTCTCCGGGAGACGGTAGCCGCGGTTACTTCCTCTCCTCCTACGTGATCGACGACGTCGTCGCCATCGATGCGGGGGGGCTGGGACTCTTGGGCGACTTGGCCGCCCAGTTTCACATCCGAGACATCTTCCTGACCCACAGCCACCTGGATCACGTCGCATCGCTGCCCATGTTCCTGGAGACCGTTTTCCAAGCCTCCGACCGAAGCGTGACACTCCACGCCGGTGCGTCAACCGTCGAGAGTCTGAGGCGCGACCTGTTCAACAACCGGGTCTGGCCCGACTTCATCGGCCTGTCCGAGCGAGGCATCCCGTTCGTCAAGCTCGAAACCCTCGAGGCAAGGCGTGCGGTGGAAGTCGCCGGCCTACGGTTGACTCCGATCGCGGTCGACCACGTGGTACCGACGCTTGGGTTCCTGGTCGAGGCACCCGGGGTCACGGTGGCCATCCCCTCCGACACCGGACCGACCGAGGAGTTCTGGCACGCCGCCGGCGCGGCGGCGAACCTCAAGGCCGTCTTCCTCGAGGCGTCCTTTCCCGACGCCATGTCCGACATGGCCGCCCTCTCCAAACACCTGACGCCCGCGATGTTCGCCGGCGAAGCGCGCAAGCTGACCAGACAGGTGCCCTTCATCGCGGTGCACATCAAGCCCCGGTTCTATGACACGGTCGTCGCCGAGCTGAACGCGCTCGAGTTTCCTGAAGTTCAAGTCGGCATTCCGGGAGGGATCTATGTCTTTTGACCTCCTACGAAGACGTTTCGCGGGCGTGATCTGCCTGGGCATAGCGGCCCCGGTCTTGACCGCGCTGGGTTGGGGAGGTCAGACCCCGGCCGGCCGCACCCCCGCGCCCAACCCGCCAGGACTCGCCCGTTACATCTACGGCGCGCGCCACTGTAAGGGTTGTCACGATCAGAAGAATAACCCCACCTACAAAGCCGAGGAGCTCGAAGGCTGGATCTGCCAGATGGTCGAGTTCGACACGTTCGACAAGCAGGATAAGCACAAGCTGGCATTCGCGGCCCTGACCGGGTCACGCGGACAGCAGATGAGCAAATTGCTCAACACCGACGTCACGAAAATCGAGGCTTGCCTCAACTGCCACAGTGTGCCCGCACGCGTCTCGGAGTCGCAGTCATACACCCGAGAAACCGACGGCGTGACCTGCGTCGCCTGCCACGGGGCGCATGCGGAGTGGGTCGAGAAGCACCAGCGCGCCAGCAAAGAGTGGCACGACCTCGACCGCAAGGACAAGGAGCGCCGGTTCGGAATGACCGACCTGTGGGACCCGGTCCGCCGCGCGGAGACATGCGCCTCGTGCCACGTCGGCAATTTCGCTCAGGGCAAGGTCGTGACTCACGCGATGTACGCGGCCGGGCATCCGCCCCTGCCCGGCTTCGAGACGGCGACGTTCGGCGACCTACAGCCGCGGCACTGGCAATACTTGAGGGAGAAAACGCCCGAACGTCTGAGCCGCCTCAATCGACCCGATCCCCACAACCTGGAGCAGACGCAGCTCGTGCGCATCAGCGGCTTGGTGGTCCTGCGCGACTGGATGACGCTGTTCGCCGAGCAAGCCTCCACCAGCAAGCCCGACCCCGTCGGGGCCCAGTGGCCCGACTTCGCGCGGTTCGATTGTTACGCTTGCCACCACGAGCTCCAGGCGAAAGACGGGGTCTCTTGGCGGCAAGTCCGCCGCCGCGATGGTCATCCCGGGCGTCCCACTGCGCCCGAGTGGCCGCTGATCTTGATTCAACTCGGGATCCAGGCGGCGAACCCTGAGCAAGCCGCGCTGCGGGAGACCCAGTTCAAGCAACACCTCGCGGAGTTCCACGAGAGTATGAAAGTGCGCCCATTCGGCGACCCTGAAAAGGTGATTCCGGCAGCCCGGAAGACAGCCGCGTGGGCCAACTCGCTGCTCAAGAGCATGAACCAGACGACGTTGGACGCTGCCCAGGCGCGGAAGCTGCTCGAAAAGCTCTGCACGATGGCTCGCCAGAGTATCCCGGACTACGATTCAGCGCGGCAGATCGCCTGGGCCTTCCGTGTCATCTATCGTGAGAGCACCTCGAAAGACAAACGCGACGCGTTGATCGAGCACGTCCTGGCCGACCTTGAGGCCGACCTGGCCTTGAATCTTCCGTCCGCGGCAGAGCAAGTCCCGATCGAAAAAACACTTCCGGATCGGCTGAGGAAGATCGCCGACTTCGACCCTGAATCCTTTCAGGCTCATTTCGAGATGATCGCCGAGCGGATTGCTCCCCCCGCGGCCATCCCGCCCGCCCGGCGGTGAGCCTGGTCGCCAGGGAGTCGCGCGGAAAGATTCTGGGCATGGTTCAAGCGCAGGTTACAGTTCAGGGTGGCTGGGGTGGACGCCCGCAGGGTCTCTGTGTCGTCTTTCGCTCCGCGAAAGTACGCCCTTTCGCCGAGCGAAAGGCGACTTTGCTCTAACTCCAGCCGAACCGTGGCAGATTCTGGTTTTCGACTGGCTTCATGACACACGACGAGTTCGGTCGTGAATCGTACACCGGTGAAAAACGGCGACATGCGCAAATCCAAGGCTGCCAAGGAGATGACGCCATGTCGCCATTTTTCGATGCGAACGGGCGGCGCGTCACGCTCGGTGAGGAGTGGCGACGAAGCCGTGAAACACCCCGTTGGCGTCCGAGTAGAACCCTGTAATCTCACCGGAGTTGGTGATCCCCGTGATCTGGGTGACCTCCACGCCCTTGGCGAACGCCTCGTTGGGGTCATCCAGGAAGGTGTACACTCCGGTCTTGGTGTTGTAGAGGAAGCCGTGCTGGCTCGTCGTCGAGTCGCCATAGTAGCCCACGGCGATGCCATGGTCGTTGATCCCCAGGATCTGGGAGAACACGAAGCTGGCGCCGGGTTCGCCCGGGACGACTGGGATGCTCGGGTCCACGATGGCGGTGCCGGTGAGGGTCCCATTTGTCGCGGCCTTTTCGCTTGCGATGAAGCCGTGAACCTGGGTGTCCGTGCCGACATAGAACCCGACTACCAAGCCTTGGTTGTTGATGCCCTGTGCGTTGACCGTATTCGGCCCCGAAGGGGCATTGATGGTGATGTAAGAGTTGGGTTTCACCCGGATGAACCCCGGCGTCGCAGTCGAGGTGACGTACTGACCGACGACGGTCCCGTGGTCGTTGATCCCGAATGCGATCGCGGACGACCCGCCGGTAGGGATGAAGGTCTTCACTTTGCCGTGGTTGAAGAAGAAAGCGTTGCCGTTCCCATCGGTGCCCACCACGGTGCCGGCGGAGTTGCTCCCAAGGGCCATGGCCTTCGTCGATCCGTTGATGTTCAGGATCGTTGCCGTCCTGGACTTGAGGGGATTGGCGGTGAAGTTGCTGAAGTTCCCGTTGTTGTCGATGGTAAACCCAACGGCGGCGCCTTTGTTCGATATGCCGTTCATGTTCGTCCCGGTGCCGGCGGCGGTGCCCGGGGTCGGACCGTCGAAATTGGTGAATTGATAGCCGTTGTTGCTGATCCGATCGATGAACGTGACGTTCGGGCCGTGGGCTTGGGACTGCTGAACGGGGTGCTGTTTCACGTCCAAGACGTGCGCGGAGACGCGAACGTCGTGCACGTGGTGCGGCATCGCGGCATTGAGCAGCGCACGCGCCTCCAAACTTAGCAAGACAGGGCGAACGCTCCGATTGCGCCTGTGTCGATGTTGTAACATCATGTGAGCATCTCCAAGTATGGAACTCGTAGTGCAATGATCGCGTGCCGTGACCATCCCGCCACGCGAGTGCGTGGAACAACCTCGGGATTGATGACTCGCGTGACCGCCACATCGGGTGGGGGTGAGTCAGGCACACCAGGTCAGTCAGCAAGTACATTGCCGGACGACGTGCCCGCCGGACACGCGTGCCGAAAAAAAGCTACTTCTCGCTGAAGACCACCAGCAAACCCGGTACTCGCCGGTCCAAGTCCGCTACGAGAGTCGTCCCAGATACCAACCCGAAGCGTGAGCGAGGGCGCCGGCGCCGTGCCGCAAGAGACTTGCAGCATCCCTCGCTGACGCTTCGGGTTAGTGTAGGCCTTTCCCCTCGACCGGGTGGTGATGAGCGAGAAGTCTCGACAAAAGACTTGAATAACGGAGCAGAAACCGGGACGCAGCTAGTTTAGCGATGCTTCCTCGAACTGACCACAGCCTTGAATCGTGGCGAGTGGCTGGTGAATACGCTCCAAACCGTCGTTACTGCCTACCGCCTACTGCCTACTGCGCCGGTAGATCGCATCCCTCGGGTCGTCGCTGACCTTCCAGATCCGGCCGTTGTGCTGGTACATCCTGCGCTGCTCGTCGGCATTCAAGGGCCGTGCACCCACGCGGCCGAAGACGCTGATCTGGTTGCCCGACTCGTCCACGGCGCGGTCGCGGTCGACGCCTTTGGAGATTGCCAGTGCATGGCCTCCCAGCGGCAGCTTGTACGTGGCGATGAGCTGGGGTGTCGGCCGGGGGCTGAACCCGGAGTTGCCCGGCGTCTCGGGCGAGGTGAGCTGGACCACCCGGAGCCCGTTGCGTCCATCCGCCAGGTAGGCGAACTCGCTGACGTAGGTGATCCCAAGCTTGACGTCGTTCACGTCATTGATGCAGCCACCCGCGTTGAAGATTTGGTCGACTCGCGGCTGCGCCGGCCGCTCGATGTCGAGGATCACCAGGCCCTCCTCGCCGGACGCGACGTAGGCATACGTCCGCGCCAGGTAGATGCCCCGGGCGTCGGAGAGCGGCAGCACCGAAACGAGCTTGGGATGGGCCAGGTCGGTGATGTCCAGGACCTTGATACCATCGGCGTCGCAGGCAAATGCGTATCGAAACTGGGCCTGGATGGCGCGCGGATGCCTCAAGAACGGCTCGCCCAGGATCGCCGTCACGCTCGGGTGCTTGGGGTCCTCGAGCGCCACCACCACGAGCCCGGCGTCGCAGGCGATGTACGCGTAAGTCCCGACGATCGTGATTGCCCGCGCCCCTCTGAGGATGCCTCCCGGGTTATACGTCAGCTCGCGACCGAGGAAATTGTTCAGCGGGTTGCCGTCGAGCAGGGTGCCGGCCGGCACGAGGATCAGGCCTTCTTCGCGATCCGTGACGAAGATGTAGCCGTAGAGTGCGTGAACCAACGCTTCGTGGTTCTCCGCACTGTGGGTGCGAGTCGGGTCCGGGGCGATCGTCGTGGGGGCGGCGACCGCGGTGGCGTACTTGGTCCGGACGAAGAAGCGCTGGCCGACGGGAGACACGGGCGCGGTCACGATCCGCTCCGAGAATCCCTTGTGGTCGATGAACGCGATGTCGAAGACCCTCAGCCCCGCCTCGCCGCAGGCGGCATAAAGGAATTCGCCGCGCGCCTGGATCGAGAGGATTTCCGGACGGCGGATCCGCTCGCTGACGTCCCTGCCGGAATGTTCGTGGGCGTGCTCCAGCTCCCCTTCCCGCTCCACGTGATGCTTGTAGTTGTCCGGAAAAGCCAGCCGCTGGAGCGAGCTGCCGATCACGGCCTGGGGCTCGTCGCGTTCGGTGACCACAACGGCCGCCAGCCCGTGCTCGCCCGCTGCGACCCAGCAGTAGCGGCCGATGAAATTGACGAAGTTCGTCCCCTGCATCAGGAGCTGAGCCATGATCGCGTTGTTGTCGTCACCCTTGGAAAGATGGCAGTCCGTGCACGACTTGGTGTCGCCGTGGCCGGGGAGAGCCGCGCCAGCGGTCCCGGGGCGCCCGTGGTGGTCGGGATCTTTGGGGTCCCGGACCAAGGGAGGGCCGCCACGCACGGTATGCGGCACGTTCGTGCTGAAGGCGATCCCGGAGAACCCCTCACCGGAAATCGTCTGCTGCTGGACGTAGATCGATTCGCGGTTGGCGTTGTAGGACCCCACGTGGATCGCACACGACGACCGCGCCGGGCCGATCCGGTTGCCGGTCACGTCGCCGTCGTGGGCCAGCATGAACACGTCGTCGCGCAGGGTCTGGAAGTTATACGACACATAATTGCGCGTCACGTCCCCTTCGTTGTGGAGCTGGGGCATCTTCTTGTTGGCGCGCTGCGGGAGATGGCAGCCGAAACAGCTCGGGTTCCAGGCCGAGTGGCAGGCGATGCAGCTCATCTTGGCGCTGGCGTGGGCGCAGGCATTCTCGTTGCCGCCCTTTACGTCGCCCCAGACCATCTCCTCGCCTTCGAAGCGGACGGTCTTCGCCAGCCGCGCGCGCTCGTTGTAATGCTCCGAGCGGGGATCGATTACATCGGCAACCTGGGTGACCTCCCAGGCCAGGTCGGGCTCGACCATCGAGTGCTGGATGATCCTGTTGCCCCGCCGCTCGAACCTGCGCTCCTTGAACGGCGTTCGGAGCCCCGACAGGTCTCGGCCTGCTTTGCCCGATTCGGCAGCCGAGGTGTCCGCCGCCGGGCCCGAGGTGACCAGGTTGGCTCGGTTCGCCGGCGTTCCGTGGCAGTCGATGCACTGGATCTCGACGGCGGCGCGGACCTCGCCGTACAGCTTGGTATTGCCGTGGACATCCTGGATGAAATGGCAATCGACGCAGTGCATCCCCTTCTCGAGATGGATGTCCAACTGGTGGACGGGCAGCCCGTCCCGGCGCGCCTCCGCGCGGTCGAAGGCCGCGATTGGCGCGGGTCTCCCGACCCCGCCACCCGGCTCCGCGGCGGCATTGCGGGTGCGATACCGCTCCTTCAGCTCGACCGGCAGCCGGACCGCTTGCATCAAGGCGGCCGTGGACTCGTCCGCGACCGGCTCACCCCGATGGTCGAGCAGCTTGCCGTGCCGGTCCTTCTTGAAGACGGCGCGGAAGACCCAGCCGTGCGAGTGGAAGTCGGCGAACTGAGTGTGCCGCGCCTGCCCGTTCAGCTCGGCGACGCGCTCGAGGAAGCCGGGGTCGGACCAGTTCCCGCGCGCCGCCGTCTCGTCCGGGTTGGACATCATCGAGCGGGTGAACTCCTCCGCGGTCGGGTATTTCTGCCGCGGCGGGTACATCAGCTCGCCATCGGTCTCCTCATCCCACCACATGTAACCGGTATACGAATTGAGCACGTTCGTGCCAGGATGGACATGGCAGACGATGCACTGGCTGGTGGGCATGCCCACGACGAACGAGTGCTTGATCGGGTGCCCCGGCTCGTTGCGCGGAATCGTGGGGTCCGGCTGGAAGCTCAATCCCTGATGGCCGAACACGGCGTACGGACCTGAATTGACCGGCGAGCGATCGTTGGCATAGATCACATGACAGCTCGTGCACCCACTGGAGCGATAGTCTCCGGGATGGTCGTTGGTTCCCAGGAAATTGAGCGTCGGGTCGAGGAGCCGGGTTTTCTGGAGGCCGACCATGACGGGATCGGTTCGGTTGCGGGTCCCCAGACCGCGGGCGCTCAGGCCGGCGCGGGGCTTGCCGGGATCCTCGAACGGGTTGGGCAGGCCGACTTCCTGAGGGTCGCGCCGGCCTCGCTCGAAAATCCGCAGGATGTTCCCCGGCTGCGAGACCTCGAACCGGGGCAGCGGGTCGAGAAACGCCACCACACCCTTCCGGGCTGTCTCGAAGTCCGTGGGGGGAGGGACGGTCTGAAGCCGTTGCGGCGCGCCGTTCATGCTGTAGCTCTCTCCGAAGCGGGCCATCTTGAAGGGGACCGCCCCGTTGTTGTAGAGCGCCGCGCCCCAGAGCATCGCGCCATGGGTCATCATGCTTTTTCGGACCTGGAGGACCTGATCCGCGTGGCAGCTCGTCGTGCCGCAGCCAAGGTGGGCCACCCGCAGGTCGCCGGGGTTCACGAACCGGATGAACTCGGGTGACTCGTGGTTCAAGAGGGTGTACGAACGGGCGGGATTGCCGGAGCTTCCCCAGGCCTCGGGGAACCGCGGCCAGATGTGAGCAAGCTGCTGGTCGCCGGTCCCAGGGTTTCCGCCGTGACAGTCGACGCAGCCCAGCCGGACCGTCTCCGGTTTGCCGTGCGGGTCATGCTGCCCCTGGTGGCACGAGAGGCAGCCGGTGCTTTTCCGGGCGGCCTCGTCGGCACTTTGCCGCGAGAGGTCCGTTCCACGAAGCTCGTCCGGCACGGGGAATGGCACCGGTACGCCGCGCGGGGCACGCGCCGGCGGACGGGAAGGCGTCTGGGCGCTCGCCACCTGCCGATCGTCGCGACCCGGCGTCCCCAGCAGCACACCCGCCACGATCAGGATCGCCAGGGGCAAGGCGTGGCCGGCTCGAAGACGTCTTGACGCGGCGGGCCGGGTCCGGGGCATGGGCGATCAACCTCCGTGAGAACGGGACCCGATGGCCACGGCGCGCGGCATCAGACCGGAGCGGCCAGACGTTATCTCCAAAGCCGCCGGCCGTCAAGGCCGACCCTCAGAACCTGAACACAACGTGCATGAACCCCGCGAGCAGAGCGTCAACCCGTCCGTTGAAACTGTTGTAGATGTCCCGGAAGCCCTGGCCGGGGACGAGCATCTGGACGCCGCCCACCCACAGGATGTTCTCGGAGAGCAGCGGCCGGTACTCCAGGCCCCAACCCAGGTCGAGGCCGACGAACCGGTCGATGTTTCCCTGGAACAGAAACTGCTGCAGCACGTTGGTCTTGTCGAACCAGATCAAATTTGCGTTGGTGATCATCTTCAGCTTGGGCGTCAGCTCGAAGTCCATGCCGAACGTCGGCAGGATTAAGCCGGGGTTGACGAAGTTCGCCTGCCCCTGGATCTTGCTCGAGCGAAGGTCGGGCACCAGGCTGAGCCGCTGCACCAGGTTGACGCCGAGCAGCGGAATCTGCTGGCGGTTCCAGTAGGAAAACGGGCCGCCGGCGAAATTGGGCGCGTCGAGGATCGTGTCGAAGCCGGTCGCGTGCGAGTTGTTGATGTTGCCGTCGCCCGAGGCGAAGAAGAACGACAGCCGGAACCGCACCCAGTCTCGGTCGTATGACCCTTCGATCGCGGCCATCTGCGCATTAATCGTCTGCGGCCGGTTCGCCAGCGGGTTGAGACTGTCATAGCCGAACGCCCAGTAGACCTGGTGCGTCAGGTTGTACCGGCCCCAGTGCCCGTCCCCCGCCCAGCCGAAATAACCGACGTTCACCGTGTGCGGCTGGAAGCTCCCATCCGCGTCCGGGCGGACCAGGAACCGGTTCTTGTCATACTTGATCGAGGAGGGATCGTTGTCGTAGTTCAGACTGAGCTGGGCCGTGTAGCCGGGAAAGAGGAAATCCTGGCGGTACCAGTTGGCGAAAACCAGGTTCTGACGCCGGTCGTTGAACGTATTGAGCGCTGTGTTGGTATCCTTCTCCCACTGGCGGAAATACACCAGATTGAACTGGTCGCGATTCGAGTTCTCCGTGCCGAACAGCCGGATTCCCCGGTTGATGTCCGAGAACAAGAAGCCCCGGAAGTCGCTGATGAACGGCTGGGTGCCGGCCCGGACCGACAGAAAGTCGTAGTCGGGCCCCAGGTCGGCGAGCTTGTACTCGGCGAACGCCTCCTGAAGTGCCCACACTTCTCGCGTCCGCGTGGTCCCCTGCAGCACGTTCGGGCTGACCTGCGCCAGCTCGCTGAACGAGAAGTTGCTGACTCCCAGGGTCGGGACCAGCTTGAGCCGCCAGTCGATCGGCTTGAAGGCGGCGTCGCCGTGGAACAGGTCGACGGAAACCGAGAAGTAATCGAGCGTGATGAAGCTGTTGGGCCGGCCGAAAAAATTCCCCGAGAACGGGCGCGCCGTGCTCTCGAACCCCGAGGTCTGCGTGGGGACCTGCCGCCCCTCGAAGTCCATGTCGGCCATCGTGGTGATGTCCAGGAAGGTGTGCTGGCCGATGATCGGATAATCACCTTTAAAAACGTTTTGATTGTACGGGTCGAACCACCTTCCGGGTAGATACGGGTAATCATCGACGAGCGGGTGCCCCTTGCCGTAGCGGTCCCACGCGGGGTAGCCCAGTCGCCAACGGTCCTCGATCGGGACAAAATGGCTCGACTCCTGCTCCTCGGCCGGCAGCACGCCGGATGGTCCCGAGTACCCGTGCGGAGGGTCCCTCCGCAGTTCGAGCAGAGTTTCGGGTTGAAGGATCGCCCCAGAAACCTGGAGAGGAGAGACGCCATCGATGGGACGCGCCAGCAAGCTGGGTCGAGGAAGAGGCGACGATGAATTCTCCTGGGCGCGGACCGTTCCGCCTCGCGCGCAGATCAGCATGAGTGCCACGCGCGGAATCCATGTTCGCCCCAGACTCGGACCCGAGTGTCGCATCCGGAGAGGCCCCGCCTTGCCCCGTAAACAGTCATCAGAGATGGGACAGCCCGCGTCGCTGTCCGCGCGCGGATTCCAGAAAGGCGTGGTTCCATCCCTACTCGTAAATCGGGTCGTGCAGCCATCGTCCTTAAGAATTGCATCGATTGGATCGAAAAGAGTGATCACGCTGATTACGTAAACTGTCCGGAAAAAGAATCCACGTGGGGGAGAGGTCCTGCCGATCATCAGACCGATGAGGCGTTCTCGGCGTCCCTCATCCGGCAGGGAGGTTGGGGAGTTTGGGAGGTCGGCGCATCAGGTGGCCCTGCGTGCGCCGAGGGAACCAATGGTCTGGAGGCAACGAACCGCGATGCGCTGGCGTGCGTTCTGGACTTCTCGCCCAAGCCGGCGGCTGGACCGCGCCGTCCCGTCGGTCGAGGGGCTGGAGGGGCGAGTGTTGCTGGATGCGGCCGCCGCGCAGCAGGCCGCTGCCAGTGCCGCCGACATTGCGCCCGGCGTGCACGGCTACGATCCCTCCAACCCCGCCGACCTGTTGACGACCAGCGACGTCAAGGCCCTGTTGCAGCGCGCCGCGGCGGCCGTGAACCGCAACGACGCCATCATCGCCGTCGTCGATCGAAACGGCAACATCCTGGGGGTCCGGGTTGAGAACGGTGTCTCCACACAGATCACGGGCAACACGACCAACAAGGTGTTCGCCATCGACGGCGCCGTCTCACTGGCGCGCACCGGCGCCTTCTTCGGCAACAACACAGCACCGCTGACCTCCCGCACGATCCAGGAGATCAGCCAGACCACGATCACCCAGCGTGAGGTGCAGGCCAACCCGGACGTCCCCGATCCCAATGGGAATTCGACGCTGTACGGGCCGGGTTTCGTGGCCCCTGTCGGGATCAAGGGGCATTTCCCGCCGGGAATCATGTTCACCCCGCAGGTCGACCTGTTCGCCATCGAGAACACGAATCGTGACACCCTGAACAACACCAACGGGACCCGGTTCAACGTCCCATCGCAATACATCCCGGCCGGCGCGACCTCGGAAATGGTCGCGCCCGAGTCCTACGGGCAGATCACCGGGACCTTGCCCACGGCTCAGTCGCGCGGAATCGCGACCCTACCCGGCGGCATTCCGCTTTACAAGAACAACGTGGAGGTCGGCGGAATCGGCGTCTTCTTCCCCGGCACGACCGGCTATGCCACCGAGGAGAACTCGAAGCTCAACACCCCGCTCCTGTACAACCCGCACAAGCTCGATCTCTCGCAGGTTGCCGAGTACATGGCGTTTGTCGCCGCCGGCGGGAGCAAGACGGCGGGGGTCCCGTTGAGCGGACCGGTCAACGGAGCGCCGGCTCTTCCCGATTTCACCGAGCCTTTCGGCCGGATCGACCTGGCCGGCATCACGCTCGACCTCTTCGGCGGCCACGGTCTGGAAGGACTGAACAATCTCCTGTCATTCGGCCGCACGCTCGGCGCCGGCAGTCCCGATGACGGCACCGACCAGCCCGTTGACATGAAGGGCGACACGTACCTCGCCGGCCAGGGGGTCCCTTACGGCTGGCTGGTCACCCCTCACGACGGCACCGGGCTGACAGCCGCCGACGTCCAGGCGATCGTTGCCCGTGGGATCGCCGAAGCCGGCCAGGTCCGCGCGCAAATCCGGCTGCCCTTGAACAACACGGCCAGGATGGTCTTCGCCGTCAGCGACGAGAACGGCAACATCCTCGGGCTCTACCGGATGCCGGACGCCACGTACTTCGCGATCGCCGTGGCGGTCGCCAAGGCCCGCAACGTGGCGTATTACGATAATGCCAGCCAGCTCCAGCCGATCGACAAGGTCAAGAATGTGCCGGCCGGTTCCGCGTTCACGAACCGAACGTTCCGCTACCTGGCCTTGCCGTTCTTCCCCGAGGGGATCGACATCAACCCGTCCGGTCCGTTCTCGATCCTGAACGACGGCGGTGTTACCAAGTATGGGACGAACGAAGGCGCGCCCCTGCCGGCCTCGGCCTTTCAGAGCATCCTGGGTTACGACGCGTTCAACCCCAACACGAATTTCCATGACCCTTTCAACAAGGACAACCAGAATGGCGTGGTCTTCTTCCCCGGCAGTGCGCCGTTGTACAAGGACACGACCGGCGGCGGTCTCAGGAACCAGCTTGTCGGCGGCCTGGGCGTGAGCGGCGACGGTGTGTTTCAGGACGACGATGTCACGTCCGTGGCGTCGATCGCTTACGCCCCACCGCGAACAGTCCATCGGGCCGACCAGGTGAAGGTCCGCGGCGTCCGCCTGCCGTTCTTCAAGTACAACCGTAACCCGCACGTGCCGAGGAACGGGACCCCGAATCCACCCATCACATTCACGCACCTTCCCTTGCCGAAGCCGAAAAAATCCGGCGCCTAAGGACACGAGGAGAATCCGATGCGAACCCACTGGTTGAGCGGTGTCCTCGTCGTCCTGGGTCTGGGAGCCGGGGGCATCGCTTGCGCGCAAGACTCACCTGCGCAAGAGCGAGCTCTTCATCACCATCACCATCAGCAGGGGACGCCGCCACCTGGCAAGCCGCGGTGCATTCCCCACACGGATGAGCGCGCGGGCTATCCGCGAGAGCTCGGCGGTCACCTCGAGCCGAGCACGACGTCGGGCGGCATCGGCTACTACGTGGGAGGCGGGGTTCCCGTGGGCCACGGCCAGCTCCGCCACCGTGACGAGGGGACCTGGGGCTGGGACGAGACAGGCTGCCACCTCTTCCGGCGCCGCACCATCCTCGGCTGGTCCGGCGGCCGTAAATACCAGGGAGGCGCGGGCGCCTACGCCACGGACGGCCCCCACATACCCGACGTCATCTATGGCACCACCAGCACGCTCAACAGCCTGGGCAGAAGAGACTGAGTCGCTGCTTGAACGGCCGGATGGTCGACCCGTCCTCCGATCCGCGAAGCCGACGCCGGCGGCCCGTCGAAAGCATGCAACACCGGTTGCGGATTCGCACTCCGATGCGATATGTTGAAGGGCTCGCATTCCGCTGTTACCATCCGAGTTCCAGTTTCAATAAGGCGACACGATGAGCAATCTCAACCACAAACCACGTCGAAGCCGAACGTTCCGGCTCGAGCTTCTCGAATCCCGCGAACTTCTGAGTGCCGTCGGACTTCCGGGCCATCACGCCGCGGAAGTCTCTCTCCTGGCGCGGGCAAAGCGCGAGATCATCAAGGGTTCCTTGAGCGGTCAAGGTACTGTGAACCCGATCACCAGCTCGCAAGGGACGACGACCGGCGACGGTTCCGGAACGACGACAGTGCTCGGTCCGGCCACGTTCCAGAGCAGCGTGTCGTACTCCGCGAACAAGCGCCACGTCCTCAAATACACCAACGGAACGGGGACCCTCGCCGGTCTGAGCGGCACGATCAACGCTTCCTTCTCCGGTTCCGGGCGCGTCGTGGGCGTGGAGGATTTCACCTTCTCGGTGAAAGGTCTCGTGACCGGCGGCACCGGCACGCTCACCGGAGCGGCGGGTTCGTTCACCGCCAAGGGAACCCTCAACGGCGGCGTCTTCTCGATCAACCTCACCGTGACCCTCAAGCGCATCTGAACGTCCTGAGTGATTTCCGGCTGCCACCCTGTGGTGGTTCTCCGCCTCGAATGCGGTGGCTTCCTGGTACCAGGACCTCGAGCGGCGGTTCCCGCTATCGTTCCAGACCAGGAACGCCGGTCTGCACCATGAACGGCACAAGAATTCCATCGACGAGCGCTGGAGGCAGCAACAGGCCGACCGGCAGGACCACGACCGCCACGGTCCACGCCCGCCCTAGCCAGGCGTGGCCCCTGAGCAAGCGACGCGCCGGCCGGCCATTCTCGATCGCGACCCCGAGGTACTGAACCAGGAAGTAGAGCATGGGCCCGCCGTATCCCGATCTGGCCATGAAGCTGATGCCCTCGTGGTACAGGCCGGTGTAGACGAACACGGCGAACAGCGCGACCCGCGCGCCGGCCCGGCGCGCCACAGGGAAGAAGATGACCTCACGCATCATCCCCGAGACAACGCGGTTCCAGCGCCGCCCCCAGAAATCGCCGAGCGTCGTCGCGGCGATCGGGCAGTCCATGAGCTTCTCAACCGGGAAGCCCATCGCCCGGAAGATCAGCGCCGCGACATCGAGCCGCGCGAACAGGCTCAGGAAGCCGAGGCCAACGAGCGCGATCCAGAAGCGGATCGTGAGTGGGGTCGCGGCCGGCAGCAGGTGCGGGACCAGCCAGAGCAGCGCCGCCCCGGCGAGGGCGTTGAGCATGGTTCCCGAAACGGTGGGCACGGGAGCATGGGCGGCGGTTACTTTGCCCTTCTGAAACTGCTGCGGCTGCATCCCGTACCAGAAGCAATAGGCCAAAAGCCGGAGGGGTGTGAGGCGCGCCCACGCCGCGCGCGGAAGACAGAGCAACGAGGCGATCTTCCACGTCGCGAGGAAGACGGCGAGCTGCCCGTAGTTGAACGCCCTCGCGCCCAGCCAGGGCCGGCAGCACCAGAAGCCGACCAGGCTGCCGATCATCAGGGCCCAGGCCAGCACGAAGCGACCGGAGGGGGCGGGGCGACGCGGCGTGGGCATGGTAAACTGTGGTTTAGCCGCCTCGATCAGCTTGCACGTACGCCACCAGATCGCGGATCTGCTGATCGGTCAAGTCATCCAGCAGCTTTTCGGGCATCAACGAAACGGGCGACTCTTTGAGCTCCTCGAGATCGCTGCGCTTGAGCACGGTGCGCTGGTTCTTGGAATCGACCAGGGTGATCGTTTCCGACGTCGATTCGGCCAGGAGTCCGGTGAGGACCTGTCCGTCCTTCGTCACCGCGACATGCGCCATGAATTCCTGACGAATCACCGCGCTCGGGTCGACGATGTTCTGCACGAGCAACTCGCGATTCTTGCGCTCGGCGCCGGTCAGGTCGGGACCAACCGCCGCCCCGGATCCATGGAGCTTGTGGCAATTCGCACACGTTTTTTCGAAGTACTGCCGGCCCCGCGCGGCATCGCCGTGGCCTTTGGAGAGCGATTGCAAGACCGCGTTCAACCGTCCTTGCGTCTCGAATGGAGTCGCTGCGCGGACCTTGCCCCAGGTTTTCTCGATCAGTTTGAGCAGCCGCTGATCGTCGTATTGGCTCAACCGCTGGACAAGATCCCGCGACACGGTTTCCGCCGGGATCGTCTTGCGATCGATCGACTCCGCCAGCTTGAGGGCCCAGCTCAGGCGGCTGCACAACAATTCGACGGCTCGAGCCCGCGATCGCGCGGAGAGTGTCGAAAAGGTGTCCAGGACCATGTCGGCAATGTGATCGTCGGTGAAGTAGCCGAGTGCCGACAGGGCGGCGATCTTGATCGGATCAGTCGAGCCGTCCGTGAGCAACGACAAAAGACCGTCGATCGCGGCGGGCGTTCTCGATTCACCGAGCGCCTTGATCAGCGAGAGCCGATCGTCCGCGGCCGTCGCGCCGCTGGCTGCAAATTGAATTGCCGCTTTGGAGGCGCCCGGCAAGCTCAGCCGCAGCGCCAGCTCGATCGCTCGCGGATTGGCCGATTCGTGGCGAACCGTTTCCCTGATTACTTCCTCCAACGGCTCCGGCACGTGGTCCAGCTTTTGTCCGGAGAGTGCCTGCAACATCCCGGAGAGCGCCAGGTTGACGGTCTTTTCATGCCGGGCATGTTGCAGCAGAATCGCACAAGCTGCCGCCGACGCGTTGGTTCCTTCCGATAAAAATCGCCGTGCGAGCCGCTCGATGATGAATCGGGTCATGAGCGGTCGATGCCACAGGTCGCCGGCCTGAACCATCCGCAGCACGAGAGGTGTATCGGAAATCGCTTTGTCCTCGATTGCCCACCAGATCAAGAGCGGAATCTGGACGTCGTCGACATCCTCGTCGTGACGGAGCAACTGTTCGACAATCGGGACCGTCTCGCCCGCCGGCAGTCGCTTGGCAGTGCACGCGAGCTGGCTGCGGACGACAACACTCGGATCGCGACGAGCCAGGTCGACGAGCTGACGCAACATGGCCGGCGACACGATGAGTGCGTCCCCGAGTAATCGGACCGTCCAGGCACGGACGTACGCGTGCCGGCTGGCCAGTGCCTTCTCGGCCAGTTGCCCATCGAGCGCGCCGATCACGTAGAGCGACCAAAGCCCTTGCAATGCCATCCGCTGATCGTCGCTCTCGAGTGCCAGCCTGGTGAGCGCGGGGACGACGGAGTGGTCGCAGCGCTCGGCCAGTAGGCGCCGCGCCTGGCGGGCGTACCAGTCGTTGCGATGCGATAGCAGCTCGACGAGCTGATCGCTGGACTTTCGGCTCAGGTCCAGCGCCCCGGCCTTGACGCGTTTCAGGTCCGGCGGCGCGACCCTCCACACCCGACCATCAAGGCGGCTCGGCTGATACCACTCGCTCCGATTCTTGGGCGACGAGTGAGAAATGTTGTAGTCGTACCAGTCGGCGATATAGACCGCGCCGTCCGGTCCGACCGTCATGTCGACCGGACGAAACCAGACGTCGTCGCTGGTGACAAAATCGCCCGCAGCGCGCGTGGCGAATGTCGATCCGCGCGTTTCGATCGTTGCCCATCGGCAGGCGCTGTGCCGGGTGTGGGGGCAGATGCAGGCATCGTTGAATCGAGCGGGAAATGCTCCCCCTTGATAGATGATCGCTCCCCCGGACAGGCTGTCTCCGACGTAGCCATGATGGAGCACCGGCTGGAAATAACCGTACGTGTGCGGATTATGCAGCGGGCCATGTTTGCCGAAGCCCTTGACCAGATACGCTCCCTGAACATGGTGCTCGAGCGGTTCCAGCGTATTGCCGGCGGGGAACAGGTTGCCGAATCGATCGAACTCGACGCCCCAGGTGTTGCCGCCCCCTTCCGAAAACAGCTCGAATCGGTCCGACCGCGGATGATATCGCCAGATGCCCTGCTGAAAGCCGATGCCGCGAATGAGGGCGGTCACGGTGCTTCCCTGCGCTCCATACAGCCAGCCGTCCGGTCCCCACGTCAGCGAGTTGGCGAAGGCGTGTGCGTCTTCCATGCCGAAGCCGGTCAGTAAAACCTTGGGCGGCCCATCCGGCCGATCGTCGCCGTCGCGATCGGCGTAGAACAGCAGATACGGCGGCTGCACGACGAACACGCCGCCGTATCCCAGAGCCATCCCGGACGCGAGGTTGAGATCAGCGACGAAGTCCCTGACGACGTCAGCGCGGCCGTCGCCATCGGTATCCTCGTAGATCGAAATCCGATCTTTCCCCTTGGGGCCATGGGGCGGCGGTTCGGGAAGCCGGTCGTATTTCGTGCGCAGATACTGGTCCACCGCAACCGGTTTGAGCCCATTCGGACTGGGATATTGCCGGTATTGCAGCACCCACATCCGGCCCCGGTCGTCGAAACAGATCGAGAGCGGTTGAGCGACCTGCGGCTCGGCGGCGACCAGTTTGATCTCCAGGCCGTCGGCGACTTTCAGTCTCTTGAGCTCTTCCCCGGGTGAAAGCGGCGGCGGATGATCGGTTGGCCCATCGCTGCCTTGGGCGCGCGAGTTGACCGCGACAAGGAACAGCGTCGCCGTCAATCCGATGAGCTGGAACAATCGCCGGTTATTCACGGTCACTTCCCCGCGCTCTCACGTCGCCCAGCAAAGACAACGGCCGTCAACACACGTCCGCCGATTCGAGGCAACGGATCACGGCCATTTTCGACCACCAAGCGAATGGAATCAAGGGTCGCGAGGTGGTGCGGCCGTCAAGGAACAGGGCCGAAATGACGACACTGCTCGCTGAACGCCACCAGGAAATTCGGCTTGCGCTGATCCAGCTCCGCGGCTTGAGTCGTCGTACACACCAACCCGAAGCGTGAGCGAGGGCGCTGGCGTCGCGCCGCAACTGACTTGCGGCATCCCTCGCTCACGCTTCGGGTTAGTGTGGCTCGTCCCCTTCGACCAGGTGGTGATCGGCGAGAAGTCTCGCTTTCGTGGACGATCCAGGACCCCGCACCGACGACGTGACGAGGAGAGAACCGACCGGGACCGAAGAATGGGAGCTCGTCGAAATCTCCGACCAGGGGCTTGATTGTTGCGCCGGATCGTCGCTGAGCGAACGTCTCCGTGGATCCGTACCAGCCTTAAGGGGAGAGGTCGTCGAGCTTGCCGCCCCGAAAAAGTGGAATCGAGACCAAATTCGAGACTCGCCGGCACAGGGACCGATGTTCCGGGCAGGCATCTGTCACCTCGAACTCCTCCAATCCCCTGGCCTATCTGGCCGATTCATTGTCCGGTAAAATGCCCCTGGGAGGATCACCATGGCTACCGACGACAAATCATCGGCCCCGTTGACAGACCTGGAATACGCGATCCAGCTCATCCTGACGGGCAAGAAAGACCCGGAGTTTGCGGCGCGAGTCCAGGCGGAGACGGAGAAGATCACCGAAGAAATTCGGAGGAAACACGGCGTCTTGAACATCGCCGTTGATCTGATCCGCGAAGCGCGCGACGAAGCATGAAATACGTGCTGGACAGCAACATCGCGATGAAGTGGGTCCTGACGGAGGCCGACTCCGACAAGGCACGGCGGCTTCGAGCCGAGTTTCAGAAGCAGATTCACGAACTGCTCGCTCCCGACGTGTTCCCTGTCGAGGTCGCACACGGGCTCGCCAAGGCGGAGAGGCGGGGAGTCATTCCCCAAGGGGACGCGGACAGGCTGTTAACGAACGTCCTCTCGACCCCACCACAATTCCATCCATATCTGCCCTTGCTGAAGAGAGCACTCGAGATCGCCTCCCCGGCTCGGATTGGCGTATACGATTGCCTCTATGTGGCGTTGGCCGAGCGGGAGGGATGCGAACTCCTGACTGCGGACGACCGGCTCGTCCGAACCCTTCGGCCGATCTTTGGGTTCATCACGTCGCTGGCGGCGTTGCCGTGAATTCCCTTGTCCGACACTTCTCGGCGAACACCACCGATTTGCGGAGTGGTCGTCGCACTAACCCGACGCCCCAGCGAGGGATGCCGCAAGTTTCTTGCGGCACGATGACTTGTCTTCGCTGGCGCGTCGGGTTGGTATGGGAGCAAGCCTCCGCTGTAGTGCCGGATCTCGTCCCGAGGCGGAACAGCAGGGTGGCGATCAGCGCGGACTCTCGAAATCGAGACTCATCAGGACCGCCGTCGCCCGCCCGCGCTGGGTGATGACGAGCGGCTTCTTCGATTTCTTCACGTCTTTCAGGACCCGGGCCGAATTCTGCCTCAGGTCCGACACCGGAACGATCGCGGGGATCTTGGCCATCGAACGTACCTCCAAGCATACATTTGATCGTACCACGAGAAGTTCGCGCGGGCAACTGCCGAGGACGGTGTCACGGCACGGACGCCAGCGAGATGATGAAGGGATAGGTCGGTTGGAGGCTGTTGAGCAACCGGGCATCGGCGGTGACCAGCTCACATTTCTCCCGCTCCGCCAAGGCGACGTAGAGGCAGTCATAGACGCCGATGCGGGCCTGGGTCGCGATCTGGATGGCACGAGGGGTCAAGGGGTGCGCGGGGAAGAGGTGTGGAACCGTGGTCATCACGTCCGCCCAGAGCGTCCACGCATCCGGTATCATCCCCCGCCGCTGGGCCTTCGTCAGGGCATGGGCGATCTCGAGAGTGAAGGAGTCCGGCGCGATCAACTCGTGGACGGCCTTGCGGAAGTCATTGCGGAGCTGACGGGCCTTGGCGGCATCCGGCTCGCTCAAGACCCATTTCAGCGCGACGGACGCATCCAGCACGTACCTCATTCCTCGTCGCGCGCCTCGCGGATCAGATCAACCGCCCATTCCACCACGCCGTACTTCTCCCGAATCGCCCGCTGGACCTCCTCGGACCGCTCGTAGATGCGTTTCAGCAGCGCGGGATCAGTGACGCGTTTCCCCTCGGATATCAGGCGGCAAACCTCTTCCATATCTGCCATCGCTTCGGGCGGGATGCTCGATGGTTTCTCGACGGTAGCCATCATGTTCTTCCTCCCAGGGGATTGTATCAAGAACAACAAGAGAAGACGATGGGCAACGCAACCTTGGTCCTGCCCATGGCCTCCGCCGTGTCCGCAACGCTCATCCTCAACACGCCGATCTTGTCTTACCGCCAATGGCCGTGACGCGGTTCCTCCCTCAGTGCGATGCGACTCCGGCGACCCGATTCACCATGCCCCAAACCCAGTTTCCATCAGTGATTGAATGGATGATCTGATGTCCAATTGATAGCGGCAGCCGCTTCTCGGTCCCGACCCCGCAACCCCGGGTGGTTGGTTTTTGAAAATATAAAATAATATAAAAATTTAAATCAAAAAATGCCGGAGCGGTTAATAAATAAAACCGCACAAGGGTAA